>JAUNIZ010000073.1 GCA_030523165.1 Prevotellaceae bacterium
AGTAAGTCAGGTAATCCTATAAAAGCAAAGGAATATTTTGAATTAGCTAAAAAAACACCTTCGAAAGATAAGGCAAATTGGGAATATTATATTCTATACAATCATGCAAGAGTTCTCATGGCGGAGAAAAAGCATTTTGAAGCCATAAGCTATCATGAAAAGGCTCTTGACTATGCCTTAAAGAACAATATGAAAAGCGAGTATGCTTTGTTCCAGTATTGCGAGATAGGAAATATATATCAGATGTTAGGCGACTATGACAAAGCCATATACTACGGTCTGAAATGTATAGAGCCAGCTAAGAAAATAAATGAACGCGACTTGCTCACCAGTGTCTATAAAATGCTTGGAGAATCATATTCTATGCTGGGCGATAGCATAGAAGCTAACAAATACAATAACCAATACTATAAGCTCCAGGATTCGCTATTCAACCGCATGAATCTTTATTCCGCTGGTAACGAACTTATGGAATATGAGAACCGGCGTACAAATGAGCAGATAGATTCTCTTGTGGGAACTATCAACAAGCAATTCGTAGCAATAACTATAATATCATTACTGCTTATAGTGCTTGCTATCTTGAGTTTTCTTCTCACAAAAAGCAATCGACGCCTACATTCCACCCAACGCCTTCTAATAAAGAAGAACCGCGAACTTATGGATTCAGAAAGCCATAGTAAATCATTGCTTGAGCAATGGGTAGAGAAAGACCAGCGCGAAGATATTGAAGCGAACAACATTGTTATGAGCAAGGAGCAGACTAACCGTCTTCTGAACAAGATTCTTGAAGTAATGAGTGATATAAATGTCATAGCAAACCCAGATTTTAGCCTCAACATGCTTGCAGATGCCGTAGGCTCAAACACAAAATACGTTTCTTGGGTCATCAATGATACATATCACAAGAACTTCAAGACGTTTCTTAATGAATACCGCATACGTGAAGCATGCAAACGTCTATCTGACACAGAACACTACGGAAACATAACTATACAAGCCATATATTATGAAGTAGGCTACAAGAACGCCGTCAGCTTCATACGCGCGTTTAAGAAAGTGAACGGAATGACTCCATCTGAATATCAAAAGCTTTCAGGAGAATAATTCTAATTTATTCATGTGATAGACATTCCATTAAGGATTGCTCATAATACATATAATATAAAAGGCTGGTCAGGAATATCCTAACCAGCCTAATACTTAATATACAGATTATTCTTACTTAACCATAACCTTACGTACTTTTCCGTCGCTCGTCTTGACGATGTTCACTCCACGTGAAGGAACATTAATCTTACGGCCTGAAACATCATAACGTGCGGTCTCATCAACGTTTACGGTATTATTTACACCACTTTCGATGCCCGTTGTTCCTATTTCAATTTCATTAGAATAGTCAGATTCACCTTCTGAATATACCGCAGTTACCTTATATGTATGTATTGTTCCTGTACTTACGCCCGCGTCAGAATAGCTATTCGTATCTATTGGCTCAGAGTTGATTTTCTCACCATCACGATATACATTGTAGCCAACGAGAGTATATCCATCCGTAGCACCATCATATCTATTATATGTGAAATCATCAATAAAGAGGAATACGCAACGACGTACACAACGTACAGCTACATATCGTGTGCCTTCAGGAACGTCAAACGAATATTCGAGCCATGGTTCATAAACGCTAATATGGTCGTCTTCGCTAAGCTTTATAAAGCTATCATGATGATTATCGGTTGTTGAGTACCATATACTCATCCATTCCGCATCATAAGTCGCACTATGTGCATAGAATGATATTGTCTGGGCACGACCGTCAAGGCGCGGAGTAATAAGCCAATCATCATTTTCATCTGGATAGTTTGTTGAAGGACACAACAGATACTGGTTTCCAGAATGAGCTTCAAATGGCTGGTCATAGTTATCTTCTACCCATGTTCCGGCATCAATATTGTTGAATACCTGGAATGCCATAGGGTCGCCACGATGGTCATAACTATTTGGAATACGTGGGGAAGAAAGCGTGCTTGCCTTATCACCGTCATATACCGTCCATTCTCCAATATTGTCTATAATAAACGGAGTATAGTCTTCAAAGTCATCAGTTACCGTCTGGAAGTCTCCATATTCTACAGGAGCAACTGAACTTGCTGCATCCCAAGAGAGTGATATTCCGCTCTCAATAACTGAACCTGTAAGATTATTTACTGAAGGAACTTCCGGTTTACGTACAGATGTCTCCAATTCTGATGATACGTTATTTTCAGCCAATTCATCGGAAGCAAATACTATTTCGGCTTCCCATATATGGCTCTCAGCCTGAGCATCGTCAAGAGTAGCTAAAGACTCGTGTTCGATTGTCTGCTTTGCGGCTGGCTCTATAGCAACACCCGCAAGAGTAGCTTCAAGTTCACCGTCACGATATAGGTTTATACTATAGTCAGATACAGAAGAAGCACCTCTATTGAACACTGTAACTGAATATTTTGCGGTCTCGCCTACGCTCACACGCTTGTTGTCAACGGTGAACTCATCAAGTGCAAGGTCATTAGAATATTCCGATTCATCAACGGAAATATTATCTATATAGATGTTACGATATGCGCCTGCATCTGATTCAGCTGTAGCAAGGAACGCAAGATTCACGAAATTTCCCGTCTGCTTCGGCAATGAAACGGTACATTTGGTCCAACCTGCTGAGCTTTCGTTAATGTAGAACGTGGAATTTTCTACATCTTCCCATTCACCTGCATCAAATGAAATCTGCACTTTCACGTTATCGTTTATCTCTCCGTCATAATCAGGGTCATACCAAGTGCTGCGAGCATAGTAGAACCAGAAAGTAAGAACCGGATTATTTGCCGTAGACAAATCAAGAAGAGGTGATATATAACGTGATTGTGAGCCATAGTCAGCATACTTTGATTCGGCACGCAATATTCCGTTATCGCTATCTTGTGACATTATTTCCTCATATTCGCCTTCTTCATCATCAGGCATGTATTGCCAATCAAAACCATATACATCACTATCCTGAGACCAAGGTGATTCAACGCTTTGATTAGCGAATGATTCTTTGTATGGCAAGGACATAGGCTCTCCTGTTACTACTGAACCTGATGTTGCCATCTCTCCTACGGATTCTCCCGATACTGGCTCTACATTATAATATACTTCCGCCTGACCGCTTTCTACAGGCACGTTATCGTTGTATTCTGTTTCGCTCACATTGTCTGCTATCTTAACATCACCGCGATATATATTATATGTAATGCTTGAGAAATCCACATATCCTCCATTAGCAGATTCTGTAGGTGCCGTCCATGTAAGTGTCACTCCTCTTTCGGAGTTAAGCTTAGCTTTAAGGTCGTTAACAGGCTTTGGAACATCAGCTCCAATGTATGCGGAAACCGTAGAAGATTCACCAGCACCGTATGAATTGCTTGCTTCCAGAGTATAGGTATTAATTCCATGTATAGGTTCCTCATCTGTCCATGTCAGCTCTGCTCCCGGTGCGACATTATCAAATGACTTTGCGCATGAAGTATCACCATTGCGATAGATATTAATCATCATGTTCTCCGTAAGTTCTGCATCACCTGCAGTAACAGATGGAGCCGTGAATGAAAGCGTAGCACTCAAGGCACCTTTATCGCCAGGAGTAAGTGAAAGATTGCCTATAGCACCAGGAACATTTACGTCAGATACTTCCGTTATCTTCACATTGTCCACGTCTATACGGTGCATGTTTGCCTCACTATAAGCGTAAAACGCCAAACGGAACTCACCGCTAGCCTTTACCAAGAGTTTTATTTCCTTGTCTCCGTTATCGGCATTGGTTGCTCCAGGATAATCGGCTAGTACAGTAGTAAACGAACTTGGCTCTTCAGATGTTCCCAAAAGCACACGAAGATTCTCCGTTCTTGAGTTAAAACGTACAGTATATTCCAACTTATACACTTTAGATTCATCAAGCGTGAACGAAGGAGAGATGTACCAGTCATCACCAGGAAGCCCCGTCTGATAGTCCAGCATATAAGCCGCAGCTCCATTCAGGAACTCCCATGTGCGTCCGCCATTGTTATCTACTATAGTCCATGTGTTAAAGTCATCTTCCGTATCAAATGTCTCTTGGAAGATAACATCCCCAGAATCAGCATTGGCATAAGCCATTGGTGCCAATGCAAAACTTAATGCAACAAATCTTTGCAAAAGTTGATGTAAAACCTTTCTCATACTTTCAAAAACTTAGATTAATCGCCGCAAAAGTAACATATTTCCATTAAATCGCCATTAACAATGACTACGGCAATACTACGGCAACACAAAATAATGCTGAATATGGCACATGTTTCTATGGTAAAACGCAAGGATATTATTGGCTCTTACTTTCAATAATATTTCTATTGGCTTATTCTTGCACTTTGTTAAGAAAATCCTGAAGATTGGCTTCTGGAGGAAGTTCAAGCTTCTTTCTTAGACGGTTACGTTGAGATTCTATGCTTCGTATCTCCTTAAACGTAAGAGCCGCTATTTCCTTTGTAGACATTCCAAGATGAAGATAGGCACAAAGACGAAGGTCTGATTTGCTCAAGCGAGGATAACGAAGCGATAGCTGTTTAAGAAACTCAGGGTGTACCTCATCAAAATAAACACGGAAATCTTCGCCAAGAGACTTGTCGTTGAAATGCTTCAAGCCAGATATTACTTCCCTTAACCTCACATCGCCCTGCATGGCATTATCATTCTTGTTCTTTTTCGCTCCATATTCCTCACGCAAGGCTTCAAGGCTTGCAATGGTCTTCTGATGAAATTCGTTCACGGCGGCTAGGTCAAGGGTGTATGATGTCAATTGCCTGTTCTTGTGGTCTATCTCCATAGACAATTCCTTTTGGCGCCTGCTATGCTCCATCTGCTCATAACGGAGCAATTGTTCCTTTTGCTCATTGATAAGCCTATTCTTGCGCTTATCCGCTTTCATGCGCCTCCATAACGCCACAAGCAAGACGAAAAGTACCAAAAGAAAGACTATAACGCAGATTACCATAATATTCCTGTTGGTTATCATCATCCGGTAAAGCGATACCGTCTCCTGCAGATTAGAATTGTTTTGCTTCAGGCGGTCTGCATCGTATGCCACAAGAAGCTGCTGTAGCTGGTCGTCGTTGTTGGTCTTACGCAAAGAATCATTAATTTTCTGATATTTTATAATATCACGTAAAGCTGCCAAAGAATCGCCTAGAATGAAATGTACATCCGCCATCTGCTCGTATGAATTTGTCTGCATCAGTATCGGAAGCTTAGGGATAACCTTATATACCGAATCCTCCAACACCAGCGCTTCCTTACGCTTTCCCAGCTTTGCCTTGACAAGAGTCATGTTTAGAAGGGTCTGAGCCATACGCGGTTCAAATCGGCATCCAGCCTGTAGTCTCATTGCTATGGAAAGTTCACGCTCCGTAATGCCAAGCTTGTTCTGCTTGTGGAAAACCTCACCTCTGTTTGTATGAATCAGGGAGCGACCCACACGGTCATCGTGATCTGAATATGCCAGGGCATTGTTCATGTTTTCAAGGGCTTTCTTGAACTCGCCACGCTCATAGAAAAGAAGTCCCATATTGTTGTATCCGTTCCTTATAGCCACCGAATCGCCCACCGACAAGTTAAGTTCCAACGACTTCTGTAGAAGGTCTTCTGCCCTGTCATATTCCCTTAGAGCATAATATATGCCGAATACATTATTATATAGCTTTGCCAGACGTGCCTTGTCTCCAGTAGGCATTGCAAGGTCTATAGCCTTTCTAAAATATGATATTGCCTGATTACGATTGCCTATTAACCTATAGTTCTCGGCGTTTAGCTGATAGGCATCAAGCAGAAGCATAGAATCCTTATGGCTTGAAACATTCTGCAAGCGGTCTATTATCTGATTCAGTATAATGAGCGATTTTGCCGTTTCACCCTTTTCAGCCAAAGCCTCTGCTTTCTTCATCTCATCCTCATTGCCCGCAAGGCATGAAGAAAAGACGAGAAGCAATATCGAGATATTGGCTATAAGGCGTTTCATAAATCATCACATATCAAATAAGAAATCTTCATAAAGCTATCAGGCATTATCTGAAAAGATTCCTCAGAAACCAATAATAAAAAAGAACAGTAAACGCTTAGAACATCTTACTTACGCGCTTTATCCCTTCAACGAGTGTGTCTATCTCTTCTTTTGTGTTGTAAAGGGCGAAAGAGGCGCGGACAGTACCTTGTATGCCTAAGCGTATCATAAGCGGCTGAGCGCAATGATGGCCCGTTCTTACGGCTATTCCTAGACGGTCGAGCAATGTGCCCATATCAAGGTGATGTATATCGCCTACAAGAAACGACACCACTGCATCCTTATGCTCCGACTCTCCGAAAATCCTGATTCCATCGATGGCTTTCATCTGCTGCATGGCGTATCGGGTCAGTTCCTGTTCATGGCACTGGATGTTGTCCATGCCTATTGCGGTTATATAGTCAATGGCTTTCGCCAGTCCGTGGGTAGCTACATAGTCGGGAGTTCCTGCCTCAAACTTGAATGGAAGGCGCTCGAATACGGTTCTTTCAAAACTCACGCTCTCTATCATTTCTCCTCCTCCCTGGTATGGCGGAAGGCGGTCGAGCCAGTCCTCCTTGCCGTAGAGCACTCCTACACCCGTAGGGCCGTACATCTTATGTCCACTGAAAGCGAAGAAATCGCAGTCCATGTCCTGAACGTCAACGGCAAAATGGGGCGTGCTTTGCGCTCCGTCTACCATAAACGGCACACCATGATCATGGGCTATACGTATCATTTCCTTTACGGGATTGACCGTTCCAAGCACGTTGCTCACATGTGTAACGCTCACTATCTTCGTCTTTTCGGTAAAGAGCTTCTCATATTCGTCGAGTCTCAACTCTCCCTTGTCGTCAATAGGAATGACACGTATCGATATGCCTTTCTTTGCCGCCTGCAACTGCCAGGGCACAATGTTGGAGTGGTGTTCCATAGTGGACACTATCACCTCATCGCCTTCTTTCATAAACTCGTCGCAGAATGAAGATACGATAAGGTTCAGGCTTTCCGTGGTGCCTCGCGTAAATATTATCTCGCTTGTAGACTTGGCATTGATAAAGCTTCTTACCTTCTCGCGGGCTTCCTCATGCAGGTCTGTAGCCTTTTGCGAAAGGTAATGCACGCCACGATGCACATTGGCATTGACGTTATAATATTCGTCGGTTATAGCCTCTACCACCTGACGCGGCTTCTGCGTAGTGGCTGCATTGTCAAGGTACACCAGAGGACGGTCATAGACCGTTCTTCCGAGTATCGGGAAATCTTCACGTATCTTGTTTATATCGTACATATTCTTTTGTGGTTTAAGAGCGATTAAGGGATATTGCGGTTCTGTTACGTATCGTGCGTATTATCTGCACAGCTTGCATCCGTCGCACTTGTTCAGTTCGCCCCTGAAGCGTTTCTCTACAAGATAATGGAGGCGGTCACGCAAAGGCTCAAGCCTCATGCAGTCTATCACCTCGTTTACGAAAGCGAACTCAAGGAGCAGCTTGGCTTCCTTAAGGCTTATTCCTCGTTGCTGCATATAGAACAGTGCTGCATCGTTAAGCTGGCCTACCGTGCTTCCGTGGGCACACTTCACATCGTCGGCATATATCTCCAGCATCGGCTGGGTGTACATTCGGGATTCCTTTGTGGCGCAAAGGTTCTGGTTCGTCTCGTTAGATACCGTCTTCTGCGCTCCATGACGCACTAGCACACGCCCAGCAAAGGCACCTACTGCATTGTCGTCAAGCACATACTTGTAAAGCTCGTTGCTCGTGCAATGTCCTGCCTTGTGGTCTATAAGCGTGTTGTTGTCCACATGCTGGTCCTTGTCGGCAATGACGCATCCGCAAAGGTTGCACTCCGCACCCTCTCCGTTGAAGGTCAGGTCTGTGCGGTTGCGCGTTATTCCGTTGTGCAAGGTTATCACGTTATGGTTTACACGGCTATTTGCCTGCTGGTCTATGAAGAGATTGCTCACCCTAACGTTCTTGACGTGTGTCTCTTCAAGACAATAGAGGTCAAGCCCGGCATTGTCGCCTACGTATGCTTCTATCACCTGTGTAGCGAGGAAACGGCGGTCATCTGCGGCATGGTCGCAGAACAGGAGCTTCGCTTCAGCGCCTTCTTCAACCACAATAAGCACTCGACGGTTAACCATCAGATCTACGTCAGACCTCAATATGTTTATCACCTGTATGGTACGGTCTACAACCACGCCTTTCGGCACATACACGAACAGGCCGTCCTGAGCCAGCATGGTGTTAAGAGCCGTTATCCCGTCTTCCGATGTCTTGGCAAGTCTTGAATAGTATTTTGCGATGAAATCGGGCTTTTCTGCAGCTATTTTTCCGAGCGACGTTATAATCACTCCTTCAGGGAGAAGCTGGTTTTTGGGTGTTATCTTGTCATAGAATCCGTCATTCACGATGAAGTAGAGCGAGGTGCTTAGGTTGGGCACGTCACATCTGAAAGCCTCGTATGGGTCAACGGGTATCTCCAGGCGTTTAAGGTTAAGGCCGTAGTCAGGCTCAAACAGAGCCGGTATGTCGGTGTATTTGTATCTTTCAACCTTCTTGGTGGGAAATCCGATCCTGCAGAAGTCCTCAAACGCCTGGTCGCGCACGGCGTTCATAGCAGCAGGACTATGTGCGAAGAGTATGTCGCGGCACTGCCCGTAGAGGTCGATATATTGTTTTTCGCTATTTGCCATAATCACTCTTCTCCAACTTCTTCTTTTATCCAGTCATATCCGCGCGCCTCAATTTCCTTTGAGAGTTCCGGACCTGCGGTCTTTACGATGCGTCCTTTGTAAAGCACATGTATGATGTCTGGCTTGATTATGTCGAGCAGGCGCTCGTAATGGGTTATGACGATGCAGCTTGATTCGGGTGTTCTCAACTTGTTCACGCCTTCAGCCACAATGCGAAGCGCATCGACGTCAAGACCGGAGTCGGTTTCGTCGAGTATGCTCAGCTTAGGCTCAAGCATTGCCATCTGGAATATCTCGTTGCGCTTCTTCTCTCCGCCGCTGAAACCTTCGTTTACCGAGCGGTTCGAGAGCTTGCTGTCCAGTTCCACAATCTTGCGCTTCTCGCGCATCAGCTTCAGGAAATCGGCGGCATTGAGTGGCTCCTTGCCTTCATACTTGCGCTTCTCGTTGATGGCGGCACGCATGAAGTTTGTCATTGACACGCCTGGAATCTCCACAGGATACTGGAACGAGAGGAACATTCCTTCGTGCGCCCTGTCCTCAGGCTTCATCTCAAGAAGGTTCTTGCCGTTGAAGGTTATCGAGCCGCTGGTTACCTCATAGAGGGGATTGCCCACGAGCACCGCGCTGAGCGTGCTCTTGCCCGATCCGTTAGGACCCATTATGGCATGGGTCTCGCCGTCCTTTATGGTCAGGTTTACACCTTTCAGTATTTCCTTGCCTGCTATAGAGGCATGCAGATCTTTTACTATAAGCATATTATCTTGTATTAATAATATTTTCTGTTTTGTTGATTATTGTTCTTTCTTTACGGGGCTTACATAGACATTCCCTATCCTACCGTTCCTTCAAGCGATACGGAGAGCAGCTTCTGTGCCTCTACCGCAAACTCCATAGGCAGCTTGTTAAGCACCTCCTTGGCATAGCCGTTCACGATAAGTCCGATGGCCTGTTCAGTAGGTATTCCGCGCTGGTTGCAATAGAACAGCTGGTCCTCGCTGATTTTGCTCGTCGTGGCTTCATGTTCCACTATCGCCGAGTCGTTGTGTATGTCCATGTAAGGGAAGGTGTGCGCTCCACATTCGCTTCCTAACAGAAGGCTGTCGCAGGAGCTGTAGTTGCGGGCATTGTCGGCATTTGCCGTAGCGCGTACAAGACCGCGATAGGAGTTCTGGCTGTGTCCGGCACTTATTCCCTTGCTTATGATTGTGCTCTTGGTGTTCTTGCCTATGTGTATCATCTTCGTGCCCGTATCAGCCTCCTGATAGTTGTTGGTTACAGCCACAGAGTAGAACTCAGCCTGGGAATTGTCGCCACGAAGTATGCAGGAAGGGTATTTCCATGTTATAGCAGAACCCGTTTCAACCTGTGTCCATGAAAGCTTTGAGTTTACTCCACGCAGGTCGCCGCGCTTGGTCACAAGGTTGAACACTCCGCCCTTGCCGTTCTCGTCGCCCGGATACCAGTTCTGTACGGTAGAGTATTTCACCTCGGCATTGTCCTTGACTATTATTTCCACGATAGCGGCATGCAGCTGGTTCTCGTCGCGCATAGGGGCGGTACATCCTTCGAGGTAAGACACGTAGGCATCGTCTTCGGCAACTATCAGCGTCCGCTCGAACTGGCCTGTGTTTCTCGCGTTGATACGGAAATATGAACTCAGCTCCATAGGGCTGCGCACACCCTTGGGAATGTAGACGAACGAACCGTCGCTGAACACGGCGCTGTTCAATGCGGCGAAGAAGTTGTCACGATAAGGCACTACCGTACCGAGATACTCGCGCACCAGGTCGGGATGCTCTTTTATTGCCTCGCCTATTGAGCAGAAGATTATGCCTTTCTCGGCAAGCTTCTCCTTGAACGTGGTCTTCACAGAAACTGAATCCATGATGGCGTCTACTGCAGTTCCGCTCAGTGCAAGACGCTCTTCGAGGGGTATTCCTAACTTGTCGAAGGTCTTCATCAGCTCCGGGTCCACCTCCTTGTTCTCCGGCTTCTTGGCAAGAGGGTCGGCATAGTATGAAATCGCCTGATAGTCTATCTCCGGCAGATTGACATGCCCCCATGTGGGCTGCTTAAGCGTTTTCCAGTAGTTGAACGCCTTTAGACGGAAGTCGAGCATCCATTGCGGCTCTCCCTTCTTGGCGGAGATAAGGCGCACCACATCCTCATTGAGTCCCTTCTCTATTATGTCAGTGTGTACATCGGTGGTAAATCCGAACTCGTATTTCTGTTCTGCCACCTGGCGCACAAACTCGTTATTGTTGTTTTTAACTTCCATGTTTTCTCCTAAAATATGCTTGTACCGGACACGCCGGCTACAACATTCCAAATTAATTTGCAAAGTTACTAAAATAGTATTGTAAACCCATGATTTTTAGAAAATTTTATAACATAATGGAATGACTTCCTGCTTTTAATGATTCTCACGATTTTGCTGGCTGGCTTTGACGCTGAAGCCTGTCTCCCCGACTGACTGGCTCCTCTCCATTCACGACGACTTTGCAAAAGTATGGAAAAGAATCTTATTATCCAAATTTCAAGACCCGCTAAGGTGTTAATATCAGAAACACCATTCTACACCCATATTACGGTTGCATGGAAGCCGTATGGCAATCATGCATTGAAGGCTCAAATTAGTATTTTCGGGATAAAAGCCAGGAAGCACTTGCCTTCATTTTCCTTTCTCATCCAAAGGGCTTGTGTTGAATGGCAAAATACCTATAGGCTCAGGTTCTGTAACAAACAAATCACTTTGATCACCAGCATCAAGGATTTTGAGGTCGGCGATGTGGCGCTTCAAATCAGATCGAAACATGAAGTTGTCTATTTCCATGCGTCTTGCCTTACTCATCTTGCAGAATTCTTCGCTTTGCTCTATACCAGCAAATCTGCGTCCGCAAAGGTTAGCAGCTATTCCTGTGGTCGAACTACCGCTGAATGGGTCAAGCACCCAATCACCTTCATCGGTCGAAGCAAGGATGATACGTGTAAGCAGAGACAGAGGCTTTTGTGTAGGATGCTTGCCGCATGATTTCTCCCATCGTCCGATGGCAGGTAGACGCCAAACATCTGTCATCTGCTTGTTACCGTTGAGTTTCTTCATCAGTTCGTAATTATACTTATGCGCTATCTTCTGACACTTCCTTGCCCAGATTATGAACTCGGTGGAATAAGTGAAAAACCGGCACGAGATATTTACAGGGGGATTGGTTTTCTGCCAAGTGATGACATTCAGAATCTTGTAGCCAAGTTCCGTAAGGCAGTTTGCAACCGAAAAGATATTATGGTATGTGCCGCTAATCCAGATGGAACCGTTGTCCTTCAGCTTATCGCGACACAAGCCAAGCCATTCCATGTTGAACTTCTTTATCTCCTCCGGGGTTTTGCCTTTGTCCCATTCTCCCTTATTCACACAAACCACCTTTCCGCTCTGTAGGCTTATACCGCCATTGGAAAGGAAGTAAGGAGGATCGGCAAATATCATGTCGAACTTGAAGCTGAACTCAGGGAGGAGTTTGAACGTATCTCCTTGAGCCAACAAAAAATCTTTATCATCCGATGTATAATATGATTTTATCATAGTTATCAAAGATCGTAAGAAGGAACGATATTCTCTAAACCGGTATCAACTTCAGGTACAGGCAAGCCTAATTCCTCCAACGGTATATATCCAAAATAATATCTACATCCGACGCTTATTATATAATCAAGCACATCCTTATATTTCGAGTTCTTAAACCAATCGTCTAATACATACAGATATTCGACCCTGTAATTCAGCTCAGAGAATAATTTGGTATATTGTTTCTTCTTGAAGTCGCATGTTTGTAGTTTTTCATCAACACTACCATCTACTTCCTGATGCTTTACTTCCAAAATGAAAGCTGTATTATTAATGATGACGTATATGCAGTTATCTGGCAAAAGTTTCTTTGAAATATGCTTTTTCCAATCTATACCATTAGCCTTTAGGAACGTGTATAAGCCATGCTTTTTGAAAAGTCTTGCCACAAGATCATTGTTGTAGTAAACTTTTGTGCCATCAACGCGATAACCGTTTTGAGAATTGAGAAATACCGCTAATTCAACTTTGGCTTCGTATCTGAGCCCTGTTAGAGTGTTTGAACCACCTGTGCCACCTTTTATCATAAATTTTCAATTATTATCTTGTTGAAGTCTTTTGCCATATTCCTTTATAATCAAAGAGTTCTAAAAATCATGTATTTTCAAGCCTCATACTACAAGGCATTTCTCAAAGGTCCGGTTTCTTCTGCAACATAACATGGTTCTAATTGTAGATTATCAATGTAGGCAATGGCCTTTGTATTGTCATAGTTATGCACAAGAATCTCTGTCAACTTTCCACGCTTGCTTGCATCGGAGTTTATGTTACGAAATGCCCACACTCTTTCTATCTTGTACTCACCATAAAGTACATCGAAGAAATTGTCCTCCTCATTTTTGCCTTTACAGTCAGAGTTGCTGAGCATAAATTTGTGCTCTGCCTGATGAATACGGTCGCAATACTCCTTCAGACGTACCTGAGCATCATCGTTGAATGATTCCTTGGTGTAGTCGTTGAAGTTAGATGTGTCACTTAGTGGACGATAAGGTGGGTCAAGGTAAAAGAGCGTATTGTTTGTAGCGTGCCCGAATGTTGCTTCAAAATCACCTGTAAGGATCTCCACACATTGTAATAAGCGACTATCAGCCCTGATGGTCATCTCATCGCAAATCAAAGGGTTTGCATACTTGCCAAATGGCACATTGAAAAGCCCTTTCTTGTTTACACGATACAAGCCGTTGAAACATGTACGGTTGAGAAAGAAAAACTTTGTAGTATTCTCTATCGGATCAAGATTCTTCTCGTTGTAACGTGCACGCACGGCCAGAAAGAACTCTTTGCGGGCTTCCTCTGTTGTAAGAGCAAGATAAGCATTCTGAATGTCACGAAGGGACTCTATGAGCATGTCAGGATTGTCACGGACTGTACGATAGCATACCGTAAGGTCTGGGTTAATGTCATTGATGACAGCATGGGTGATGTTTGGGTATTGTTGCAACATGTAGAAAAGCATTGCTCCGCCGCCCACGAAAGGTTCAATGTAAGTTGCATCCTGCCAGTTACCAAAGTCAGCTGGAAGTTGTCTGTCCAGTTGTTCGATGAGTTGAGTCTTACCGCCCACCCACTTGATAAAAGGTTTTGCTTTTGCCATTGTTTTATAAATTATTATTTAGTTCATATTAGTACACCATTTGCTTACGGTGGATGATCCTTGCCAACTTGTTGCGGTTTGATTTTTCATTCTAAACGATATCGTTTTAATGCTTAATTTGCAAAGTTACTAAAATAGTATTGTAAACCCATGATTTTTAGAAAAATTTATAACATAATGGAATGACTTCCTGCTTTTAATGATTCTCACGATTTTGCTGGCTGGCTTTGACGCTGAAGCCTGTCTCCCCGACTGACTGGCTCCTCTCCATTCACGACGACTTTGCAAAAGTATGGAAAAGAATCTTATTATCCAAATTTCAAGACCCGCTAAGGTGTTAATATCAGAAACACAATTCTACACCCATATTACGGTTGCATGGAAGCTGTATGGCAATCATGCATTGAAGGCTCAAATTAGTATTTTCGGGATAAAAATCATGATTTTATTAACATTCATTTGTTTAGAATTTACGTTCATTAACACAGTTTTAAAGCCTGATTTAAACGTTGACTTTTACATAACTTATTGGTTATCAACAATATATCGGAAAGCATAACAATAGGGCATGTTTTTACTGTAACGCCCTGTAACGCTACTGTAACGGCACTAAAGTATTGATTATCAATACTTTAAGTGCCAAAGCGTTACGTTACAGTTATTACAGTAAAAAATTTCCAAATATACCTCAGAGGCGTAAGAAAGGGTAAGATTATGTTAAATAATTTAATATAATATATATATAAT
>JAUNIZ010000074.1 GCA_030523165.1 Prevotellaceae bacterium
ATGTCATAATGCCCTCGATTTCCTCTGCCGATGCAGGGATATAGTTGATATAGACCGCGACATTCTGACCGCTTGGTGTTGTAACCGCATTGTCAACAAGATTGATGTTGATTTGCGGAATGGCGAGCTGTCGCAAAAGGTCAATGGCGTTTTGCGCGGACGACTTCTGTCTTGTGGTCGGAGTATATGTTGAAGTTGTGGCATTAGTACGCTGCATATTGGCAGTCACCACAACGACATCAAGTTCTACTGCTGATATACTATCAGGAGTTTGGCATATTCCGTTTATTGTTGAAATGTACATAAATAATAAAGTAAAGGCTAACCCTTTCCAATAAAAATTATACTTATTCATATTCCTAACTCAAGTTGATTTTTAACAAGATTATAATAAACACCTTTATTTTTAATAAGAGAATTATGATTGCCAATTTCCACAACAGTACCACCGTCGAGTACAATAATTTGATTGGCATTTTTTACCGTGGACAAGCGATGAGCTACAACCACAACAGTCCTTCCCTTATAGAAATCATCAAGGTTTTTAACGATAGCTCTCTCATTTTTCGCGTCAAGAGCATTAGTCGCTTCATCAAGAAAAATGAAATCTGGGTTCTTATAGACTGCGCGGGCTATAAGAATACGTTGTTTCTGTCCTTGACTCAATCCTACGCCATCTTGACCTATCTGAGTATTATATTTTAAGGGTAGTCCTATTATATAATCATGAATGTTGGCAATTTTTGCTGCCTTTTCCAACTGCTCAAAATCAATATCACTGTCATCAACAGCAATGTTTCGGGCTATGGATTCAGAAAATATCACTCCATCCTGCATTACAACTCCACAATGACGGCGCCACCACTTGAGGTTGTATTCATTAACATTTCGCCCAGATATGAGTATAGAACCGGACATGACAGGATAGTAGCCAAGCATTAATTTTATGAGAGTCGATTTACCACTACCCGAAGCCCCTACAATGGCTGTAACTTTGCCCTCCTGAATGTCGAATGACACATGTTCAAGTGTTTTGTGTAAGGCATAAGGATCATATTTGAAGTCAATATTATCAATTTTAATTGATTTTTCTGAATTAAATGCCTTTAGGTTGTGTTCATTGGTCTCTTCATTTTTACCTTTATGTATCTCATTAATACGTTCAAGAGATATTTTTACATCTTGTAGCGAATATATAAAAGACATAAATTGTTCAACAGGAGAATTCAGTTGTCCTATAATATATTGTACTGCGAGCATTGCGCCGAGGGTCATTTCTCCTTTGATTACACTTGTTGCGGCAAGTACGGTTATAATTATATTTTTTACTTCATTAATAAAAATTGAACCGGCTTCTTGTGTCTGTTGCAACTTTAAAGACTTCATCTGAACGGAAAAAAGATCTGCTTGGATATCTTCCCATTCCCAACGACGACGCTGTTCACAATCCTGCAGCTTAATTTCCTGCATAGAAGCGATGAATTGATATGTTTTGTTCTGATTTTTTGCCTGCTGCTCAAACAATTCATAATCTATTATTTTCCGTCTTTGGAGAAATTTCATTATCCATAGCCCATATACAATACTGCCTGCCATAAATACACTAAAAATAAATTTATTGTATATAAATAGCACAATGCCAAAAATGATAAAACTCAAAAAGGTAAAAATAACACCAAGGACTTGATTCGTCAAAAAAGACTGCACTCTTGAATGGTCATTTATCCGTTGCAGTAGATCTCCCATCAGTTTTGTGTCAAAAAAAGACATCGGTAGTTTCAGTAACTTTATGAAAAAATCACTGACAAGAGATATATTGATACGCATAGAGATATGAAGAAGAAGCCATCTGCGTATAAAATCGGTGGCAGTGCGGCCTATAACAATCATCAATTCCCCCAATAATACCATCCAAATAAAACCTATATCATTCTGGTTTATTCCTATATCAACTATTGATTGAGTTAAGAATGGCAGTATTAATTGTAAAATACAACCAAGAAGCAACCCTATGAGAATTTGGAATAAATATCTCTTATAGGATTTGATATATCTATTCAGGAAACTGAGAGAATGTATTTCTGATTCGTCTGATTCCAAGTTGGAGTAAAAATTTTTATTTGGTTCAAAAAACATGGCAACTCCTTTATTGCAGTTATCTTCTGTACGGCAACACCAATGCTTGCAAAATTCCTCATATGACATCTTTGTTTTACCCTTTGCTGGATCTGCAATATAAAATTTCTTGGCTTTTGTAACTTTATATAAAACGACAAAATGATTTTGAGACCAATGCAAAATGCATGGTAAGGGTGCCTGCAATAACTCTTCTACAGTTATTAATCCCGTCAAATTATCTAATCCTATATGTTCTGCAGTTTTTGAGATAGAAAGTAATGACACTCCCTCCTTGGTAGGAAAACATTTTCTTGTTAAGTAGTCAAGAGAGTAAAAACGCCCGTAATAAGAGCTAATCATGCTTAAACATGCAACACCACATTGCATACCGTCTTTTTGCAAAACGATATGAATAGATTTTCTTTTGAATCGGTTTATCAATTTAAGCATCTGAACAAACTTATTAATATATTATATTCATACTGAACACTATTTCATGCTTTTTATCATGCTGATAATAATAGAATCAACACCTCTCGTTAAATCATCCTTTTGACATAATAAAGGGTTAGATTCGACACATTTCTGAATACAATTCCCCCTACATACTGGAAGGACTTCACATTCCTTACATTTGCTGTTTTCAAAAAATGAATTGCAATAATATCTCAATATATTGTCATTGGAAACAAATACCCCATTTTCAGATATATTACCAATATAATTCAATGAACCCTTTTTGAAATCCCTGGCTGTACATTTGTAAACTTCTAACCCTGGGACTATGGTATAATGCAGCATATTTTCAACATAACATATATTAGGAGTCGAGGGTAAAGTCGTAAACGATGGGACTGAATAACCAGCCTCATGAAAAAGGCGTGAAATTTCCGTCACATTACCAGAAAGAGCCTTTAACGATTCAATCTCTTGCCAAATAGGCTGAAGGTTTACATGTATCTTATCTCGGATTTCTTTTGAAAAAGAATCTATGATTGATGTAATTGAATCAATGTTACTGTTTGAGTTCGAGTTCGAGTTGGAAGTTTGAAGATGCTGTAATTTGTCATTGATACCACCCTTCAACTGTTGAAGAGAAGATTCATCAAGCCATGCAGCGTCTGCAAGAATCGCTATTTTCATAATCTTTGATGTTGTGAGATTTTTGGTCGGTGCACCAGCCATCTCGGTTTAAGTAGGTTAACGAACTTTTATGCACCGATAAAAGACGTTTCTTCCAGTTTACGCATTGAAAGTTTCTGCGCCTTTGGACAGTCTGGTCTGTAGGATTATTGTCGACTTTAATCTTCCTTCGTATTCTGCTTATATATCCATTCGCTATACTCAATCCCTGGGGTGAGCACGGGATCTTTAATCGAGGCTCGAACTTTCAGAGTCGAATCAGTCAAGTCCATAATTTGCCAAAATTCCTCTCCTGTTTCTTGACGGAGGATATATATTACAGCCATGGATTCTGTGGTAAAGGCCCATTGAAAATAGAAAGTTTTGTCATAGGACTTTACTCCATCTTCAAAACGCTCTATTCTGTTGGACCCTTTACCATTTCTTTCAAATTTCCATGAATTATGCACTTCTACATTACTCGCTTCATCAATACTTTGTCGTTGCCAAATTCCATTGGTGAGCAAGGATATTATATTGTCCTGTTCGGGTGTGATATATCCGGTTGAAGGCTCGCAACTTACAAGTAAGATCAGCATAGCCAGCAGACAATGCATTTGTTTCATATCAATCCATGAATTTAGCTGTTATCTGACATTGCCCTATGGAATTCGGGTTATAGAGCATTCCTTTGAAAGACCAGTTAACATTACCAGCCTGACCGGTAACGATCCAAATGAATTGATAGTACTCGATGGAGCCTGTTCCAGACATAATTATTGCCTTAGGGTTTGTTCCTCCACCGGCAGGGTAATCTCCATTGGGATCTTTTGACGCACCATTTGTATAACATCCTACTTCAAAGAAATAGTATTTATAGCCAAACATGTTGATATTTATATCACATGTCAGGCGATTGGGTGCGGTAAAATTAGCCTGTTGAACATAGTTTGGGATGAGCTCCATTGTCCAATAGAGTGATCTTGCTGCACGTGACTGCGGTGCTTGCACAGCTTCCAACATCACTTCCGGATTGGGATTGATATTTCGAATCCACACATTGCCATCTCCAGTCATATAGACAATCTGTTCCACATCACTCCGTTCTGCCATGAGGTCAAGCTGAGCATTGAGCTGTTTTAACTCGTTCTCATAGCGTTGACGATTAGCAGGATTTACTTTGTTAAGCTCATCAAGAGAATTGTTTATTACGTAGTCCGAAGGATAAACCTTCTTTGTCTCATTGATGAAGTAGGCACCTTGTGATTTGTCGATATCGACAAAATGTGACAAGACTTCGGCATCTTTCTCATAAGAACGAGTTGGTGCAATTTCCTCGTTCAGCACATCATCCGAACATGCTGGTAACAGCAGACAGCATATGGCAGTCAAGCTGAAAAGGGTTAGAAACTTTTTCATTGTTTTACTTTTTAGTATTGTTAAACATGTTGATTTAATCCTTGTTATACAGTTTGGTCTGTGGGATTATTGTCGACTCTAATCTTTCTTTTTCGATATTATTCCACTTCGATTTCTCCTTCAGCATACCATCCGTCACCTTGTATCTGGATAATGTAAATACCGGGAGTCAAAACCGTAAATTCAGTATTCAATGACGAAGAGTAGTTCTCAAGATCTCCGTTTGCATTATACAGAAATACTTCGGCATCCATTGATTCATTCCCAGTCACTTTAATCCTGTGCGTGTCTGAATCATAGACTACCTCTATCGGCAGACGCATAGGAGCACGGTTTACTGACATGTTTTTCCCAGGAACACTTCTATAATGTATTTCCATGAGAACACCTCGTTTTTCTGCAAATGCGGCATGAGCCATTCCCAATAGCAATGTCGCCAAAATAATTAACTTCTTCATTTTCAATATATTTTTAATTCTTAAACTGGTGCAAAATTACTGCAAAAAAAGTTTTCAACCAAGGGTAAAAGTTTTACGTAAAACTTTTTATTTCGCTGATATTCAAGCATTTGAAAATTGGTAAAATTCAAAAGTTTTACATGGCCCTCAAAAGTTTTACATAGCAACTCAAAACAGGTCATTTTTGCGGTTATTATCCTATATTCATATTTCACCTTACAGTTCTTATTCGCTGACTGATTTTTCTCCTTGCTTGTTCATCAGACTAAGGTCAATGATGGGTATGTATCAATGACCCCACAATGCCATCGCTGACCTACAAAAAACGCCATCCTCACAATAAGGACGGCGTAACTATTTTTTATCAGAGCTGAATCTGAACTTACTTCTCAAAATCTTTCATAAGCCTGCGGATATAAAGTCCGATATTGGTCTCATGCTCGTCAATGCCGAGTTTCTTCCGGATTTCATGGCTTATGATGTAATGGCGTTTCATCTGGATATATTCTCCGACTTCTTTGCCTCGTAGCCCGATTGCATACAGGCATAGATAGTTTATCTCATCAGCGGTTAGACCACACTGCTCAAGATTCTCCATGAACTTAGGGTGCGAAGCTGTGAAAGCCAGGCGGATTGAGTTCATGAACTTCTTTTTGTCATTACGGATTGCCTCAATCCATTTGTTATACGGTTCCGCATAGCTGTCATTTCGGGTTATTTCTCTTGCCAACAGACCGTTCAGCATATCAAATCTGCTCTTTATGACCTTCTGTATCGGTTTCGCCAGTTCCGACTGTTCCCTCTGCAATTCCTTCAGGTGGTCACGTTCACTTTCCAGTTGAGAGATTTCCAATCTGAGATTAGCTGCTTCAAGTTCATGCTGACGCTGTTCGGCTTCAAGCCGCTTCTTGTCTTTTTCCAGATTGTCGGCTTCAAGGGTTTTCTTATCCCGTTCAAGTTCAGCCTTTTCCTTTTCTTTTCGCAGGTTGTCCTGCTCAAGCCTTAGATTCTCATTTTCTTTCTCTGCCAAAACACGTTTTGTCCTGCTTAAGTAACCTCGGTAATATTGCCATCCGACAAGTATCACCAACACGAATATACTGCAAAGTGTCAGCCCTATAATCCTGTCTTTGTCACGAATATTCATAAGGTTTTTCATTTCAAGGTGATGCTTTTTATCAGAAAACAGCAGGTCTTGTGAAAGCAACTCTTTCTGATAACGCTCAAGCATGGCTGAATAGTCTTTATACAGACTTAGGGCTTGTTCATGTTTACCTTGCCTCTCTAAAATGTCAATCTTTACCGAAGCATATTTGAGCGAATCCCAAGTGGATTCTGACATACTGGTTCCAGAAAGGAGGGCTAACGCTTTGTCATACTCTCCAATTTTTGAATAGCCTTGGGCAATAATCATAGCATCATCTGTCGTTAGTTCCATATTCTGATATTCAGTTAAGAACTCTTTGATTTCTTTGGGGGAACCGAAATTTATTGTATAAGACAAGATGGAAGGGAACAGAAAAGCCTCACCGTCTGGATTCTTCTGAACTAAAGGCACGCAAATGGATAGAATACTGTCTGCCGCCTGTTTGTCATTTGTCATAACATATCCGTCCAGCACATTTGTGTAACTTTTAATTGCGAGAGCCTCTCTGCCGATAGCTCCATATAATTTTGCTGCTTCGGTACTGTTCTGGATAAACTCGCTGATTTTGTACTGTTTGAGATACAAAGTGCCCTGCGCCACCAATGTATGTGCCAGCAATAACGAGTCCGTTATGCTTTCTCCCAAATCACTGCCGTTCATGAAAGAACACATTGCCGAATCATCGTCACCCTGGTTCTGATAAATCCTGCCTTGATAATAATATGTACGGAGCTGCTCATCAGGAGTACCGTGCTTGATGTAATAGTCTATGGCAGGCTGAAGGATATCGAATGTCGTCGTATCAATACAGTTCTTGTCCAATGCCATGGATTTGAGCAACGCATATCTGGCCGCAACCTCTTTACCCTTGACTTTTGATGCCGGGATGCTTCCCAATACAACAAAGGCTGAGTCAGGCTTAGAATCCATAAGGCTCTCCGCCATGTCCAGCTTTTCCCAGGTCACTCCGTGCCGGTCACAGCTGCCTATTGTCAGCAAGACTGCCGCCAGCAGGATAGTATTTATAAGATGTACTGTTTTTCTAATCATAGTTCATGCGGTTCTCTGCCTCCGCAGATTTCACGGACAACCTTTTCATTATATAGTGCGTTTACATCCAGATGAAGCAGACTCGCTATTTTCAGAAAAGTAAGAACATCCGGCTGAGAAGAATTTGTACACCATTTCGAGACCGTTGTCGGATCTACGCCCAGTTGCCGCGCAAGCCACGAATTTGTCAGACTTCTCTCATTCAGGATTTCTTTCAGTCTATTTACTTTCTGCATTGGTCTATCAAATTTGGGTGCAAAGATAATGAAAAATTTTCATTGCCCCAAGAAAACCACTTGTGTAATCGTCAAAATGACAGCGATTTTACTGATAATTTTACAAATCGTCGCTTTCTAACGCCTAAACCATCAAATATGTATGAAGAAACCTACAAGAAACCGACATGACTATTGTTCTGGTTTGTCGGCACGTTATCTCGCATTATAAAGCAACTGGTATTCCACCCACCGCCTGCGGTAAATCCCGTAATGATGCTTTCCTTTATAGTGGCAGAACGAAAGGTAATCAGCCATTATGTTCCTGTCCCCGGATTCAATCCTCCGCAACAGGCGGCTTTTCTTATATCCCTTTCCTCCGATAATCCTTGCCGTGCCGCAGTTATAACTCAGACAAGCCAACAGCAGGCTGTCCGCCCCATATGAACGGTACAGGGCACAGAACTTCAGCAAGTCTTTCCGCAGCAATGCGTCAGCCTGCCGTTCCGTAAGCTGCACACCTTTACGGTACGGCTCTCCCGGCTGCACCACATGACCGTAACCGATGGTCGGCCAGTGCCTCGGACGGTGAAGGGTCTCGTAATGCTTGATGATCAGCACGGCACGCTCAAACGGCGGCAGTTCCATCAACCGCCGCACTGTCGGCGTGGAGGCATCTGCGCCTATGCAGACACAGACGGACAGGACGAAGAGCAGTGTTCTGAGTTTATTTCGCATGGGCTCTCCGCTGTATTTCCGCTATCATCGTCTTCACCTCGATTCCAACACGCAGGAAGTTCTTGTACAGCACACGCTCCCTTTCCTCTTTAGACGGGAAGGTGTAGAACTTGGGCAGTTCCACATATCCTGCTTCCTCTCTGGCTATCTCCGCCATGTCGAAATCCGTCTTGCAGAAGAACTTGGTGGTCTGGAACTCTTCCGACTCCTGTATGTTCATGCTGTCGCCGCGTCCGGTCTTGGTCTTTACGAAATCGCGTGCCGTCTGTCCGCATATCCAGCCTGTCGGCATATCGGATATTTTGCTTGCCGGAACGAGGCTGTCCATGTTCTCGTTAAGGTTTATCGAGGTCTTGTCACGGTCAATCGTGACACCTCTCTTAAGCTGCACCACCTTTCCGAAGATGTCGTTTGACAGCCATTCCAATGTCTCCTTGCTTCTCGCCGAACCGCTTACCACGTTACCCACGGTCGTGATGATCTTCTGCATACCTACCTTTCCGTAGTCGGCCTCCAGCTGCGGCAGTTCCTGAAAGCCGAGCGTCACGCTCACCTTGTTGCTTCGGGCGGTGCCTATCAGTCGGTCTATCTTGTGGAAATATAGTGTCGGCAGCTCATCCACGATGATGCTCACCGGGATATTCTTTCCCTGTCCGGTGTTCACTCGCGTCACAAGGCGGTTCAGGATAAGGGCGTTCAGCGCACCGATGATGCTCTCCATTTCGGGGTCGTTGGCGATAAGCAGATACGACGGGTTCTTAGGGTCGCTGACCTTCAGGTCGAAGTCATCGCCGTCACGATGGAATATCCAGTACGATTCCTTGGTGGCAAGGCGCGAAGTATAGACACGGAGCGTACCTATCATGCCCTCCAATTGCTCCATCGCTTTATTTTGCAGGGCGGTCTGGAACGGGCCGAGCAACGGCGCGACCTCGTTGTCGGTCTGCAGCACATCGAAGATGGTCTGATAGCTTTGGTTCAGGAACGAGAGGATATGTGGCATGTCGCTGTACTTGCCGAGCCAGTAGGCCGGTTCCGTCACCGGGCCGTCCTTGTATTCACGCACGATGCCGGTAGGTTTCCATATCCTCGTCACCGGGTCTTGCACCTTGTCGGCATAGAGCTGTCTGCCGGAGGCATCATACGGCTCTTTCTCATAGTTCACGAAGAAATAGATACAGGCGGCGAGGAAGTTCACAGCCGATGTCTGAAAAAACTGGTCGGAACCGCCGCCTCCCTCTTTCTTGCCTTTCTGCAGGGATTCCAGCAGGGTCTCTGCGGTCTCGCTGGCGGCGGCAAGGTTCGGGATGTATTTCGCCTGTATAGGGTTCACGCGCCGGCTGTACTCCACATCGACAAAGTTGATTATGTTGAACTGACAGTTCGGCGGGGTTTTACCCAATCGCCTGTTTTTCAGATAGTGATAATATAACTTGGTGGCTAAGGTAGGGAACTTGTAATCATATACAACCATAGCGAAGCCTTTGGCGGAGTGCTGCCGGATGAACGGCTCGATGATGCTGAATGTCTTACCCGAACCGGGAGTACCCACGACCCAGGTGCCTCGGAAAGGATTGGAGACCGACACGCAGCCCCGGCGGAATTTCCCCTTGTAATAGAAACGCATGGGAATGTTCACCGAATACTTGTTCTCCACCGCTTCGGTAGCCTGCTCGAAGCTCTCGTTCTCGAAGTTGAAGCGGTCTTTGAGAAGCCCGTCCTTCAGGAACTTCGAGATATTGTCGAGGGCTACATGGATAAGCACAGCCCCGATGACGGACAGTATCATGTAGAGCCAGATGTTGACCTTCAGCGTGTAGATGCGCGGCATGATGGAGAAACCGAAGAACCACACGGACAGTATGACCAGTCCGACACCGCCGAGCAACGGATAGAGCACCTGCTTCTGCGCGTCCATCTCAAGGTGCTTCTTGTTGCGCGTTCCAACGCAGGTTATGCAGATGAGTAGGAAGGTCGTTACCTTGGCATATATCAGGTTGCCGTCATGGTAGATAAACCATGTCTTGATTCTGTCATGGATGTCCACGAGCACGCCGTTCCAGTGGTCGAGGGTCTCCGGATCTACGGCATACTCGAAAAATTCAAGCAGCAGCGACACATAGACCGCCGCACGGAATATCTTGTAAAGTCCCTGTATCTCTTTTGTTTCTTCCATAGGTCACTCTGTTGTCTGTTCCTGTGTCTGTTCTTCTGCCTCCTCTGCTCCAAACCTGTACCAGCGGTCGTTGACCTTGACCGCTTCCATGCCGAGGTATGCTCCTTTTTCTTGCAGGGCTGCATCTATACGCTCGACGCTTACCGGGCCGATACCGCTGATACCTTGCAGGTAATCCCTGTCAAGACAGGCCAGCTCACCGATGCACGTGACGCCCTGGTCTTCCAGAATAAACTTGACTGACGGCGGAATATTCAGAACCGTCACCGGCTCCGAGAGATTGCTTGCCTCTTCCGCCTGTGTTTGCCCCGTGTTGATGTCCAGCCCGGCCTTGATTCTCTTCAGCGAGTCAATCCGGATTTCAAGCTGCGCTATCGTGCCCTTTCTCTGCCGTATCTTTTCCCTGATTTCGTTGGTCTCGTTTATAAGTTTTCCTTTGATGGTCAACAGCCTTTTCCGGGTAGATTTCATTGACCGGTTCCCGGATTCAAGACAATCCTGTTCATATCTGAGTCCTTTGACAAGTTTGTCCAGCTCTATCGCGTGGTTTTTCAGGACAGCGTTTCTCTCGTTGTCAGATGCCAGGTCGCCGAGGATGCCGTCAAAGCGGTTGAGCAGGGAATCCATAGTGTCTTTCCGTGATTGCAGGAAGTCACAGAGCTGCTGCAGTTCCTGACGGTGGGATTCCGCCTTCACGGAGTTATAGGTCTGTATCAGCACCAGCAATATCAGCACGATGCCGAAAAGGATATGTATAATGTTCATGTTGTTCTTCATTTCAATCGTTCAATGTTACAATGGGTCTCACTTTGTGGGATTGGAGCTTGGGCGTCTCCTGCACGGCACCGCTGCCGAGCGAGTAGAGCCAGGCTTTCGAGGTCTCCTGACCGGCTACCTCCGTGGATGTCCAGTACCATACCTCGTCCGCCTCGTCGGGCAACGGGTCTCCGCCGCATTTCTCGATGACATGATTAATGTACGGCTTGGCAACATACAGCAGCCGCATCTGTGCCACCGAGGGGATATAGGCACTCTGCCCGTAACGCCACATGGAGAACACGGCATTGGCCGCCGGCGAACCGCAGCCGCTGTTGGCATACATCTCATAGGTGTTGGCGTTGCCGTCATGCGCGTGCAGGTCGGCGGATGTTCCCTGTGCCACACCGACACTGTCGGCAAAAGCTTCATCGGGCAGGTCATGGAGATACACGGCATATCCGTTCCCTTCCATCTTTTCATCATTGTTGAGATGGAACACCACGGCTATAGGCTCCTTGCCCAGGCGGTCACATTCTTCCAATGCCATGACACGGCCGTCGGTGCAGAGCACATGGCCCACCTTCATAGAGGTGTCGGGAAACTCGTGATGCCCGTCGCATGACGCGAGAGCCACTGTCAGAGCAAGGGCAAACAGGCCGAAGTAGTTGCACTTCAGCATTTTCCATGTCCTGCGCCATTTCACTTTCAGCCCTTTGTTTTTGGAACGTATATCCGTCTGCCTGCGGGCGTTGACACGGTTGATAATCTTGTTCATACGGTTCAGTATTTTCACATAATTGGTTTTCATGACTTCTTATTTTACAGGTAGTTTCACGCCTAACACGATGCCTGTGCGGAACAGGTCTTTCCCCTTTATCATCAGGTCTGACTTCACCTGCCAGTACAGCTGCCAGCCGCCGCGCAGACGGTAATTGTGCTCGTAGCCGGCATGTATGCCTCCCAGCACCTTGTGGGTGTCCGAACCCAGCGAGCCTCCGAAACGGAAGCTGCCGTAATGGTTGCGTCCTCTGACCACGCACGGCTTATAGGCGGCACCGATGCTCCACGAGCGGTAGTTCTTCCAGAACGAGTCCGGGCATACATGGCCGCAGGTGGCGCATTCGTCCCACTTGAGGTAGCCGTTGGCAAAAAACTCCCATGCGTTGTGGTAGGCGTTCTCACGCTCATAGCTGATCGTGGCGTCAAGTCCGTTCTCATACAGGAGGCCGATACCAAAGGACACACGCCCGTCTCGGTCTCCGGCAAACGCTGTGGATGACATGGCAATCACAGCGGCAAGAATCATCAGTATCTTCTTCATGGCTTATTCCTCCGTCAGTAATGCGTTGCTGAATCCGTCGGCCGACAGCACGTCCTCATAGTCTATGTTCAGGGATATGGTGCGTCCGGAAATCTGCTTCTCCGTCAGCTCCACCGTCAGCACCTTGTCATTGGGAAAGGTCAGTTTCTTCACCACAATCACGTTGCGGTAGCCGTGCAGGAACGACCGGGTCTGCTCCAGTATCAGCTCCGGCTTCAGCTCCACGACCTGCGAGTTCGTGGCTTTCGACACCTTTTTGTCGGAGAGTTTGAGACGTACCTCGTCGATGTCGAAGCGTATGTTGGTGCGGTTCTCCACGGAGAAGTCAAGGAAGAAGTAGTCCCCGGCGGAATAGATGTTGTTCAGCCGCAAGGTCATACGGTGCTTCTTGCTGCCCACGTTGCGGAACCTTGCGGGCGATGTCCATATCTGACGCGCATAGCGGTACATGTCTTCCGTGGACATCGACACGGCGGGATTGTGGTAGGCGGTGCGCTCCGACAGTTCCACCTCCTTGCTGGTGACGGCCTCCGTCAGCCGTGTCGTGTACAGCAGGGCGTACTGCGTGCGGTAGCGTTCCGTGACGATGGTGACGATGGCAAGCACCTCGCCGTCCTCGTGCCCGGCTTCCTTGGGTTTAAGACGGACGGTGTTGTTGATGGGCTGGTCGCCGGCAACCATGTCGGTGGATATGTCCACGAACCGTATCGGCTCGGAGGCGGTGATGACGGTCGTCACCTGTTCGTTGACGGTGAGCTGCTCCATTTCCCGGCAGGTGGTCTGCGCCTGGACGGAGTGGAATGCGGCGGTAAGCATGACGGCCGCAAGAATCTGTTTAAGCGTTGTTCTCATTGTTGATATTGTTGTTTTCGATTTCTGTTTCGCTTCCTGTTTTCTTTAATCTCTCTGCCTTTATCCTTTCCCCGGCTATCCGGCAGTAACCGGCATCGGTCTCGAAGCCGATATAATGCCGTCCGCTTCGGATGGCGGCTATGGCGGTGGTTCCTGACCCCATGCAGTTGTCAAGCACCACGTCACCCTCGTCGGTGTATGTCCTTATCAGGTACTCCACAAGGGCGACGGGCTTCTGCGTGGGATGGTAGAAGGCACCGGTCTTGTGTTCCTTCGCTATCTGTATGACGGAGGTCGGATATTTGTCATCGGCGATGCGGACGTCGGTCATCCTCATGTCGCCGTAGCACCGGTTGGTGAATGTCAGGCTGGTGCGCCGGCCGTGGTTGCGCTGCGATTTGTCGCAGGGTATCATCTGCGGATGGTACACGGGCAGGTGCTCGTAAAACACGAGGATATCCTCATGCTTCCTTAGCGGCATACGGTTGGCGTTCAGGTGGCCGCTGGCCCTGTCCTTGTACCAGACAAGGTTATACCGCCACATACGTGGCTGGGACATCAGCAGTCTGGCCGTGAACATTCCCTGCCCGAACAGGATGACGGGACTGTCCGGCTTGATGATGCGCCGGTACTGCGCCCATAGTGATTCAAGCGGTATCGGCCTGTCCCAGGCGGCAGCCCGGTTCTTGCGGTTCAGTATGCCGTATGGCAGGTCGCACACGACGGCATCGACGCTCCTGTCGGCAATCCGTTTCATCCCTTCCAGGCAGTCCTCGTTGTAGATGTTGTCAGGTTCAATCATTTTCATTGGTTTGTTTGATTTGTCGGGCGGATGCCCAAAAACAGCGTCCTGTCCTTGTCTTTTGTATCTCGCATTGCCAAAAGGTATGAGTCTCCATCTCTTTGAAATTGGTATCTCCGAAACGCGGCCCGTAAAAGCCCGTATATCTTTGGAATGCGAACAATGCGATTCTCCGGCCATCCTCTGTCTCAAAATTGCATATCAGAGCAAATCTGCTGCCTTTATGCCACCATTGGGCACTTACGAACTGGCCTGCGAATGTCTCCGGCTTTTCTGGTGCCACATAGTCATTATAGTAAAAGCCGTCGTTGCCCAGATGGTATTTTGACAAGTCCATATCCATATCCCGGCATTTTATTTTTTGTTTTCCCTGCTGTTTACCAGATAGACGAAGGTACCGTACTTGAGCTTCACCTTGTTCTTGCGTATGGCTTTCGCTATGGCGCCGGTGGTCTGCTGGTAGGCGTTCTGTATGGCCTGCATGCCCCA
>JAUNIZ010000320.1 GCA_030523165.1 Prevotellaceae bacterium
GTTCTGAGTCCTAATTATAGATATACTTGGCCTTTCCGAAAAATCGCTATTAATGTCGATATAATCCAAAGACTTCTCGTTCTTGTCTCCTTTAATATAAATACGCAATTTGTCAGTATCTATTTCTTCTAATGTAAGATATAGATTTGTCTGGCTTACATAATAAGTTACCGGATAGGTCTTTCTTTGCAGATAACCTACAACTGCCAATAGGACAACAAAAGACAATACGGCTTTCTTCATGCTCCGAGGTTTACTGATTAATCCGTCCGCCTTGTTTACATTGATACATAATTTGATATAAACCAGTCCTATCAGCAAAACAATGAAACCGGACAACAAGAGATAAAAGCCTGCACCCACCTTTTCTACCTTATAAGCTACTTCTGTATCAAAAGGATTAATTTGTTCATGGACAAAATAAAACAAGGAAATCAATATTACAGATACGGCAATATATATTATGTGTCTTGTTTTTACCGATTCATATTTTATTGCTTTATATATGCAATAAAAATAAGGAATGTTGAATATCCATATTAATTCAAAAGTAACTCTTCCACCTAATAAAAACAAGAAACTGAAAGGTGTCGCTAAAACGCTTGCAAACAGCATCGCGAAACAATTCGTATCTAAATGTATATTACCATCATAATCAATATCCACCAAATAAACAATGGCATTGAACAACGATATAACGTATAGCAACAAGCTAACGCCTATTATACCATATCCTATAATCTTATTATTCTTATCCATCGTTTATTGTTTTTACTTGTTATCCATAATAGTGTTACTACTACAGTATTGTTCCCTTTATCACTGCGCTCTTTTCAAGAGGGTACACGTTGCCCTCAAACGTTAATACAAAGCTGTTGAAGCTTGGCTTCAGCTTTGCCATTGCGCCGTTGGAGCCTTTGATAAGGGTAAGGTGAAGGCGTGCCGACACCTCTGCTCCCAGTATGTCTATTACTGCGGTCAGCTTTCCTTTCTTGCTCATGCTTGTTTCATACTGCGTTACCATGCCGTCTACCGTTATTCCTCCCATGCCGTTATAGCCAGACGACGGACCGGGGAAAGCAAGCTGCACGGTTGCCTTGCCCTTGTTGATGGAGATGAAGTTTGTACGCGGAGTAACGTCTACACGTACTCCTGCCCTTGTCAGGATATAGCTTGTCTCAAGCGTGAATGTAGAGTCGAGAATTGCTCTCAACGCTTCATCGTATGCCAAGCTGTCAAGCTTCTGCTGAAGCATTTTCTTCTCTTTCTTTGTCAGTTTACGCTCTTCTGTCTGTGCAGAAGAAGTTAATACACACGATAGCAGTAGGGCCGTTAAAACCAATAATGTTTTTTTCATAAGTATTTAATCTATTATTATTTATATTTATAATAATATCATTTTTTATGATCCACTAATTCTTCATCTCCAATAAGACCAAGCAATAGAATTGTTTCTTCTTTATTTAGCTCCTTTATCAGAATAGAATATAAAAGCTCATCTTTTATATTATCTTTCGACTTCAACTCATTATAAGTATTGTATACCAATTCTATATTTGAGTTCTTAATCATATAATCTAAGCTCTCTTCTTTATTGGGGAAATAGACTTTGTTGTATTTACCGTTTATTAATTCTACGGTTTGATAATCGTCTACAAAATAATTAAAACACGACTTGCATATCTCTTTAAAGAAATTGTCGTCAATTCCCTTTGCCTTAGCATATCTGCATACTTCAGCAGCTACTCCCATAGGATGTGTTGACCTTACTATACTGACATCATGGTTATATATTATCAGCATGCGAACGGGATCATGGGAGATTAACGCTTTAAATGTATATATGCCATCTGTATTTGATTTATCTTCATTTATTCCGTTTCCCGACAAGACGAATACACTACCATCCTTATCTATAGAATTGTAAAAGGCAATAATAGAATCTTGCACATTTGAAGGCAATATCCTATCTGTCTTATTCCATTCTATTTTTACTTTTTCCTGCGTTGTCATTCCATTTGCTTGAAATGGAATTAACAGTAATGCAATAATAATATGTCTAATTGTTGCTTCCATATTAGATTATTTTTTTAATTAATGTTGCAAATATACAAAATTATACGATACAATAGCAGATTTAAGCAAAGAAATAGTTCACAAAAAGTTCACAACTTATGTATCTTGTTGGCTGTAAGTGTTTTAAATACTTACAACGAATCATACATTAAACGTAAAGTTGTGATATATAACCTATAAAAATGTTGT
>JAUNIZ010000321.1 GCA_030523165.1 Prevotellaceae bacterium
TCGCTTTGCAAGCAAAATCCCACTAAACCCTATAGGTTGCGGATTTGAGGTATAAATAAAATAGTAGAAACATTCTATTTGTGTAAACAAATGATTAACATAAAACAAGCGTAAAATATGTTTTGGCATATCATTAAGGCAGTATGCAAATAGGTTAATTTATTTAATCGGGCAAGATTATTCCTGTAAATTTGTTATCTTTGCATAAGATAAACGGCATCTCGGCATAGCATTCAAGCAAGCTTGATGACTCTGCTCTCGATTTGCATTATCTTTGCATAAGATAAAAACGAAAAACAAATAAACAATAAGATTATGACTAAAGATGAATTGATGCGACTGGCAATAAACCTTTCTATAGAAAACGTAAAAAATGGAGGCGGACCTTTCGGTGCCGTTATTGCGCGCGACGGTGAAGTTGTGGCTACAGGCGTAAATAGGGTAACGGCAAACAATGACCCTACCGCACACGCAGAAGTAAGCGCAATACGTGCTGCAGCTCAGGCGTTGGGAACATTTAACCTCAGCGACTGCGAGATTTACACCTCGTGCGAACCGTGCCCTATGTGTCTTGGCGCAATATATTGGGCACGACTGAACAAGGTTTATTTTGCCAACAACAAGACCGACGCAAAGAACATAGGCTTTGACGATTCTTTCATATACGATGAACTTGCTCTGCCTCGTGACCTTCGCAAGCTCCCGTCAGAGGAACTTATGCGCAACGAAGCTATCAAGGCTTTCAAACTTTGGGAAGAAACGGAAGACAAGACAGAATATTGATTGCAGTGTCGGCAAGCTTGCTATGGTCAATAAGTATCATGGGGCTTGCCTATGTATGTCCTTTAGCCGTTCTTTTTCATGTCTCTGAATGCGCTATATGCTATTGGAGCGGAAATCAGAAAAGAACAAACGTCAGACATGGCTTGGCTCATTTCTACTCCCGCAAGGCCAAAGAAATGAGGTAGCAGTATTATCAGCGGAATAAAGAAAAGGCCATTGCGCGATGCCGCTACAATATTGGCACGTATTGGTTTGCGTATAGTCTGCAGGAACATGTTGGTCAGCAAGATAGTCGTGATAAGCGGAAACGTTATCAGCTGCCAGCGGAAAGCAGCGGCACCGACTGCCACAACATCGGCATCGTGACGGAATTCCTCTACTATCTGTTCTGCAAATATATATCCGAACACTGCCAATACAACAAGAAAAACCGTTCCAATCTTGATGCAATACATAAACCCTTCTTTTACTCTGTCATAAAGACCTGCACCGTAACAGAAACCGCACAGAGGCTGAAAACCCTGTCCTAGACCTATGTTCACAGAAAATACTAAGAACGTAATACGGGTTACGATTGACATTCCTGCAATAGCCGCGTCTCCGTATGCGCCTGCTGCCACATTGAGCAATATAGTAGAAATGCTTCCCAATCCCTGGCGCGACAACGACGGTGTGCCACCTATGATTATCTCTTTTATATACGAGCGTGAGAAACTGAAATTCCTTGGATTTATATGTATGCTCTGTTCCCTGCATGTCATGGCAAGAAGTATGCAGAAACTACACGCCATGCTTATTACGGCAGCTATTGCGGCTCCTCTTATTCCCATATCGAACACGAATATGAAAAGCGGTGCAAGACCGACGTTGAGTATTGCCCCGGCAATGATACCATACATGGAAAGTGCTGCATTGCCCTGAAAGCGCATCTGGTTGTTCAGCGTAAATGAACCTGTCATAAGCGGTGCGCCAAGAAGCATTATTCCTAGATACTGTTCTGTATACGGCAGGATAGTTGGCGTAGAACCTAATGCAGTTGAAATCTGCGTTAGAAAAAGTTGCCCGAAAATAGCAATTATGCAACCGAAAGCAATACTATAGAAAAATCCTGTTGCTGCCATTTTTGCTGCGTTTGCCGTATCTTTCGCACCCAATCGCCTTGATATATAATTGCCTGAACCGTGTCCGAAGAAGAAGCCAATAGCTTGTATTATAGCCATTGCGGAAAAAGACACGCCCACGGCAGCAGTGCTCTGCGTGTCAAGTTTGCCCACGAAATACGTGTCAGCCATGTTGTAAAGACTTGTTACAAGCATGCTGATTATCGTAGGAACAGCCATTTTAAGTATTACATGGTGGACTGGAGCCTGCGTAAGGAATGTGTAGTTATCCTTTTGGTTGCTCATTTCTGTTGCAAAAATACTTCTTTTTCTTCACTTAAATCTATAATT
>JAUNIZ010000075.1 GCA_030523165.1 Prevotellaceae bacterium
AAAACAACAGACAACTGGAACTGTTTTTGTGAATCGATTATCCCGAACTCGCGTATATTATGCTGTTTCTTGTTATGAAAATGCCCTGGTCGCTTGTTGTGTCAACCAGAGCTTTATTAACCGAAATGGATTAGAATAGATGGTCTTTATTTTAGAGTCCTCCGTTTCACCGTATAGTATTTTTAGTCTAAATAAGCCTTGTTTTTCCTGTTTGGTTTCAGACGATGTTAATTGGCGCAATGTTCCATTTTCTTCAACCAGCATACCTGATTTTGGAACAATAAAGCTGAGTGCTAATTTATCACGACTTCTACATAACAAAGTTAATTCTCTTTTTACTCCTTCGTCACTAAAAACATCATCAGAATATTCGTAATAACCAAGATTAGAATCATACTTTTCCAACTTGATTATGCAATAATAACCAATGCTATCAGGATTGAACAATGTAAATTTAACAGAATCGTTGTAGTGAACCGTATCGTTCAGGATGCTTACATCTAATTGGGCATACAAGTTCTTCGTGCAGGCTAAAAAAAGAGCTGACACAATGAATATTTTGCGGAGTATAGAATTAATAATTTCTTGTTTTCTCATGCTTTACCTCCTTGGATTTCATCCTACCTTTTCTCGCCATGATAATGCTCAAGCAAGCTTGGCATTATTCATTTGGCTTAACGAAAACGTTCAAATTACTTTTATCAATACTTTAGCCGCTTCTTTCGGCTTTTCGGTTTTCTTTGATTGCACCTTATTATAGTCAGCAGGAACGCCATATTGCTTTATCCCGTTGTCAGACTCTAAAATGTCGTCGGGCAAATAATTATAATATTTTGATTTACATTTTAGAAGATATGCAACCTCGTTGCTGAGAATAGAAAGTCGGTATGCTCCGTTGTCTTGTTTTATCCAGCACAGATTGTCAATTCTGTTAAGGCACAAATCCTGATCTGCGGTTTTCACGTACATTATCGGAGAAAGCGGATTTTGGCTGTCGTCAGTCGGTTGGGCATCCGCTACTGCGTTTTTGATTTGCTCGGCTACATCAGAATCAATGAATACAGTATCGTCATATTCGGATGCCATGCACATTCTTTCAAAGTCCGCACATGTTATCTGTGCACTCGTTTCAAAATCGCCACAGAAATAGAAAACGGTGAATTCCTGTTTGTTGCTATTGTTGCAGCCCATAGACAGAACAATGCACGTAAGAAGTGTGCAACACAGAGTTATTTTGCTTTTAATCATGCGTTAATTATAAATTATGAATTATAAATTAATCAGGGCGGAAGCCTATAAATAGACCTCCGCCCAACTTGGATTATGTTTAAAAGAATTATTTTATTCTTCAACAGCAGCCTGAGCCGCAGCGAGTCTTGCGATAGGCACGCGGAACGGAGAACAGCTGACATAGTTGAGTCCAACCTTGTGGCAGAACTTCACTGATGAAGGCTCACCGCCATGCTCACCGCAAATACCGCAGGTAAGCTCTGGACGAGTAGCGCGACCCTTGTCGACAGCCATCTTAACCAACTGACCTACGCCGTTCTGGTCGAGCACCTGGAATGGGTCAACGTTGAGAATCTTCTTGTCGAGGTAAACAGGCAAGAAGCTGGCGATGTCGTCACGGCTGTAGCCGAATGTCATCTGTGTGAGGTCGTTAGTACCGAAGCTGAAGTATTCAGCCTTCTTCGCGATGCGGTCTGCTGTGAGGGCAGCGCGAGGTACCTCTATCATTGTGCCGACGCGGAACGGAATCTCTACGCCTTCCTCTTCAAAGAGTTCCTTGGCTGTCGTGCGGATAACGTTCTCCTGAACGTCAAACTCGTTTACGATACCGATAAGCGGAACCATGATTTCTGGACGTGGGTCGAAGCCTTCCTTCTTCAGCTGGATTGCAGCGCCGAGGATAGCGCGTGTCTGCATTGCTGTGATTTCAGGATATGTATTGCCGAGACGGCAGCCACGATGACCGAGCATAGGGTTGTGCTCGCTAAGGCTGTTCACACGATGCTGAATTTCCTGTACGGTTACGCCCATTTCGTCAGCCATGATCTGCTGTCCTTCAAGATCGTGAGGAACGAACTCGTGGAGAGGAGGGTCGAGCAGACGGATGTTTACAGGATAGCCGTTCATAGCCTTGAGGATTCCGTAGAAGTCCTGCTTCTGATAAGGCAGAAGCTTGGCAAGAGCCTTCTTGCGGCCTTCAACCGTGTCAGAGAGAATCATCTCGCGCATAGCCTTGATTTTCTCGTTCTCGAAGAACATGTGCTCTGTACGGCAGAGACCGATACCTACGGCACCGAAATTGCGTGCAACCTCTGCATCGTGAGGAGTGTCGGCGTTGGTACGTACAACGAGTTTGGTGTATTTGTTGCAAAGCTCCATGAGTGAAGCGAAGTCGCCTGTCACCTCGGCTGGCTTTGTCTTTACCTCGCCAAGATAAATCTCGCCCGTAGAGCCGTTGATAGACAGATAGTCGCCTTCCTTTATCACGACACCGTCAATCTCTACCGTGCGTGTCTTGTAGTTCACGTTGAGTGCGCCTGCGCCTGATACGCAGCACTTGCCCATACCTCGAGCAACAACGGCAGCGTGAGAGGTCATACCGCCTCTTGCGGTTACGATACCTTCGGCTGCAGCCATACCTGCAAGGTCTTCAGGGCTTGTCTCTATACGTACCATTACAACCTGATGACCCTCTGCATGCCATTTTGCAGCATCGTCAGCGAAGAACACCACCTGTCCGCAGGCTGCTCCAGGAGAAGCAGGAAGACCGCGTGTGAGAACCTTTGCTGCCTTCAGTGCGCTCTTGTCGAAGATAGGGTGGAGGAGTTCGTCAAGCTTGTTAGGCTCGCAACGCTGCAATGCTGTCTTTTCGTCTATTTCGCCTTCCTTAAGCAAGTCCATAGCAATCTTCACCATAGCGGTACCTGTACGCTTACCGTTACGTGTCTGCAAGAACCATAACTTGCTTTCCTGAACGGTAAATTCCATGTCCTGCATGTCGTGGTAGTGGTGCTCAAGCTTTTCCTGCAATGCGTTAAGCTGAGCGTATATCTCAGGCATAGCCTCTTCCATAGAAGGATATTTAGAAGCACGCTCTTCTTCAGGAATGCCCTGCTGCTGTGCCCATATAATAGAACGCTCCTTAGTAATCTGCTGAGGTGTGCGGATACCAGCCACAACGTCCTCGCCCTGTGCGTTTACAAGGTATTCACCGTTGAAGCTGTTCTCGCCTGTAGCGGCGTCACGGCTGAAGCAAACGCCAGTAGCTGACGTGTTACCCATGTTGCCGAATACCATAGCCATAACCGTAACGGCTGTACCCCATTCAGCAGGTATGCCTTCCATCTTGCGGTAGAGTATGGCGCGCTCGTTCATCCAGCTGTCGAACACAGCGCAGATGGCACCCCAAAGCTGCTCCATAGGGTCGTTAGGGAAGTCCTTGCCTGTCTGCTTCTTGATAGCCTCCTTGAAGAGCTTCACGAGCTTCTTGAGTTCGTCAACGGTCATTTCGTTGTCGAGAGAGATGCCGCGAATAGCCTTTACTTCCTGGATGATAGCCTCGAACGGGTCGATGTCTTCCTTGTTGACTGGCTTCATGCCCAATACAACGTCACCGTACATCTGAACGAAACGGCGATAGCTGTCGTATGCGAAACGCTCGTTGCCTGTCTTCTTAGCCAATCCTTCAACAACTTCGTCGTTAAGACCGAGGTTGAGGATTGTGTCCATCATGCCAGGCATTGATGCTCTTGCACCAGAACGCACGCTGACAAGCAGTGGATTTTCAACATCGCCGAACTTGCTGTTCATGAGAGTCTCGATGTGGTGAACAGAAGCCGTCACTTCTTCGTTGAGAAGCGCTACCACGTTCTCCTTGCCCTTTTCGAAATACTCGTTGCAAGTGTCAGTTGTGATTGTAAAACCAGGAGGTACAGGAACACCGATAAGGTTCATTTCAGCCAAGTTGGCACCTTTTCCTCCAAGCAGGTTTCTCATGTCTGCTTTTCCTTCCGCTTTACCGTTGCCGAAGGTGTAAACTCTTTTTTCTGTCATAATTGTTATTTAATTGTCTTTCACGTGTATCTTATATTGTTTCAGAATTACGTTTATTATAAAATTTGTGTACTTTTGATAACGGGGTTAACTCAGTGATGAAATGCCAATGGCAATATCATTTATTGTCCGTTTTGTCATTTTAGTTTTGCAAATATAGTAAATTTTACTTTCACTCCAAAAGTTTTGACATAAATTTTAAGATAGAGACGATAAGTTTCTATAATTTGCTTGCAGATGAATTATAAAATTCTTATCTTTGCACATAAGAATAAAAGATAAAATCAGCAAGCATATAACCAGTGAAACTGCATATATTCAATCCAGAACACGACATGGCGTTGGCTTATGACAAGGACTATCTCACATTGCCGCACAACATACAGGAACTGAGGACCAATCTCGGTTTTCTGCCTGCATTGTGGGCTGACGACGGCGACTGTGTGCTTGTTGACGACATAGCATACGCCACGAAGGCTTTGGTGCAGACGGGCTTGCCCCACAATGACGTGCTCTTTATCAATGAAGGCGAACTGCAGAAAATATACATAGCTGACGTAGAGCCTTGGGGATGGGACAAGGTTGTGAGGAAAAGACTTGCCGAAGCTGGCATAAGAGACAATATCTTGCCGTCAGAAGAACGGCTTGCGGCCATGCGCCTCTTGTCTAGCCGTATGCACAATTCTGAGGTTCTGGCTTTTGTGCGCAACGGCATTGAGGCACAGACATGCGGAAGATGTGAATGTGCGTCTTCGATAGGCAACATTGAAAGCTACATGCAGCGTTACGGCAAAATCGTGGTAAAGGCACCTTGGAGCAGCAGCGGTCGCGGTATAAGATATGTCTCAGGCAACATTACCACATCTTTAAAAGGATGGATTCAGAACATCATCGCCACGCAAGGCTATGTTACGATGGAGCCATACTATAACAAGGTGTTGGACTTTGCCATGGAGTTTCGCATAAGCGGCAAGTATAAAGTGGACTATTGCGGTCTCTCGCTGTTCAAGACAGACAAGGGCAACTATACGGGAAACGTCATAGCAACCGAAGAAGAAAAGACACGCATGTTGTCTAAATATGTTGACGAGCCGCTGTTGACGATAGTAAGAAAGCGACTGGCAGACTATTTCTCGCGCAAGTTCATGGGTATTTATGAGGGCTATTTCGGTGTAGACCTTATGGCTGTGGCACGTGATGACGGTGACGGTTATCTGCTCCACCCGTGCGTGGAAGTCAATCTCAGGCGCACAATGGGTCATGCCGCAAACTCTATAAAGGCGAGCGACAGCCAGCCTGTCAGAATGATGCGTATCGTTCATGACGTGAACTATAGGCTGAAGTTCGATAAATTAGACGTCGAATACGTGAAAACGATTTGACAAAACAATATTACATCTAGTTATAAATCTATTAAATATTACTAACAATCAGAATAATACGATGAAAAAAAGTCTTTTATTATCATTAGTGTTTATGCCGCTACTGGCAAGTGCGCAATACCGTTCGGAAGTGTGGTGTCCCGACAACGGTAACGGAACATACACCAATCCAGTCATAAACGCTGACTATAGCGACCCTGACGTGTGCGTGGTAGGCGAGGACTACTACCTTACGGCTAGCTCGTTCAACTGTATTCCTGGTTTGCCTATCCTTCATTCAAAGGACCTTGTGAACTGGGAAATAATAGGCCATGCCTTGAAGAAGCAGATACCTTCGAAAGTCTACGACAAGCCTTCACACGGCAACGGAGTGTGGGCGCCAAGCATAAGATACCACAACGGAGAGTTCTACATCTATTGGGGCGACCCCGACTTTGGCGTGATGATGGTAAAGACCAAAGACCCTGCGGGCGAATGGGAGAAGCCAGTGTGCGTTATCCCTGGACAGGGAATGATAGACACCACACCGCTGTGGGATGAAGACGGCAAGTGCTACCTTGTGTATGCATGGGCAAACAGCCGTTCACGCTTCGCGTCAATCATTTGCGTTAGAGAGTTGTCTGCCGACGGCACAAAGGCTATTGGCGACCCTGTAATAGTATACGACGGCAACGGAACCGAAAACCGCACATGCGAGGGACCGAAGTTCTACAAGCGCGAGGGCTGGTATTGGATTATGTGCCCAGCAGGCGGTGTAAACGGTGGCGTTCAGCTTGCCATGCGCTCAAAGAGCCCTTACGGACCATACGAGTGCAAGACCGTTCTCGCACAAGGCAACACAGCGATTAACGGCCCTCATCAGGGCGGTTGGGTGCATACAGCATTCGGTGAAGACTGGTTCCTTCACTTCCAGGGCAAGGAGTGCTACGGACGTGTAGTTCACCTTCAGCCTGTAACATGGAAAGACAACTGGCCTGTAATGGGCGTTGACAAGGACGGTGACTACTGCGGAGAGCCTGTAATCACTTACCGCAAGCCGAAGACGTCTGCCGAGTGGCCTATACAGAACCCTGTGGAAAGCGACGAGTTCGACAGCCCTGTCTTGGGCAAGCAGTGGCAATGGCATGCAAACTACGACCAGACATTCGGCATGCCTACAGCGTTCGGCACATACCGTATCTATACTTATAGGACAGACAAGGACTACAAGAACCTTTGTGACGTTCCTAACCTGCTGTTGCAGAAACTGCCTGCAGAGATGTTTACGGCTACTGCAAAGCTGCGCTTCACGTCAAAGGCACAGAACCAGTATGGCGGCATCGTAATGATGGGACAGGACTATTCTTCATTCGTTGTGAAGAGAACAGGCGATGAGTTCCAGCTCATTCAGAACACATGCCGCAACGGACTTAGCGGCACTCCTGAGACCGCAAACGTTATTGCAACGCTAAAGCCTACTGCTGTTGACGCTATCGACTACAAGCCAGGCACACACATGGACATATATCTTCGCATGAAGGTTGCCGACAGCAAGTGTAGCTTCTCATACAGCCTTGACGGCAAGAAGTTCAAGGATGCAGGCGAAACGTTCAGCATGCGTGAGGGCAAGTGGATAGGCGCTAAGATGGGATTCGTTGCTGTTGAAGCCGACGGAAACAAAGACCGCGGATGGGTTGAAGCCGACTGGTTCCGCGTAACGAAGAAATAATCATAACCATGACATGAGTTCGATGGATCACCGCATTCATCGGACTCATTTTTGCTTTATAGGCTATTGCCTTTGGAGACATTAGCCATTTTGACTATAAGACTATTCATACAGAATTTAATTGATATTTGATTTTATTGATATATTGATATTATAAACAATTTAACGTAACACTAACTATGAGATGTTTTCTAACTTTTTTATTATCAGCATTCATGATGCTTGCCCATGCGGCATCAGAGAAAAAGATTATCAGGATTTCGACTGACAATACCGACCTTGTGCTTCAAGTTGGAGAAAACGGACGTCTATATCAGTCGTATCTTGGCGAAAGGCTTCTGCATGAAAGTGACTTGCAGAACCTTAAATGGAATGTATATGCAGCGTCAGACGGAAGCGTTTCAAAGCGTGGTTGGGAAGTGTATAGCGGTTCTGGCAACGAAGATTTCTTCGAGCCTGCAATAGCCATTAGACACAATGACGGCAACCTCACCACCTATTTATATTATGTGTCATCGTCTACGCGTGAAGTGGAAGGCGGAACTGAAACGGTAATAAATCTGCGTGACGACAAATATCCTGTTGACGTAACCCTTTATTATGTTGCCTATCCGAAAGAAAACGTCATAAAGACATGGAGCGTTATAAAGCATCAGGAGAAGAAACCTATATCTCTGTCTGCCTATGCCTCTACGATGCTCTACTTTAACAAAGGCTCCTATTATCTTACGGAGTTCAGCAGCGACTGGGCAAAGGAAGTGCAGATGAGCAGCCAGCAGTTGCAGTTCGGAAAGAAAATCATTGACACAAAGCTCGGTTCACGTGCGGCAATGCACGCACAGCCGTTCTTCGAGATTGGCATGGAGCAGCCTGTAAGCGAGAATGTAGGTACCGTGCTTATGGGAACATTGGGATGGACAGGCAACTTCCGTTTCACGTTTGAAGTGGATAATGTCGGCAATCTACGCGTTATACCAGCTATCAACCCTTACGCCTCGAACTATGAACTCAAGCCCGACGAAGAGTTCAAGACTGCAGAATTTATCTTCACGCTTAGCTATAACGGCAGCGGTGAGGGCAGCAGAAACTTCCACGACTGGGCACGCAACTACAGTCTGAAAGACGGCAAGGGCGACAGGCTTACGCTTCTTAACAACTGGGAAAACACAGGCTTCAACTTCAATCAAGAAATATTGGCATCGTTGATGAAAGAAGCCAAGCACCTCGGTGTAGACATGTTCTTGCTCGACGATGGCTGGTTCGGCAACAAGTATCCGCGCGAAAGCGACACGGCAGGCTTGGGCGACTGGGACGTTACCTATGACAAGTTGCCTGGCGGCATACCTGCCCTTGTAGATGCCGCAAAGGACGCAGGCGTGAAGTTCGGCATATGGATTGAACCTGAAATGGTCAACCCTAAGAGCGAGCTGTTCGAGAATCACCCTGACTGGGCTATCCGTCTGCCTAACCGTGAGACATACTATTATCGCAATCAGCTTGTGCTCGACCTCAGCAATCCCAAGGTTCAGGATTATGTCTATGGCGTTGTCGAGAACATACTGAAAGAAAACCCTGGCGTGGCATATTTCAAGTGGGATTGCAACAGCCCTATAACAAACATATATTCGCCATATCTGAAAGACCGTCAAGGCAACATGTACGTTGACCATGTGCGCGGCATATACAACGTAATGAAGCGTGTAAAGGAAAACTATCCTGACGTGCCTATGATGCTTTGTTCGGGCGGTGGCGCACGTTGCGACTATGAGGCATTGAAGTATTTCACCGAGTTCTGGTGCAGCGACAATACCGACCCTATTGAGCGAATATACATACAGTGGGGCTTCTCTCAGTTCTTCCCTGCAAAGGCTATGTGCGCACACGTAACGAGCTGGAACAGAGCTACATCATTGAAATTCAGAACTGACGTGGCTTCGATGTGCAAGCTTGGTTTCGACATGGGACTGAAGGAACTCAGCAAAGACGAACTGACATATTGCCAGAATGCCGTTGCCAACTGGAAGCGTTTAAGCAACGTGATATTGGACGGCACGCAGTATCGCCTCGTTTCTCCTTACGAAACCAACCACATGGCCGTTAACTACGTCAGCCAAGACCGCAGCAAAGCAGTACTCTTTGCCTATGACATCAACCCTCGCTACAAGGAAAAGCTTATGCCTGTAAGGCTCAAAGGTCTTGACGCCAACAGGATGTACCGTGTAGAAGAGATAAACCTCATGCCGTCAACAAATTCAAGTCTTGACGCTAACGGCAAGACCTATTCAGGCGACTACCTTATGAAAGTTGGCTTGGATGTGTTCGGCTTCCGAGCTACCCAAAGCCATGTGATAGAGCTGACCGCAATGTAGAGGCTCTTTGGGAGGTGACACGCTGACACGTTGACACGCCTCGCTGCAGCACAATATAACTTATTGTCACTTGTTGTGGAAGCCACAGTTTTTCATTTACTTTTATCATATATTATTTCTATATTTCATCGATTTATGTTATCTTTGCCGTTGAATTTTGTTATTAACTTAAAAAATAAAATGAATGTTATGACAAGAGTTATAAAGTTGAACAAGGGCTTGGACATTCATCTTCAGGGTACAGCGGACAAGAGCAAGCTGCCGTCTGACGCTTGCGTAGAGGCTGCACTGTCGCCAAGTTGGTTTCAAGGCGTTGTGCCGAAGGTAGTAGTTCATGAAGGTGACAATGTTAAGGCTGGCGATGCCTTGTTTGTAAACAAGCAATATCCCGATGTTAGATTTACTTCGCCTGTCAGCGGTGTCGTTACTTCAATTGTTCGTGGCGATAGGAGACGTGTGTTAAAGGTTACCTTGAAGGCTGACGCCAAGACGGAATACGCTGATTATGGTGTAAAGAAAGTTGACGAACTGACGTCGGAAAGTATGGTTGCACTGTTGGCTGAATCAGGCTTGCTGGGATATATCAATCAGTTGCCTTATGCCGTTTCCGTTAATACCAACGACTTGCCAAAGAGCATATTTGTGAGTGCGCTCAGAGACAAGCCTCTTGCAGCAGACTTTGAATATGAACTTATCGGCAACGAGAATGATTTCCAGACAGGCTTGACGGCACTCTCAAAGATAGCAAAGACCCACTTAGGCATAGGCAGACAGCAGAGCGCGGAGTGCCTCCGAAGCGCAAAGGACGTAGACATAACGGTGTTTGACGGTCCTTGTCCTGCTGGCAATGTCGGTGTTCAGGTCAATCACATAGACCCTGTAAACAAGGGAGAGATTGTCTGGACGGTAGACCCAACCACGGTTATATTCATAGGCAGACTGCTGAATACAGGCAAGGTAGACCTAAGAAGGACAATAGCCGTTGCAGGCAGCGAGGTGAAGAAACCTGCATACATGGACGTTGTTGTAGGTCAGAAAATATCCGAGATAGTGAAAGGCAACTTGAAAGGCGAACAGAAAGAGAGAATAATCAACGGCAACGTGCTTACAGGCAGCAAGTGCAGCGAGGACGACTATCTTGACGCGCATGCGTCTGAGATAACCGTTATTCCCGAAGGCGACAATGCTGACGAGATGTTCGGTTGGATTATGCCTCGATTTAGGGAATTTTCCGTCAGCCATAGCTATTTCAGTTGGCTCAACAAGAACAAGGAATACACGCTTGACGCGCGCATTAAAGGCGGAAAGCGCAACATAATAATGAGCGGAGAATACGACAAGGTGCTGCCGATGGACATTTATGCCGAGTATCTTATCAAAGCCATTATCGTTGGCGATATTGACAAGATGGAGGCTCTGGGCATATATGAAGTGTCGCCCGAAGACTTTGCGTTGGCGGAGTTTGTTGACAGCTCCAAGCTTGAGTTGCAGCAGATTGTGCGCCAAGGCTTGGATATGTTAAGGCGTGAGAGCTGACGTTTCTGTAATTAAAGAGCTGAGATTCAGTTAATATATAGTAGACATTCAGTTAATAAAAAGAATTTACTTATGCTGAAAAAATATATAGACAAGATAAGACCCGCTTTCGAGGACAACGGCAAACTGCATTGTTTTCGTAGTGTGTTTGACGGATTTGAGTCGTTCCTCTATGTTCCGAACACTACGGCCAAAAGCGGAACTAATATTCATGACGCTATAGACTCTAAGCGTATTATGAGTATTGTGGTGATAGCCCTCATTCCTGCATTGCTGTTCGGAATGTACAACATTGGTTATCAGAACTTTGCAGCCGCAGGCAAACTTGCCGAGGCAGGCTTCTGGGAAATGTTTGTGTTTGGTTTCCTTGCCGTACTGCCGAAGATTATCGTAAGCTACGTTGTAGGCTTGGGCATCGAGTTTGCATGGGCGCAGATGAAAGGCGAAGAAATACAGGAAGGTTTCCTTGTGAGCGGCATTATCATTCCGCTGATTATCCCTGTTAACTGCCCTCTGTGGATGCTCGCCATAGCAGTAGCTTTTGCTGTGATTTTTGTAAAGGAAATATTCGGTGGTACGGGCATGAACATATTCAATGTTGCCCTTGCAGCACGCGCAATGCTGTTCTTCTCGTACCCAACAAAGATGAGCGGTGACAGCGCATGGATAGCCAATGACACTATCTTAGGACTTGGCAACACTTTGCCCGACACCTTCACACAGGCTACGCCACTTGCAGCAGTAGGGCAGGGCAATGCCGACTTGGGTTATAGCATATCCGATATGGTCATAGGACTTATACCAGGCTCTATCGGCGAGACGAGCGTTATAGCCATAGCGATAGGCGCACTGATACTTCTCTTCACAGGCATAGCAAGCTGGAAGACAATGCTGAGCGTATTCGTTGGCGGAGGACTGACGGCTTGGATATTCAACCTGACGGGCAGCACACCGATACCTGCATACGAACATCTCATATTGGGCGGCTTCTGCTTTGGTGCAGTATTCATGGCGACAGACCCTGTAACCTCTGCACGAACAGAAACAGGCAAGTATATCTACGGTTTTCTGATAGGTGTCGTTGCAATAATCGTGAGAGTCATGAACCCTGGTTACCCTGAGGGTATGATGCTTGCAATACTGTTCATGAACATGTGGGCACCGCTGATAGACTATTGCGTGGTTCAGAGGAATATCTCCAAGAGAATTAAACGTTCAACTAACAAATGAAAGGGAACAGGACTATGGCAGAAACAAAGAAGACATTGAATAAAAATTCAAATGTATATACTATTATATATTCAGCTGTTATCGTCATTATCGTTGCGTTCCTGTTGGCTTTCGTAAGCAGTTACTTGAAGCCTGCGCAAGACGAAAACGTGGCGTTGGACAAGAAAAAACAGATACTTGCAGCGTTGAACCTTCGCGACTTGACCAACGAGGATGCTACAAAGCTATATAAAGAGGTAATAGTAAGCGATGACATTCTTGACGAGAGCAACACGGTTGCGGAGAAAGGCGCACAAGGCGGCGAGAACTGCGGTTTCAAACTTAACAGTGCCGACTATAAGGCAGGCAAACTTGCCTTGTATGTATGCAACGTTGAGGGCAAGACAAAGTACGTGATACCCGTCTACGGCATGGGCTTGTGGGGACCTATCAGCGGCTATATCGCCATTGACGACGACAAGAACACCGTATATGGCGCATACTTCAATCATGAGAGCGAGACGGCAGGATTGGGTTCTGAGATAAAGGACAACAAGTCATGGCAAGACCAGTTCGTCGGTAAGCACATTACAAAGCAAGGCGTTGAAGGCATTGCTCTTGCTGTGAAGAAGAAGAGCGAGGTGAAGGACCCTACCGTTGAGTGTGACGCTGTTACAGGCGCAACGCTTACTTCCGATGGCGTAAGCCTTATGCTGAAGGAAGGTCTTGGCAAGTATATTAAATTCTTAAACGAAAAATAAAGGAGGCTGAAATATGAGTAGTTTGTTTTCAAAAGAGAACAAGAAGGTTTTTGTTACACCGCTTAGTGCCGACAACCCTATCATGGTACAGGTGTTGGGCATCTGCTCCGCATTGGCAGTAACATCACAGTTGAAGCCTTCTATCGTAATGGGCTTGGCAGTGGCTATAATTACGGCATTCTCCAACCTTATTATATCCGTTATACGCAACACGATACCAAACCGCATAAGAATAATCGTTCAGCTTGTGGTCGTGGCGGCTCTCGTGACAATCGTCAGTCAGATACTGAAAGCCTTTGCCTACGATGTCAGTGTTCAGCTGTCGGTGTATGTAGGACTTATCATAACCAACTGTATTCTTATGGGTCGCTTGGAGGCTTTCGCCATGATGAACAAGCCGTTGCCGAGTTTCATTGACGGCTTGTCAAACGGTCTGGGCTATGCGTTTATCCTCGTTGTCGTTGGTGCTTTCCGCGAGTTCTTCGGCAGAGGTTCGTTGTTAGGCTTTCAGATTATTCCGCAATGCGTGTATGACGCTGGCTATGTGAACAACGGAATGATGACAATGCCAGCCATGGCATTGATACTTCTGGGTTGTGTGATATGGATACATCGTGCATATCTTACCAAGGATTAATTACTAAAAGGAGACATTATTATGGAACATATAATAAATTTGTTTATAAGGTCGATATTCGTTGACAACATGATATTTGCGTTCTTCCTCGGAATGTGCTCGTTCCTTGCGGTATCGAAGAATGTAAAGACATCATTGGGACTTGGAGTTGCCGTAACGTTTGTATTGCTTATCACGGTGCCTGTAGACTATCTTCTGCAAGTGCATATCCTTGGACCCGATTGTCTGGCAGAAGGCGTAGACCTGTCATATCTTAGTTTCATACTGTTCATTGCCGTTATCGCAGGCATAACGCAACTCGTTGAGATGGTTGTCGAGAGGTTCTCTCCTTCATTGTACGCTTCGTTGGGAATATTCCTTCCGCTTATCGCCGTGAACTGTGCCATTATGGGAGCGTCGCTGTTCATGCAGCAGCGCATCAATCTCGACCCGTCAAACACACAGTATATAGGCAGCGTATGGGATGCTATAGTCTATGCCGTAGGCAGCGGTATCGGCTGGACTCTCGCCATTGTCTCGATGGGTGCCATACGCGAGAAAATGCAGTATTCAGACGTTCCTAAGCCGTTGCAGGGACTGGGCATCACGTTCATAACCGTAGGACTTATGGCTCTGGCTATGATGTGCTTCTCGGGACTGAAAATATAACACCTTATTATATATGGGAATATTTG
>JAUNIZ010000076.1 GCA_030523165.1 Prevotellaceae bacterium
ACCATAAGCATAGATTGATGAGACAAACAATAGAAATAATAGAGGAGTTTTCAGTGTCATATACGTTTTTATTTTATTCATTAAATTTAATTTATGCACAAATATAAGTGAATTTCATTCAAAAAAAAAAAAATGATGTTAATTTTACGTGTTACTACACAAAAAAACTAATAATGTAAACCTTTAGTAAACAATGTGTTATCTTTAAGATTACACATTATGTTTTGTAAAAATAAAAAACATTACAAAGCAATATACATTATAGAATTTAAAATCTAATATTAAAATTTGCATAAATAACGGATAAGAAATATAAAAACTTCTTTAGATTTTAAAAGAACATGATTAATAATTACTATTACACTTATTAATATAACACACATTTCATGAACAAAATAATATGCAATTAAAAATATAGTAAGAAAATTACACTCTTACGATTATCAATAATAAACAAGAAAATCATAGCTTACAGAAAACTTTTACACTGTCAATAGCGAAAACCATTTACATTATCATAGAAAACAATTTTCTTTTACCATGACAAAAGGATTTAGGAAAATAGAAATAATAATGCAAAAGCAAGGGGTAAAAACAGGGAAATAAGGTACATTCAATACGTAAATAAGCCGTTTACGATGTAGAAACAAGTCAATTTCTACATGAAAAACAAGTTTTTTGATTGAGTAGCGACTACACTGGGCGTGACATCATGCCTATAAGTAATTAATAATTATCTTCCGCTTCGCACGATGACCTTCGGTTAAGAATGCATAATTAATAATTGGTTTCGTAGTTTGGAAATTTATTGTTATCTTTGTAGCAACTTAAGACATTAAAAACGCATTTATCATGGAAACAAAAGAAGGCTACAAACAGCAAGACTACGGAATGGAGACTAAACGCTATTGTCAGACTCTGGACTTGCGCAATGACCCACAACTGATTGAAACATACAAGAAACTGCACTCGCAGGAACATGTGTGGAAGGAAATAATAAAAGGCATCCGTGAAGTGGGCATCCTGGAAATGGAAATCTATATCTTGGGAACGAGACTCTTCATGATTGTGGAAACACCTCTCGATTTTGATTGGGACTCGGCTATGGCACGACTGGCAGAACTGCCTAAACAAAGCGAATGGGAAGCGCTGACGGCTAAATACCAGGTGGCTGACGCCAATGCTGCATCGTCGGAGAAATGGAAACTCATGGAAAGAATATTCCATCTGTATAAGTTTTGACAGACTGGGCATAACACTGAAACGAAGGCAAGCAATAGCGCATAACTGCTGACAAACGAAAGCGCATAGCTAAAGACAAGCAATAGCACGAAGCAACAAAACCCGATAGTCAAAAGCTATAGACCTAAACGAAAGCAGGTCAGAAACGGAAATCGTCTCTGACCTGCTTTTATATTCTACAGATACGTATTGTTATGCTGCGTATCTAATCCAATCGTAGAAGAAGCTGAATACACCGAAGAGAACGATGCCTGCTGTGCAAAGTGCAAGGGCAATCTTGGTGTTGCAGTCGCTCTTGAATGTAGGCAGCGGGCTGTCTGCGCTCTTGATATACATAGCCTTGACAATGAGCAGATAGTAGTAAAGGCTTATTACGGTGTTAACCAACGCAATGAATACTACTGCGTAAGCCATTGCAGAACCCTGCTCTGCTGCTGCCATGAAAATGAAGAACTTGCTGAACATACCTGCAAACGGCGGAATGCCGGCAAGTGAGAACAATGCAAGTGTCATGAGCAATGACAGCTTAGGATTGGTGGTATAGAAGCCGTTGTAGGCATCCATGTCTGTAACGCCGTTGTTGTTTTCCTCTACAACGCTGATTACAGAGAATACTGCCATGTTGGCTACTACATATACCAATACGTAGAACGACAACGCTGCTACGCCTGCCTCGCCTCCACCTACTGCTGCAAGCATGATGTAGCCTGCCTGTGAGATAGAACTGAACGCCATGAAGCGCTTGAGCTCTGTCTGACGGATAGCGAAGAGGTTGGCGATTGTGATACTGAGCACGATTACTACATAGAGCACATAGAGCCAGTAGTCTGTCAACGGAGCGAATACCTTTGTAAGGATTGCCATGAGCGTGAATGCCGCTGCACCCTTAGAGATAACGCTGAGATAGCCGGTTACTGTTGTAGGAGCGCCCTGGTAGGTGTCTGCTGTCCAGAAGTGGAACGGAACAAGACTTATCTTGAATCCGAGACCGCTGAAGAAGAACACCATTCCCATGATATTCATAGTGAGGTTGTCGCTTGCAGTAAGTGCTGTAGCTACATCGTTGAAATAGAGTGTTCCTACTGAACCGTAGATGAAAGAGATGCCATAGAGCATGACACCGCTTGAGAACGTAGCGGTAAGAATGAACTTGGCTGCTGCCTCAGCCGAGTTGTGGCGATACTTGTCGAGAGCCACGAGACATGCCATAGGCACAGAAGCCATTTCAAGACCAAGGAAGAACAGCAGGAAGTGGCCTGCGCTCATCATCATGTTCATACCGAGGAGCGTTGACACAACGAGCATGTAGAACTCGCCTTCCTTGAAGCTTGTGTCCTCGCGGTTAAGCCACTTGCGGCTCTGTATGAGAACAATAAGTGTTCCTGCAGCAAGGATAGTCTTCATTACGTTTACCGCAGATGATGTAACATACATTCCACCGAAAAGAGAAACAGGCTCCTGAGGGCAGATGTTTACAAGCACCTGTAACAACATCAGTATGCAAACCAGCGGATTGAACCACTTGCGATCACTCTTGCGTGATGATGCGAAATCGGCTATGAAGACGATAACAAGGATAGCCATCAGTGTGGCTTCCGGAATCATATTAAGAAATTGACTGTAATTCATATTTCTGCTGGTTTATTATAATGATGCGAAAGTGTTGAGGTGGTCGATGATTGGACCTACCGCATTGTTGATTACTTCACTTGCCCAAAGCGGAGCGATACCAAGACCGGCAACGCAGGCTATAAGGCAGCAAACGGCAACGCGCTCATCCCATGTAGCGTCGGTAAGGGTCTCATAGTGTGGGTCGGCTACCTTCTGATAGAGAATCTTGCCTACAACACGGAGAATGTAGACCGCTGTGATAACGATACTTGTACATGCAATGATTGTAGCTGTACGATGGAAGGTATCGTCGTTTGCGAATGAACCTACAAAGATTGTCATCTCGGCTACGAAACCAGAGAAGCCCGGCAGACCGAGGTTAGCAAGACCGGCAATGACATAACCTACGCTGAGGAACGGCATAATCTTCATAAGACCACCGAGCTTGCGTATGTCACGCGTATGTGTACGGCCGTAGATCATACCGATCAGGGCGAAGAACAACGCTGTCATCAAACCGTGTGAGAGCATCTGAAGGATAGCTCCTGTGCATGCTGTCTTTGTCATCATAAGCAAAGCGAAGAGAACAAGACCGCAGTGAGAAACTGACGAGTAAGCGTTGATATACTTCAAGTCGGTCTGAACACATGCTGAGAATGCACCGTAGACAACAGAGATAGTTGTGAGGATAAGGAATATCCAGCTCAACTCCTGTGCTGCTTCTGGCAAAAGGAACATGGCAATACGGAAACAGCCATAGCCTCCGAGTTTCATAAGCACTCCTGCGTGGAGCATAGAAACCGCTGTAGGCGCTGATGCGTGACCGTCAGGTGACCATGTGTGGAACGGGAAGAGTGCGCCAAGCACACCGAAACCGATGAACACGAACGGGAAGAACACCTTCTGCACTTCTACTGGAATGTTGTGCATCTGTGCTATTTCAAGAACGTTCATTGTCGTCGCTCCGCTGAAGAAGTAGATTCCAAGAATACCAAGAATAAGCAACGCAGAACCTCCCATTAGCATAAGGGTAAGTTTCATTGCGGCATACTCCTTGTTTCCGCTTCCCCAAACTCCGATAAGAAGGTACATAGGGATAAGGGCTACCTCATAGAACATGAACATGGTGAACATGTCGATGCTGATAAAGAAACCGTAGACACCTGTACTCAACAGGGTGAACCACAGGAAGTATTCCTTTGTTAGCGGCTTCAGCTGCCATGAAGCGAACGTTCCGGTAAACACGATTATGCTTGAAAGAAGAAGCATAACTACCGAGATGCCGTCAACACCCACTGCATAGGCAATGTTAAGAGGCTTGAACCAAGGAATGCTGTAAGTGAAGAGCATGGCATCGGTATTGCCGTCTGCCCTCATCTGAATAAATGTAACGGTAAGCCAAATTGACAGAACCAACAAGCATGATGACCCTGCTACCATTACACCACGCACCTGATTGAGATTGCGGGCAGCCCATAGGCCGAGCAACATCAGTGCGGGAATAACTACGAATAAACTTAATATACTCATTTTATCGGATATTCTTTAAAGACAAATACATAACAATACCAAAGCGATTGTTCCGGTAAGGAACCATACAACATACTGACGCACGTCGCCGCTCTGCCATCCACGAATACTCTCTCCACCTTCGTTGGCTCCCCAAGCAAGGAAGTTGAACGTGCCGTCTACAACGTGACGGTCGAACCATGCCAATGGAGTGCTTATGCAGCGGAAGATAATCTTATGAGTAACAAACATCCAAACCTCATCCATGTAGAAACGCTTGTAAGCTGCACGGTGAAGTTTAGGGAACTTGCGGGCAAGCATGTCTGCAACCGGTGTTTCCTCTGCCTTATACATGTATGTGGCAAGGCCGATACCGAGAATAGCGAGAACTGTGCTGACGCCTGCTATTGTCCAGTTTGTATGAGTATGGAAAGCAATTCCGTTTGCTGAAATGAAATCGCCGAACTCGAAGATATGCAATGTTCCGAAGATACCTACAGCCATTGTGATGACACTGAGAACGATAAGTGGAACTGTCATTACTGCAGGTGCCTCATGTGGCTTGTGGACATCAGGATTGCTCTTGTTGCTCTCGTAGTAGCTCTTGCCCCAGAAGATAACGTAATAGAGACGGAACATGTAGAATGCTGTCATTGTAGCGATACCGCTCATTATCACACCCATTACAGGAGAGAAGTTGTAGCAGGCTACAAGGATTTCGTCTTTTGAACAGAAACCAGAGAAGAAAGGAATACCTGCGATAGCAAGACAAGAGATAAGGAATGTAGCGTGGGTAATAGGCATATACTTGCGCAGACCACCCATATACATCTTCTCGTTAGAGTGAACGGCATGGATAATACAGCCGGCACCGAGGAACAGACAAGCCTTGAACATAGCGTGTGTGAACAGATGATACATGCCTGCCATGTAGCCGAGGCCATTGACATCAGCATATTCTTCTGTCATAGCAACATTGCCTGTCTCTGGACATGGCATGCAAACGCCGAGTGCAACGAGCATGAAGCCTATCTGAGAGATTGTAGAGAAAGCAAGCACACGCTTGATATCGCTCTGACAACATGCTACGGCTGCAGCATAGAAAGCGGTAAACGCAGCGATATAAGCTATCCAATGCAATGCCTCTGGAGCAAACTCTACGAAAATAGGGAACAGACTTGCAACGAGATATACACCTGCAACAACCATGGTTGCAGCGTGAATCAACGCACTGACAGGAGTAGGACCTTCCATAGCGTCTGGCAACCAGATGTGCAACGGGAACATAGCACTCTTGCCGGCACCACCGATGAACATGAAGAACAGAGCCATAGGAATAACCCATGCTGAACCTGCCACGTTCTGATGAAGCTCAGGCATAGCTGTAAGGTCGTAGTTGAATGTTCCTACATAGAAGCTGTAGAAGAGAATACCGATAAGGAAGAACAAATCGGCAAAACGGGTTACGATAAACGCCTTCTTTGATGCCGCTACTGCTGCATGCAGAGGATAGTAAAATCCGATGAGCAGGTATGAGCTAACACCTACAAGTTCCCAGAAAAGATACATCTGGAAGATGTTGGTAGCAACAACAAGACCAAGCATTGACATGGTGAAGAGTGAAAGGAAAGCGTAGTAGCGCTGGAAACCTTTCTCGCCATGCATGTAACCGAATGAATATATATGAACCATCAGACTGACCGTAGAGATGACGATAAGCATCATTGCCGAAATAGGCGTGATGCGGAAACCGAGATTGAAGGTCAGCAGTTCAGAAAACTTTATCCATGTGAAATCGAACGCAGTAACCGTAGGATACAAGCCTGTGGCAGCGTCACGACCGTTTACAAGGAAATACTCTATCGCCGTATAATAGCACAACACCGTAACGACTGCAAGCGAAGATGTTCCGATAAGACCAGCTGTCTTATGAGACATCTTCATTCCTGCCAATCCAAGCAAAACGAATGTCAGCGCAGGCAATAAAAGTATCAAAAATACATAACTATAATCCATAACACATTAATTTTTCATGTTTTCAATACTGTTCACCTGATCGCTATGGAAATTACGGTAAACATTAATAATGATAGCTATTGCCACGGCAGACTCGGCTGCACTGACACCAATGCTGAACAATGTGAAGAAGAAACCTTCAAGCTGTCCAGGATAAAGCAGACGGTTGAAAGCAGCAAAATTCAAATCTACTGCATTGAGAATCAACTCAATAGATATCAGCATGGCAATCAGATTGCGGCGTGTTACAAAGCCGAATACTCCGATGAAGAACAACAATGCTGAAACTCCAAAGAAACAATAAACTGGTACCATACTATATTACTCCTTTCTTGAAATTACTATTCCACCTATGATACAAGCCAGCAGGAATACTGAGATGAACTCGAAAGGAAGCACATACTGATACTTCTCCGAACCCATCAGGGTGTTGCCGATGATATCCATCGGAACTTCCTTGTCTTCTACCTGACAAGCCATATTCACGAAATGGTTCTTGAACATTATAGCCACTACGGTTACAAGACCTACAAGAGACAGCAGACCGCCTGTTATTATACGGCTGCACTTGATTTTCTCTACAAGACCCTGAAGCGTGCGCTTGCTTACAAGCTGGATAGCGAAGATGTAGATCATCGTAACGCCACCGGCATAGATGCTTATCTGTGCAGCGCCCAGGAACGTATAGTCGAGCAGGAAGTAAAGACCTGCAATACCAAAGAGCACGAAGAGCAGGAATGTAGCGGCTCTCATGATTCTCTTTGTCATTACGCACATGATGGCAGAACCAAGTATGACTACTGCCAAGATGCCAAACATAATTATATTAGCCATATCTTAAAACTTCCTCCTTATTTGGTTTTTGTATTAAACTTACCGATTTCCATTGGCGCACCACCGTCAAGAATATTTGGCAGAGAGCTCTTGTACTCCTCTTTGTCGAGGTGAAGCAAAAGCTTGCTACGGTCGAACACGCTGTTCTCGAAATCGTTTGTAAACTCAATAGCTCCGAAATTACAAGAATTGACACAAAGCTCACAGAACATGCAATCGCCAAGGTCATACTGATAGTCAACAAGCTGACGCTTCTTCTTACCATCCTCGGTAGTTACCATCTGAGAGATTATCTTGATTGAATCGTTCGGACAAGCTTTCTCGCACAATGTACATGCAACACACTTCACAGCGCCATTCTCGTCGCGGTTCATTATCAGACGGCCACGATGACGCTTAGCAACGTGCAATGTTGTCTTACGGTTCTCAGGATACTGCTCGGTGCTCTTAGGTGTAAAGTACTCCTTAAGAGTGACTTTCATACCTGTAGCAAGGGTCTTGACAGCATCTCCGATTTCTCCGAAATATGATTTTTTATTTTCCATTTCCTAATTATCAATTAAAAATGCCATCCTAAAGCTACTATTATGGTCATAAGAACCAAATTAATAAGACACAACGGCATGAGGTATTTCCACTCAAGCTTCAGTATCTGGTCGATACGAAGACGTGGATATGTCCAACGTACCCACATGAGAAGCCATACTATAGCGAAGGTCTTGCCCAAGAACCAAACGATACCAGGGATATAGTTCATAACCATGTCGAAACCTTCGATGCCGATATTTACTGGTGCCCAACCGCCAAGGAATACTGTAGCGGCGATTCCAGATATTACGAAAAGGTTAAGATACTCAGCAAGATAGTAGAAGCCGAAGCCCATACCGCTATACTCTGTATGATAACCTGCAGTAAGCTCACTCTCTGCCTCAGCCAAGTCGAACGGGCCACGGTTAGCCTCTGCATTACCTGCAACGAGGAACACAAGGAAAGCTATAATGGCTGGAATATGACCACGGAAGATGAGCCAGTTCCAAGGACCTGTCTGAGCCTCAACGATACCTGACATCTGCATTGTGCCTGTCAGAATGACCGCTGTGATAAGACAAAGAGCAAGAGACATTTCGTATGAAATAAGCTGAACGGCACCACGCATTGCAGATACCACACTATACTTATTGTTACTACCCCAACCTGCCATGAAGATACCTACAACACCGATACTTGATACGGCAGTGAGAAGGAATATTCCAACGTTGAAGTCGAGCACTGTAGCACCGTTGTTCCAAGGAAGGAACGAGAATGTGCCTACAGAGGCGATAATCACAAGGAACGGAGCCACGAAATAAAGCAGCTTGTCAGCCTTGTCCACTACGAAGATTTCCTTTATAAGCATCTTCAGCACGTCGGCAAATACCTGGAATATACCCCAAGGACCAACACGCATAGGGCCAAGACGGCACTGGAAATAAGCGCAGACCTTACGTTCCATAAATATCAAGACAATAGCCAGACAGGCATAGCCCACAAGAATGAGCACGCCTATCAGTATGCACTCGATAAGTATCGACCAGAAATCTCCCAAGCCCAATGTCTGGCGAAGGAGAGAGTCGATCCATGTTGTTACTATACTAAAATCAAACATGTCGTTTAATTGTTTTTTATTACTAACTTAATTACTATCGGTCTATATCAGGGATAACGAAGTCGATTGCCGCACCTGTAGTTATAAGGTCGGCTATCTTCTGTCCGCGTACCATAGGATCGAGAGCACCGGTGAGAGTCAAGCCCATTGGACGCATCTTCATACGATATGGACTCTTGTCGCCCTTAGAATCAAGATATACACCAAACTCGCCGCTTGCACCTTCAACAGAGAAATACCACTGGCCTTCAGGAACCTTGATGATAGGCTTCTGCTTGATATAGAAATCGCCGGCAGGAATATTGTCGATAAGCTGCTCGATGATGTCAAGACTCTGGTACATTTCCTCGATGTGCACATAGTAGCGATCCATGGAGTCGCATCCTGTGAGAGTGATTTCCTTCCAGTCTACCTTGTCGTAGCATGCGTATGGATGACGCTTGCGCGTATCGTTCTTCCAACCGGCAGCACGACCTGCAGGACCAGTAACCGCATAGTTTATACAATCTTCAAGACCCATAGGACCAACACCTACCAAACGGTTGTGTGTTATCACATTGTCACCGAACACATCAAGATATTCCTTGATCATCGGGCGAAGATACTTGCAAAGTTTCTTCGTGTTCTCAACGAAGTTCGGGTCAATGTCTGCCTGAAGACCACCTATTCTGTAATAGTTCTGTATAAGACGACCACCTGTAGTTTCTTCCATCACGTTGAGCACATGCTCACGGTCACGCATACAATAAAGGAATGCTGTCAACGCGCCAAGGTCTTGAGCAGTACAGCCCAAGAACAGCAAGTGGCTATTGATACGCTGAAGTTCATCCATGATTGTACGGACATACTGTATACGGTCAGAAAGCTCTATGCCCATACCTTCTTCTATAACGCCTACCAAAGCGTGGCGATGCATCATAGCAGAAAGATAGTTAAGACGGTCTGTCAGAGCCAATGTCTGAGGATATGTCATATCTTCCCACATCTTTTCTATACCGCGGTGGATATATCCGAGATGAGGATAAATACGCTTCACTGTTTCTCCGTTTACCACTGTCTGCAAACGAAGCACACCGTGAGTAGACGGGTGGTTAGGACCTATGTTCACTACATAGTCGTCATCATCAAAGAGACGATGCTCTGTAGCTACAAGCTTACCGTCGCTGTCGAGATTATACTCTACGGTATAGTCTGTCTCAGGTTCATCTGTTACAGGGAACTTGTTAGCCTCTGGACTCATGTCGAAATCTTTACGCAGAGGATAACCGTTGAAATCTGTACGCAAGAACAAACGACGCATGTCAGGGTGTCCAAGGAACTTGATACCAACGAAGTCGAACACTTCACGCTCAAGAAGGTCGGCTGCTTTCCAAAGATTGAGAACAGTAGGAATAACATCGCTTCCGTCAACCTTCTTTGCTATAGTCTTTACAGAGCAACGCTCATTGTTGTCAGTGTTCTCAAGAATATAAATACATCCGAGACCTTCCTCGCCAAAGTCTTCACCGATAATGGTAACAAGGTAATCGAAATGTTTCTCGTTCTTCAACTTTGCCATCTCTTTGGCGAAGTTATCGAATGTGAGTTCTATATTATTCAGTTTCATATCTTACACCTTATTATATATTATTCAGTTAGACCTTTCTTAGCGTCAAAATCTTCTGGCACATCACTGACGATAATAGGCTCTTTCTGTCCTAGTTTCTTTGTTGCCACAAGATTTTCGTTGCTGAGACCTCTAAGACCACCCTTGTTCATAGAGAGTTCTTTCTCTTCTGCGGTCATCTTATGGTTAGCGCCACCGAAGAACTTCTCTATCTTCACCTTACGCTGCAACTGCATCATTCCGTAAAGAATAGCCTCTGGACGTGGAGGGCAACCAGGGATATATACATCAACAGGTACCAGTTCGTCAATACCACGAACTACATTGTAGCTCTTCTTGAACGGGCCACCACTGATTGTACATCCTCCTACGGCAACAACATACTTAGGTTCAGCCATTTCGTCATACAGACGCTTGAACACAGGTGCCATCTTGTTTGTAATAGTACCTGCACACATAATCAAGTCTGCCTGACGTGGAGAGTTACGTGTTACCTCAAAACCAAAACGAGAGAAGTCGTAACGAGCACAGCCTACTGCCATAAACTCAATACCACAACATGAAGTTCCGAATGTCAATGACCAAAGTGAGTTAGAACGTCCCCAGTTGATAGCCTGGTCTAGTGAGCCTAGCACTACATTGCAGCCACCTTCATGAAGTTCGTTTACAATCTTTTCAAGACTCTCATTGTCCTTAAACTCATTGTAAGGAATACTCTTGATAACAGGTTTTCTTACTTCCATTCCAACGCTCCTTTCCGCCAAGCATAAGCCAAGCCAAATACAAGAACCAACAGGAAGAAGCCAATGCTGCAAAGAGCCATAGCTCCAAACTGCTTAACGACAACTGCCCATGGATAGAGGAACATGGTCTCGATGTCAAACATCAGGAAAAGGATAGCGAAGAGATAGTAGCCAATACTTACAGGAAGCCATGATGTGCCTCTTGTCGGTATACCACACTCAAACGGTTGACCTTTTACCGGATTGTATGAACGAGGACCTATGAGTTTCGCAACTACATACGCACCTACTACCAATACAACTGCCGTCAAGACAACGGTAATAAATAAAGTAAAATACATAAAAAAATTATAATATTACAAATTTGTACTCGCTAAGCGTCTGCAAAGGTAGTAATTTTATTGATAAGACTTGTCACAAATTCTGTTTTTTTTCCTATCGCTTTTAAATATTTTGTATTGATGTAAGACAGAGATTGCAAAACAAGGATATTAGAACAAATTTCCTTCGATAGAAAAAAGTGTGCGTTAACATGAAAGAAAAGTGGCTTTTGCAATATATATTTTACAAATATATTAAGAAATTATTTGATAATATTAGAAAAATTACGTATATTTGCCCATTCGTTTAAAGTTACAATTGCCGTTGACGGAAGTTGTATTTTTACTATATATATTTATGAAAAGCGATTTGACCGATTTAGGTTATTGACATAAATAATATTGTATGACGAAACCTTAATAACAAGAATAAACCTAACAAATAAAACATTGACAATATGATTATCATTATTATTCAACTATTGGTTGTTTTGCTTGCACTCTATGTAGGTTCGCGCTACGGCAGCCTTGCATTAGGTGCGATTTCAGGCATTGGTCTCGCAATCTTGGTATTCGGTTTTGGTCTTCGCCCAGGCTCCCCTCCTACTGATGTTATCTACATTATTATTGCTGCCGTTACATGTGCTGGTATAATGCAGGCATCTGGCGGTATGGACTGGCTTATTCAGTTGGCAGAGAAACTTTTGCGCAAACACCCGGACAACATGACGTTCCTGGCTCCGCTATGTACATTCCTGCTTACCGTTCTTGTAGGTACAGGTCACGTAGTCTATACGCTTATGCCTATTGTCTGCGACATAGCTTTAAAGAAAGGCATACGCCCTGAACGCCCATGTGGAGTTGCTTCAATCGCGTCACAGGTAGGTATCACATGTTCACCTATTGCAGCTGCAGTAGTCGCTTTCGTGTCTATCTCTAACGCAAACGGTTTTGACATTACCATTCCACAAGTATTATGCGTTACGATTCCTTCTTGTTTAGTAGGTCTTATATGCGCATCTGCATGTTCATATAAACGAGGATTAGACCTTGACAAAGACCCTGCTTTCCAGAAAAGAATATCTAACCCGGAAGGCTACAAGTATGTTTATGGAAACACAGCTACGACACTTGACAAGGAGATACCTCCTACCGCAAAGCGTGCTGTTTATATTTTCCTCGCGGCATTGGTTGTTATCGTAATATTCGCCGCATTCCAGAACCTGTTGCCTACATATAGTCAGGTTCGTGCTGTAAAGGGAGCAGAAGACATAACTGTAGGTGTTGGATCGGCATTCCAGCTATCTGCCGACATGCTTGTAAAGGCTAAGGAAGTTGTACCGGGCATGACAGAAGAGATACAGAAGCCATTGGCAATGAATCTGGTAATTCAGATTGTAATGATTACCGCTGCTGCTCTTATGATTATATTCTGCAAGGCATCTCCTAAGAAAGCCGTTGCCGGAGCCGTATGGCAAAGCGGTATGGTTGCCGTTGTAGCTATCTATGGCATCGCTTGGCTTGCTGATACATTCTTCTCAAACTATATCGAAGAAATGCAGGTAGCTTTAAGCGACATTGTTTCACAATACAAATGGTCTATAGCATTGGTATTCTTCATTGTATCAGTTCTTATCAACTCACAGGGTGCCGTTGTTGTAGCTATGCTTCCGTTGGCATATTCGCTTGGTTTGCCTGGCCCGGTATTGCTCGGAGTATTGCCAAGTATCTATGGATATTTCTTTATTCCTAACTATCCTTCAGATATCGCAACTGTAAACTTCGACCGTTCAGGAACAACCGTAATCGGTAAATATCTGCTGAACCATAGCTTCATGATGCCTGGACTGGTCAGCGTTATTACATCAACGATTGTTTCTTACATAATCGCATCAATATTCTTCTAAACTTATTGTTAATAAATAAATATATATCCGTCTGTTCCTTATTAGGAAATGGACGGATATTTATTTTTTGTATTGCTCTCCAATACCTTTTTCTGCCACCATTTGCCGTTCTTCTTGAGGCATTATATAAGGTTTTGGAATCGGTTTACGGTCATCAAGATATATTCGGTTAAGAGTATAGGCAAGTGATTCAAGTGTTTGTTCACGTACAGAGGGCTTAAGTTGGCATTCCCAGACAGTTATGCAATGCCAACCCATTTCCGCAAGTTTCTGTTGCTCTGCCTTGTCACGAGCCTTGTTGCGCTCTATTTTTGTTCGCCAGAACTCTGTGTTGGATTTTGGCATTACATAATATCTGCAGTTATCATGCCCATGCCAAAAGCAACCGTTTACGAATATCACCGTTCTGTATTTGCGCAGCACTAAATCAGGATGTCCAGGTAAACGAGGGTGGTTCAAACGATAACGGAAGCCACGACTGAACAGGAAGCGCCTTACCGTCATTTCCGGCTTTGTACCCTTCCCTTTTATCGAAGCCATACATCTGTGGCGTTGTTCCTTTGTCATTTTATCCATAACCCAATCAGTTTCACGGTTTGAATCTGCAATCAGAGTTCGGCTACAAATTTAAAACAAATTTCGGATTGAAGATAATTCTTTTGCCATTTTATTTATAGCAAATGTCTAAAGTTTAACTATTTATCCGCTAATCAATTATATCCAAATCAATAAAGCATAAGTTTATTACAACGAAAGCATAGGTTTGTGCATCATAAGTGTGCCGTTTGCATAGTAAAAACAAGCCACTTAGACCACCTAAATAGGTCACTTAGACTAC
>JAUNIZ010000322.1 GCA_030523165.1 Prevotellaceae bacterium
CGTGGTAGAGTATGCGCGACGTCATAAAGTCGGCATGCGCTATCTTGCCCACTCCCTCCATAGCGTTGCCGTTGGAGTCGTAGGCGGTATCGCGGTCTTCGGTGTTCCATGTGGAATGAGGGGTGTAGACTACTACATCGCTCTCGTCGAGGGAGTTGTCGTACAGTATATGGGAGTTCCTGTCGGTTATCTTCATATCGTAGTCCGCAACGTCCATAGTCGTAGGGTCTGACAGTTCTCTCAGCGTAACGTTTATCTTCTTCGTGTCACGCACAAGGGAGATGGTGTCGTAGGTAGGGCGGGTGTCGCTAACCTCTATAAGGTCGGTCTCCATGCCGTGCCACAGCGTGTCCAAAGGAAGGCTGTTGTTCACTATGTCGTAGACAGAGCCGTTGGCGGTCCTGTCGAGCTGGATGTTGAGATTCTCCATCGGATCGCCGTAGGCAGGGATGTCACGCACGAACTTCGCGCGGCTTGTAGTCAGCATCTCCGAATAAGGCTTCTGTCCTGCCAGCGCTATGAACTTGTACTTGCCCGGTGTGAGGTCGGTAAGGTGCATCGTGTAAGTCGGTGATGCCAACGGCGACGACTGGGCGGTGTTCGACTCCTCCTTGCTGGTGACGTAGTTGCCGTTCTCGTCGAACACGTAGAGCGTTACGGAGCCTACATGGTCGTTGAACATGTCGGCACGCTGCAGGTTGTAGTCGTACTTGAACGTGATATACAGTCCTATCGGACAGTCGTCCGTGTCCTCGTGCATCATGTCGCAGGATGTCGCAAGCACTGCGGACAGCACCACGCAGAGTGTCATGGACCAGTTTCTCAACATTTCATTCATATATCGTTATTGTTTTGTTTGTCTGTGGTTTCGGTTAGGGTCACGGCTTTGCCGTGCTTATATGTATAGGCTCCGGTGTCACGTCTCGGGTGCGGCATGTGGTCTGCCCGTGTCCTGTGGCGTTCCGTCGCTCAACGTTTCCTTTTCAGGTGCCGGTCATCGTATGTAGTCGTTTCCGGTTGTCGCCATCTCTCGCGTGTCTGGCGGCGCGACACTTCCCGCAGTCGGGAATATTCGGTCTGTTCATCCAGGCGGCGACAGCACGCCGCCTGGACAGACCTAATTATAATATAATTCTGTATAATATGTTTCTCATTACTGAAGAACAGTGCTCTGTGTACGCTTAGCCCAAGAGAGAACGTTAATACTTACAGAGATATAGCTCTTCAAGTTATCGTCTGGAGTAGGATCGACATTAACAGTAGGAATTGTAGCAGAACCGATGTTTGTAAGACCTGTTACGTCGATGTTGTACCAGTTGTTACGGAGAACACCGTAACGTCCAAGCCAATTAGCTGCTGCTTGGTTTGTATTATTTGGATAAGAAACTGACTTGTTTGAAGGATTCCAAGGAGTGAGGTCATCACCGAAGTGCTTGATAAGAACTGTGTAGTAAGCTTCACCGTTAAGATATCTTGTAATAGACATGTTAGCGTTAAGAGAAGTCAAAGAACCTTCTACAGCAGTAGAAAGATTGAATTCATAAGACTCTGAAGTTCCAGTTGCTTTTATCGTCACATCATTTATGTCAACATTACCAGCAACTGCATCGTTTGAGTATGTAACAGAACTCAATGACAATGTAAGTTGTTCACTTGGGTTATATTCTGTTGACACATAAGATTTGATACTTGTTTCAAACATATCTATAACTTTATCATATACCGCTTCATCGACAGATGCCTTGCTATAAATCGCGTCTGTAGAACCGTTGAGTGTATAGAATGTTTTTGAGCCATTAAATTCAGTAATTTCACTTGGGTCAAACGTTGTCTTTATTATAAGACATGTTGTATTATTTACATTCTGATGTGCAACATCGAAAGTATTCTCAAGACAGTACTCAAGGTTTTCGCCTGATGCATTAAATGTAGTAAATGTAGTAGGAAGCTCGAATACAGGTGAAACATCAGCATTATAGTTAGGGTCCATAGCGAAATATGTTCTGTATGATACAGGCAATGGGTCATTTCCACCTGTTACAGTACCTCCAGAAATGGTAATAGGAACAATACCCTTAAAACGATATGGGTTTGCAGCCAAAGTAGTAGAAGAAGAAGAAACGCCATCTCCATCAGTGAAGTGCACCCAAAAAGTTGGACGGATTAAACATTATCGGTTAAAGTAAAGTG
>JAUNIZ010000323.1 GCA_030523165.1 Prevotellaceae bacterium
TGAGTGCATTCTCTCTTGATTGCGGTTATGTTATCGCAACAGCAAAGAGCAATCCGCTAGACCAGACACTTCGATTCTCTCTCAGTTTCGATATGGATGGTATAAAAGACTTGTTCAGAAGATAAACTATAAAGAACGTTTACTGATGAAGATACGTACAGGATTAGGATTTGATGTTCATAAGCTTGTAGAAGGGCGCGACTTGTGGCTTGGCGGTATTAAGATTGAGCATACTATGGGATTGTTGGGCCATAGTGATGCTGATGTTTTGATACACGCTATCTGCGATGCTCTTCTTGGAGCAGCCAACATGCGTGATATCGGCTATCATTTTCCTGATACGTCAGCGGATACTTTAGACATAGACAGCAAGATACTTCTTCGCAAGACAGTAGAACTTATAGCAACCAAAGGATATGTTATAGGCAATATAGATGCGACTATTTGTGCTGAGCGTCCTAAGATAAATCCTCATGTACCAGCAATGAAAGCATGTCTTTCTGAAGTTATGGGCATTGATGAAGAAGATATTTCCATCAAGGCAACAACAACGGAAAAGCTTGGTTTTACAGGTAGAGAAGAGGGCATTAGTGCCTATGCTGTTGTATTGATAACAGACAACAAGAACTAAGACTACTTGTATAGTTTGTTTTTTTAAGATATTGTTTGCCAAGAAACATATTGGTTAATTAGCATAAAGCTATGTTTTCCTTGTAGGAAAGCATAGCTTTCTTTATTGTAAAGCTACGCTTTTTGCACTTCCTTTTTCTCTGTTTTGTTTTTCTCTACAATCATCTTGTGGCTTTGTATCACGTCTAGATGATTTCTACGAATATATCCGTCAAGGCTTTTATATGTAAGACCGAGCCTTTTGGCTATAGTTCTTAGACTTTCACTAGTCGTCCTGTATATTTCAATTGCCTCTTTATATTTGTTTTGGCTTCTTGAAAGTGTTAGTTTTCCGTTGTAGTTGCGTGTCATTCCGATTTCTGTTGCCAGTTCCGGCTCATACTTATGGAGATACTGACGGAACACTTCTGGATTGAATCCGAATAATGTAGAAACCTCGGTAGTTGTTCTTTTCGTTTTCTTAAGAAATTCAATGGCTCTTTCATATTTCGCTTTCGTAGTCTTGCTTCTCTTTCTGTCTTTTCTTAAGTCAATGCTTTCGCCTATTTCATCTGTTATTCCTGCACGTTCATATACAAGGTCTATATGCCATTTATGCAGATAGAAGCGTAGGCCATTGCTTGTAACTCCAGTCTGTAGAGCTATCTCTTTCATTGACATGGGTGTATCTCTATATAATTCTAATGCTTTTGCGTATTTCTCTTCTGTCTCAAGTTTCGGCTCGCTCTTGCGTCCGTTTCCGTTCATGTCTCCCCTTGTTTTCTTCTTTTGTTCCTTTGCTTGTTTGCGCTCTTCTCTTTTCTTGGTTAATATGTCATTATGATAAAAACGCAGATGTTGCGAAAGTCCGCTTTCTGAAACCTCGCAGATCTCAGCTATTTCGGGCAGCGTCATGTTTGTCGTCTTATACAATTTTATTGCTTTTGCGTATTGCTTCTTGCATTCTTTCTTGGCTCCAAGAGCCGTTTTATCGTGCAGACCAAGTTTCTGTTGCATTTTCTCTCGTTTCTTAAGTATATTTCTATAATGAACCTTCATATAATTTGCAAGACCTGTTCCGCTTAGATTGAACATTCTTGCAAGTTGAGACATGTTTAGTTCTATGTATTTTATCGAAGCGCAAGCATTCACAGCGTCTTTATATTTTTCCTTTGCTCTTTCGCTTTCTTCACCTGCTGAAATAATCTTTATGTCATTTAGGTCTTTGCCTTCGGTATCTATATTGTAACGTTTCAATACAAGTTCGCGATGATGACGCCTTATATATGCGCTTAAAGCACCAGCACTGACACCGACTTCTTTGGCAATTAGCTTAATTGGCATATCTGTTTTTTCATATAGTTCTATCGCTTTACTGTAATGCTCATGTATTGATGTTGTTTCTAAATTTTCTCGTTTTGAATCTTTAAGGAACATATTTTTAATTGATAAGATTGTCTTTATTATTTGTAAATTTTATTGTCAGAGATTACGTGTAGTTCTTTTCTGAATATAAATTCAAGAAATAATTGTGCTGTAATTATTTTATTTAAGCGGGCAAATAATATATCTTTTTGG
>JAUNIZ010000077.1 GCA_030523165.1 Prevotellaceae bacterium
GCCTTCAGTGAAATACTTCGCAGAGAAATGTTTCCTATCGCCAAACTACTTCGGCGATCTTGTGAAGAAAGAGACAGGGCGCTCGCCACAGGAGTACATACAGGCAAAGATCATTGACCTCGCAAAGGAAAGCCTGCTAAGCTCAAAGAAGACAATCAACGAAATAAGCTACGAGCTAGGTTTCCAGTATTCACAGCATTTCAACAGATTCTTCAAGCGAAGCGTAGGCATGACACCTACAGAATACAGAAAAGCCTCAATCTGATAAACATTCATTCAGGATATGCACAAGAACCAGGACACAACCAACTATGTTTGTGAGTGCAACCATGCCTTCAACGCAGAGACACTCCATCCGTTGGTCACTCTTATCGACATGTCTGTTCCATGCGAACGGAAGGAGATAAAGACCGACTGCTACGCCATTGTGTTCAAACGCTTGTCGCTCTGCGAAGGCAAGTTCGGAAGAACCCACTACGACTACTCCGACGGCACGCTGCTCTTCATCACGCCGCAGAAGAAGATGAGGCTCTGCACCGACAAGGGCAAGATGCTCATATTCCACCCCAGTCTGATAACATGCACACCGCTGGGCATGAGGCTTAGGGAATACACCTTCTTCAAGTACGCTCCCGACGAGGCTCTGCACATATCAAGCTGCGAAGGCAAGGTAATAGAGCGGTGCCTTGCTAATATTTCCGCAGAGCTATGCTGGGGCATTGACCGCTACACCAAGCCGATAATCAGCAACTCCATAGAACTGCTTCTCAACTATTGCCAGAGGCTCTACACGCGCCAGTTCATTCTGCGCCACGACATAAACGTGAAGCTCATAGAACAGGCAGACAAGCTTATAGACAGCCACTTCACGCAAGGCAAGGCCATGCACGAAGGCATGCCCACGCTCAGCGACATAGCCGACACGCTGAAACTCTCTCCATGCTATCTTGAAGACATGCTTCACCACGAAAGCGGCAACAACATGAGCCAGTATATACAGCTGCGTCGCCTTTCGCTAGCCAAGCAGTGGCTGCTCGGAACAGACAAGACGGTAGAAGACATTGCCGAGACTCTCGGCTATTCCTCACGCTTCTGCTTCACTTCAATCTTCAAGAAGGTTACAGGAAAGACGCCCGAAGAATACAGGAAATAACTGAACGGACAGACAGACAATTAATTTCTTGCATGCACATATATTACGCAATGAAAAAATAGCGTAAGCCCATCATGGACTCACGCTATTTCAATTATCAATTCATTCAAAAAAACAGGTATGTCTATTCGAGAGTAAACTCTACGGTGCCCTTCACGTCTGTCTCGCTTGCACAGACGTAAGCCTTGAACTTGCCAGGCTCGGCTACGAAACCGTGAGCCTTGGTTGACCAGAACTGCAATGCTTCGGAAGTGATGTCGAACGTAACGGTCTTGGTTTCACCCGGTTCAAGACTAATCTTGGCAAAGTCTTTGAGTTCCTTCACTGGTCTTTCCTCGCTTGCCTTCTCGTCGCCAATGTAAAGCTGAACGATTTCCTTGCCCGCGATCTTGCCCGAATTCGTTACAGGAACGCTAACGGTAAGTTTGCCGTCAGAAGTCATTTTAGACGATGATATCGTTGGCTTGCCATACTTGAACGTGGTGTAGCTTAGACCAAAACCGAACGGGAACTGTGGAGCAACCTTCTTTGTGTTGAACCAACGGTAGCCCACGTAGATGCCTTCATCGTAATATACCTGATTGTCAACACCAGGATAACCGCGCTTGCCGAACTGGAAGCAAGGATAGTCTTCCTGCTTCTTGGCGAACGTTACAGGCAGCTTGCCACTTGGGTTAACCTTGCCCGACACTACTCCTGCCAATGTCTCGCCCGACATAGAGCCGAGATACCAGCAGTGGAGCATTGCCTTTACGTTGTCAATCCACGGTGTAGCGAAAGCGTTGCCACCGAAGGTTATGACGATGATGTTCTTCTGAACCTTTGCAAGCTCGGCAATAAGCTCGTTCTGGCCGTATGACAGGTCATAGCTCTTGCGGTCGCTGTTCTCGCAGTCTTCATATCCGTTCTTGTTAAGACCACCGATATAGATAATCAGGTCGGCTTCCTTTGCCTTCTCCAAAGCCTCTTTCTTCAGCTTTGCGAGAGAGTCAGGGTCGAGCGTCTCTGCATCGGCATACAACGTTCTGCCTGCGTAATATCCGCGAACAAAGTCAATCTTGTCGCCATAAACAGCCTTAAGCCCCTGAAGAGGAGAGATGTCGAACTTGGTCTTAAGCTCTGACGAGCCGCCGCCTTCGCTCATGTTGCGCACTGCATTGTCGCCTACAACGAGAATCTTGTTATATTTCTCTGCCTGCAAAGGAAGTATGCCAGACTGGTTCTTGAGAAGTATTATTCCCTCTTCGCCTATCTGCTTGCAAGCGGCATAGTGAGCCTCTGAACACTGCGAGCCTATTATCTTGTCAGGGTTCATAGCCGTGCGGAATATCGTGCGCAGCACTCTAGCAGCCTTGTCGTTGAGCACGCTCATAGGAATCTTGCCCTCGTTGATGAGCTTCTCGAACGGGTCGGCAAGCCTATAGGTGTTATACCCCTTGCTCTTGTCTGCTGTCTTTCCGTCGGTGTCGGTACCCATTTCGATGTCAAGACCATACATTGCAGCTTCCCAAGTGTCGTGTGTGCCACCCCAGTCGCTTATAACAACACCGTCAAAGCCCCATTCTTTCTTGAGAATCTTGTTAAGAAGCGAATCGTTATGGCAAAGGTGCTGACCGTTCCAAAGCGGATAAGAGCCCATCATTGTCCAAAGACCAGCCTCTTGGACACACTTCTTGAACGCAGGAAGATATATCTCGCGCAAAGCGCGCTCGCCCACATTCACGTTTACGGTGAATCGGTCTACCTCCTGGTTGTTCAGCGCAAAGTGCTTCAGACAGCATGCCACGCCGTTCTTCTGTGCGCTCTTGATATACGGAACTGCCATTTCTCCAGCAAGATAAGGGTCTTCGCCCATATACTCAAAGCTACGGCCATTGAGAGGAACACGCGCTATGGTAGTGCCAGGTCCAAGAAGAATGTCCTTGCCACGGAAGGCGAACTCTTCACTGACGGCATTTCCGTAGATTGCGCTCAGTTCTCTGTTCCATGTAGAAGCAAGGCATGTCAAGGAAGGAAACGCCACGATTGAATCGTTTGTCCAGTTGGCTGTGCCCCATGAGTTCCAGTCTACTTCGGCTCTTACCCCGTGAGGACCGTCGCTCATGTTCAGCTGACGTATACCAAGACGAGGCACACCAGCAGACGTGAACTTGCTCTGCGCGTGCAGTATCTGCACTTTTTCGTGTGTTGTCATGCGCGACAGTGCATCTTGAACACGAGCCTCGATAGGAGCCTTCGGGTCAAGATAGACTGGCTTGCCTGTCTGCGCCAAGGCGGTAGTTGCCATAGCGATAGACAATGTTGCTGTCAATAAGAAAGTTTTCATATTCGTAATGTTGTTTTGTTTTTATATCTTCGCTGTCTTGTTATATATTATCAAGTTGTCTTGTTATATTATAATATTTTCATTCATTACCTACTTTATGTCAAACGAAACACTGGCAGTCTTAAGGTCAATGCCCTTTGCGGTAAGCTTAGCAGTGCCCGATGTCTTGTCGGCTTGCACTACAACGAGACACTTGCCGAACATAGCCTTGCGGTTGTTTGCCTTGAAACGCTCCAAAGAAGTCTGGCTTCCGTTGTCAACGCCTGCTATCTTGGCATTTCCGCTAACGTCGAAGAATATCTGATTCTCTGCATTAGGACACAGGTTACCGTCTTTGTCTACCACCTCAACCGTAACGAAAGCAAGGCTCTTGCCGTCTGCGGTCAACACTGTCTTGTCTGACGTCAGACGGATATGGTCAGGCGCGCCTGCCGTCTTTATGATTCTTGTAGCCACTACACTGCCGTTCTTGCGTGAAACAGCCTTTACTTCGCCAGGCTCAAACGTAACGCGCCACATCACATGATATTGGTGAGAATCTGCCTTACGGCGTATGCCTTGGCTCTTGCCGTTGATATACAGCTCTACCTCGTCGGCATTGTTGTAGTAGCACCAAAGGTCAATTGTCTGCCCTTCAAGCCAGTTCCAGTGAGGGAACAAGTGGAGCACCGTCTTGTCTGTCCACTCGCTTTGATACATATAATAGACATCTTTCGGGAAACCAGCAAGGTCGATTATTCCGAAATAGCTGCTGCGAGCAGGATAGGCGTAAGGCGTAGGCTCGCCTATATAATCCCAGCCTGTCCAGATAAACTGACCGCTGCAGAAAGGGCTATGCTTTACGATATCCCAAGTGGCTTCGTGCGTAGCTCCCCAAGGAACGTGATTGTTGTCGTAGCTGCTGCACATGTAAGAAGGGTCGGTGTAGGAAATCCACCATTCCTTAGGCGCGGTAACAATAGAATCGCTCGGCATGCGATAGAAACCACGCGTCTGTATAGCCGAAACGCTCTCTGTAAGTATAAACGGCTTGCCAGGGAAGTTCTGTGGAACACCCTTTATGTATTCGTTATGATAGTTGAAACCGATTATGTCAAGCGCACCGCTTTTGAAAAGATGATTGCCCGGGTCAGGCTCGTTGCAGCCTGCTGTAACAGGGCGAGTAGGGTCAAGCGACTTTACTACTTCCACAAGACGCTTTGCAAGCAATGAGTTTACGCTCATTTCCCCGTCTTTTGCCAACGAAGAAGCGTCGTGGCCGAAGTTAAGTATAAGGTTAGCCTGCTCCAATGACAATGTGTCGGCATCGGCTGATGACCACTGTTCGAGCACCTCGTTGCCTATGCTCCACATTATTATGCTCGGATGATTGCGGTCACGAACGACAAGGTCGCTAAGGTCGCGCTCATACCATTTGTCGAAGAAACGGGCATAATCGTTCTGTGTCTTCTTCTTTCGCCACATGTCAAACGATTCATCCATGACAATCAAGCCCATTGTATCGCACATGTTAAGCAATTCGGGAGCAGGAGGATTGTGTGAGCATCGTATAGCGTTGCACCCCATTTCCTTAAGCATTCTCAGCTGGCGATAGAGAGCGTCTTCATTAAGTGCTGCGCCAAGGCTGCCGAGATCATGATGCTGGCACACGCCGTTTATCTTCATGCTCTTGCCGTTTAGCGAGAATCCCTTTTCCGCATCAAACACGAAAGTTCTCACGCCAGTAGTCGTATAATATGTGTCTATTGTCTTGCCGCCTACTATTACCTCAGTCTTGACATTATATATATAAGGATTGTCAGTAGACCACAGTATAGGGTTATTCAGAGTCAGCTTCTGAATGCTTTTGCCTTTTTCATTTATCTTCACGCTTGCCATAGACGATGCCTTTACCTTTCCGGAAGCGTCAATGAGAGAGTTCTTAACCTTTGCGTTTACATTCTTGCCTGTATTGTTGTCGAGTTCCACGCTGACGCTGAACACTGCCTTTCCCTTTGCGTCAACGCTTGCGGTAACGTAAGTGCCCCAATGGGCAACGCTTACCTGCGCTGTCTCTACAAGCCACACATGACGATAGATTCCGCATCCGCTATACCAACGGCTATTAGGCTGGTCGCTATTGTCTACACGCACGGCAATTACGTTATCGCCATTCATGTTGAGATAAGGCGTAAGCTCATATCTGAAACTGCTGTAACCGTAAGGGCGCATGCCAAGTTCATGACCGTTTATGAATACGGTAGAGTTCATGTAAACACCGTCAAACTCGATATAATAGCGACTGTTGTCGCCTTTAGCGTTGTCTACCTTGAAATGCTTTCTATACCACCCTATGCCTCCAGGCAATGCGCCACCGCCTGCGCCAGAAGGATTGGATGCAAGAAAATCGCCTTCTATTGCCCAGTCATGAGGCAGGTCAAGCACTCTCCATGATGCGTCATTATAGTCATTTGAAGACATCTTTGCGCTGTCTGCAAGCACAAAGCGCCAGTTCTCGTCAAAGTTCTTTCGCTCACGGGCGAAAAGCGTAACCGAGAACAAAACAATAATTGATAATAATAAATGTCTTTTCATAAGATAGAATTTGTAGAAACGGGGATTAAGGTCAATCATGGAGAGTCTGAATACGCAATGGAAAGCTATGCTATCGTGAATAGAAAGCTATGTTATCGTAATTGGAAGGTATTGGAAGCATTGCCCGAAATCAGTATTCAAGCATCTTTATGCTTCCAATACTACCTGATTACTCTACGCATTATTACTAATCACTCTATGCATTTCGCTTTTGTCATAACTTCACTTTCAGCTCTTTTCCGTCATAGGTTACCATTTTTCCCTTAGGATTTTCAAGGTCAAGAGGCTGCTGCTTGTCAGGTGAAACCACAACGATATTGAATCTGCGTGTCTTTAACATGCCGTCAAAGTCACCCTTACGCGCGCCGAAAGTTACTGTCTTTGCTTTCTCGTTATATGTAATGTCTATAGTAGCATATTTGCCCTTCTCATAATTATAGTTGGTTCCTTCATCTTCATAGAGCATGAAGTCAGCGTCTTTGCCTGTATAGACATAGAGATTAATCAGCTCTGCAGGTTTCTCGTCAGACCATTCCATTTCAGGACCGAACGGAACGATTGCGCCTTCACGCACGAACACTGGCATCTTCTCGTATGGAGCATCAGCGGTAATAGTCTGACCGCCTGTATAGTGCTTGCCTGTGTAAAGGTCATACCAGCCACATGGCTTCGGCAGATATACCTCGCGTGAACGTGCCTTGTAATATCCAACAGGGCATGCCATGAAAGCAGGGCCGAACATCCACTGGTTTCCTATGTTGTTAACCTTAGTGTCAGAAGTGAAATCCATTACAAGACCACGCATCAGAGTATAGTCTTTGAAGTGAGCCCAGCCAGTGATGCTATAGAGATAAGGCATCATGCGATAGCGCAGCTTGTCATACCATACTATAGTCTTGTATGCAGGGTGATTGTCTGGTGCTATGTTCCAAACCTCACGTGTAGGCCACTGACCGTGTGTGCGGTATAATGGAATGAAGCATCCGAACTGGTTCCAGCGTGCCTGCAGCTCGCGCCATTCCTTCAAGTCTTCGTTTTCAACACCCGTATTGTTGTATTCGCCTTGAGCAGCCATGTATCTGTTTTCTACACAGAAGCCACCCTGATCCATGCCCCAGAACGGAATACCGCTCATAGAGTAGTTTATACCTGCAGTCATCTGAGCGCGCATATCTTCCCATCTTGTGCCTATATCACCGCTCCATGATGCAGTGCTGTAACGCTGCAGACCAGCAAAGCCGCTGCGTGTAAGCAGGAACACACGCTTGTTAGGGTTAACGCTTCGCTGACCGTTATAGATAGCGTCTGCGTTCACTATAGAATAAGCATTGAAATATTCTGTGCTTGAACCAAGTGCCGTAGGGCCACACAAAGCCTTGCGATACCATGTAGGAGTACAGTCGCGAACATTAGGTTCGGAAGCATCCATCCACCATGCGTCTACACCTTCTTTATATTTAGTATAAAGATTCTCATCCATCTGTCTCCAGAACATCTTTCGTGCGCCTTCTGAATAAGCGTCATAGAAAGAGCCTACATAGCCAGGGCCTACCCAGTCGCGGATTGAATCTTTCACTGCCTGATGATACATCCAGCCGTTAGCGTCGAGTTCCTTATAGTTCTTTGTATTGATATAGAACTTAGGCCATACTGAAATCATGAATCTTCCATGCATCGCATGAACGCTATCAAGCATTGCCTGAGGGTTAGGGTAACGCGATTCCTCGAAGTTGTGGCTTCCCCATTGGTCTTCTGGCCAATAGTTCCAGTCTTGAACGATATTGTCGATAGGAATATGGCGCTTGCGGAATTCTGCAAGTGTTGACTCTATGTCTTCCGAACTCTTATAGCGTTCACGGCTTTGCCAGAATCCCAATGCCCATTTAGGCATTACCTGTGCTTTTCCCGTAAGAGTGCGATATCCGCTGATTACTTCATCCATATCATCACCGGCAATGAAATAGTAATCCATGTCACGGCTCATCTCGCTCCAGATAGATATACGGTTCTGTTCCTTTTCCGTTGCAGGTGTAGCTGCACGCAATCCGCAATAAGAAACGTCTCCGTCTGGTTTCCATTCTATGCGTATAGGGGTTTTCTTGCTCTTTTCCATAGCAAAGGTAAACTTGTATGAGTTAGGGTTCCATGCTGTGCGCCAACGTTCAGCCACAACTTCCTTGCCGTCAATGAATACCTTAGTATAGCCTGCATAATAGAGAATGAAGCGGTAAACATTGGTTACAGGAGCCTCCAGATAGCCTTCATATACTACGCTTGAGCCGTTTAGCTTGAAGTTCTGCGGAAGGTTTCCGATAACCATCGCATGTTCAAAATACAATGAATCTTCGTTCCTTACCACCTTCTTGCCTTCTTTCTCCACGTATGTTCCCGTCAGGCAGCCTTTCTTTCCGTCTTTGTCATAAAGAGTGAAAGCACGGTTCAGCTGCTGATAGTCGTTAGGATTGCCCCAACGACCCAGTGAATAAGAATCCCACAACAAGCCATAGTTCTTGTTGCTTATAACAAAAGGAATGGAGATTTTAGTGTTATACTGGAACAGTTCCTCGTTCTTTCCCTTATAGTTGAACTCTTCCGCCTGGTGTTGTCCGAGACCATAGAATGCCTCATCATCAGGGCTTTCAAAAAGAGCGTGCCATGACCATGCGTTACGCTCCTTGTCGGTAAGTGTTCCCACACCTATATCAGCTGTAGGAACTGTGTAAGGAGTAAATGTCTTGCCGTTTTCAGCTTCGTTGAGCAGGAGCTTCCCCTTTGAGTCATAGAAAGCCACATGACCGTTGGTTTCGTTAATCACAGCTTTCACATTCTCTGCCTTCATCGTAATCATATCGCCTTTCTGGCTTACGGTGTATTCACCCTTCTGGCTCTGTGGCACAATGATAAGGCTCTTCTTCTCAGGGAAGGTGTTTTCATTGGTAGCCCTCACACGTATAATGTTTCCGTTCACAACCTCTAACCTAACGAGCTTTGCTCCCGTCTGGCTTGCGTTCTTTACCTCTACGGTTATTCCCTTGCCGTTGTCGGTATATCCTGCTCCACATGCTGTGATTGCACTCAGTAACAGAATAGAAGATAGATAAGTTCTGATGTTTTTCATTTTATATTAAGTATTTTTATTCTGCTTGCAAAGATAATCAGAATTTGTCTATCGCTAATATTTTACATGCCCATATTTTCTGCTACAATGTTATGTAAAGGTGTATTTTTCGTTAACCGCATCCGTAAAACCCTGTCTATTTGGACTTTCCGTCATCTGTTTTCTTGTATTGCGAAGGCATTACGCCATACATTTCCTTGAAATATTTTGAGAAATAACGTGGATTGTTGAAGCCTACCTTGTATGCCACTTCGCTCACGTTAAGCTGACTTTCACGCAGAAGATGTTCTGCATGACGAAGGCGAATCAGACGGATAAATTCCGATGGCGTGCTTCCTGTAACGGAGAGCAGACGTTTGTATAGATGTACTCGCGACATGGAAAGAGCCTCGCTCATCGTCTCAACCGACATGTCAGGGTTGCTGAGATTGCTTTCCACATAGTCGGTAGCAGCCTTCACCAGCTTCTCGTCGAGCGAGGTAACCTCTTGAGGCTTTATCTTCGGGTCTATCTTCTCGCCCAGCGGCGTTGCGTGATGCCACTTTATGAGATTACATATACGAAGGTTTAGCAAGTCGAAGTTGAAAGGCTTGGTTATGTAATCGTCGGCTCCGTTTGCCATGCCTTCTATCTTATAGTCGGTAGACAGACGTGCCGTAAGCATTACGAAAGGTATTCGCTCTGTCTTCGGGTTTTCCTTTATCGCACGGCAAAGCTCGTTTCCATCCATTTCTGGCATCATGACATCACTGAGAATTATGTCTGGCTTGTGTTCGCCTACCATCTGCAATGCCTCTTTGCCGTTATGGGCAACTCTTACCTTATAAATGTCAGAGAGCATTTCTGTCATGAACGATAGGAAGTCTTCGCTATCGTCTACTATCAGCACCTCATATTCGCCCTTGCGCAGCTGTTCGCTGACATCGGTCAAACGCTTTTCTCCGTCTTCCTTTCCTTCTGTCTCGCCCGTGCTGTCTGGCATTACAGGTATCTCGTCGGTTATCAGCGCAGGCAGCGTTTCGTCACATTTGCATGGCAGAGTTACGGTGAATACCGTGCCTCCTCCAGGGTTATCGCTTACGGTAACGTTTCCGCCATGCATTACCGCAAACTCCTTAACGAGATTCAATCCTATTCCGCTTCCGCCCAATGGAGAGCGCTTCTGACTGACTACCTGATAGAAACGGTCGAACACATGCTCCTTGTCTTCATCGGATATTCCCTTGCCATTGTCGGCAACCTTTATCTCCAACATTTCAGAAGAGTCGTCAGCAGCCTTTACTATGCCGAGCGAGATGCTTACATGACCGTTTTCTGGCGTGAACTTATATGCGTTTGAAAGGAGGTTTGTCATAATCTTTTCAAGCTTGTCATCGTCGAACGACATTCTCTTCTTTTCCGTTTCAGAACTGAATTCCATGCTTATACCGTTCTGCGACAATGCCTTGAACGAGAGGCAAAGCTGGCGAACAAAGCCTACCACATCGCCCGTAACAAGATTCAGCTCAGCCTTGTTCTTCTCTATCTTGCGAAGGTCGAGTGTCTGATTAACCAGATTGAGCAGACGGTTGGCGTTGCGTAATATCAGTTCTATCTTGCTCTTCTTGTCTGTGTCGCTCTCCGATTTCAGCATCGCCTTCAGCGGTGATATAATCAACGTCAGCGGGGTGCGCAACTCATGGCTTATGCTTGTGAGGAATGTAAGCTTCATTTCGTCGAGTTTACGGTTGTGTTCCGCTTCCTTCTGTATCTGTTCTATTCTTAGTTTCTCTATCTGACGGTGAATGGTGAGATGCCATACAAGCCATACAATGAGCGAGAATACGATGATGTAGACAATGAACGCCCACGGTGAGAGCCAGAACGGAGGGGCTATTTCTATTGTCAGCTCGCTTGTCTCAGGCTTATGGAACCGTCGCGATCGAGCACTCTCACCTGAAGTTTGTGCTTGTCTCAGGCTTATGGAACCGTCGCGATCGAGCACTCTCACCTGAAGTTTGTATGTGCCAGGCGACAGGTTTGTGTAGGTTATGCTGGGCTGATTCTCTGCCGTAATGAGCCATTTGTCATCGCTAAATCCTTTCAAGCGGTACTGGAAACGGCTCTTTTGCGGCACACTGACGCGGTCAGAAGACAGTAATATGGTAAAGGCGTTCTCCGAGTGGCGCAGCTTTAGCATACGGCTGCTGTTCACCGAACGGTCAAGCACTATGCGATTGTTGTATTCCTCGCCTACTTCGAGCGGATGGTCAAACAGTATCAGACCGCTGAACACAGCCTTGGCATGTGTGGCTGATGCCGTTGCACGATGTGGAGTAATTATGTTTATGCCGTCTTGACCGCCCACTATGATGTCTCCGTTATGGCTAAGAAGAATGCTTCTGAAGTTGAAAAGGCGCTTCTGCAGTCCGTCAAGCTCGTCATAATGGGTTATGAAGAAATCCCAATGACCGTCTTTTTCGTCTACCTTCACTTTCATTATGCCATGCTCCATAGCCACCCAAATGTCGCCGTTGAGGTCTTCCGCTACAGAACATGCCGTCTGCGACTGGGGAGAGAGTATGTATATTCGGTCAGCCTTCGGGTCATAGACGTTTATTCCCGACATGTTTGCGTTCCATATCAGTCCACGCCTGTCAGAGAGCACTTGGTTAACGGCAAGGCTGGTGAACGTGTGGCCGCTCTTTGTCTGCTGGCAGTTTGTTACCGCATGGCTCTTTCCTTCGATTATTGAGAATCCCTGGGAGTGGCCTAGCAATATGTCGCCGTTACGGGCAACTGACGTTGACGCTATATAGTCGGAAGGCAGCTTGCTGTTCGACGTGTTGAAAGTCTTGAACGTGCCGTTCTTAGGGTTGAATATCTGCACTCCTGACCCTAGTGTACCTATAATAATGTTGCCGCTACGGTCTTCAGAGAGCGACCAGACGCAATCGTGTGCCAATCCTCCAGCAGCGCGTCTATACACAGTAAAAGCTCCGTCTTTATAGTGTGCCATGCCTCCGTTGAACGTGCCGAACCACAATGACCCGTCGCTCGCGCATAGGCTGCTCACCACGACATCAGAGCCAAGCCCCGTCTTGCCCATTCCCAGACGAGCCGTATTTCCCGTAGCGGGGTTGTAGCATATAATGCCTGCATCGTTGGTACCGAACCAGTAGAGCCCCGACTTGTCCTGCGCTATTGTGCAGATGTCGCCAAGAGCGATAGTGTCGAAGCGCGACAACGTAGGCGAATAGTATGCCACACCGTTCTTCAGCGTTCCTATCCATACTGCGTCTGTATCGTCAATCAACAGATTCTGAAGCGTGTTGTCTGGCAGACTTGTAGGGTTTCCGGGGAGATAAGTGTAATTGGTTATCGTGCGCGCCTTGATGTCAACAATGAACAATCCTCTGTGTTCAGTCGCCAGCCATAGGTTGCCCGACTTGTCTTCCTGTATAGCCTTTACCAGCAGATTGCTGTCGGCTCCCTTTATACCCTTGTATGAAAGGAATTCGTCTGCACTACCAAACCATCGTGCCTCTGCCGACGAATACACCAGCGTGTAGCCGTTTGTCAGAATCCAGTAGTTGTAGTCCTTGTCTATGTATGTAGTGAAGGTCTGCGGGCCGCTGATTCTTATAAGGTCTTTCAGATGACGGTTTGTCCATACCACTCGCTTTCCGTGCCCGTCAAGGCGAACTAACGTTCCGTCATTGTATGCCAACACAAGCGACTTTCCGCGTTCAGTGATGCATGACACAAGTCCTGAAGGTATCTTGTTTTTCCCTTTCCCCATTTCGAAGCAGAACGCCGTTTCTTCAGCAACATCATAGAAATAGCATCCTTTGCCGTTTACCACAATCCAGAAATTCTTCTCATGGTCTATGAACACTTCCGATGGCACGCCTTCCATGCCGTGGCTTTTCATCCATTCCTCCATGCCACGGTCGAACATCTCCGTCTCAGGGTTGAATATGCAGTAGCCCTCAGATGTCTCAATCCACAGATTGCCGTCGCTGTCCTCGCAGATGTCTGTCACGAGATTGTTCTTCAGGGAATTTTTGTTTGTAGCGTTTGAATAGAAGTTCCTGAACCTGAAACCGTCGAAGCGGCTTAGTCCTGTAGAAGTACCGAACCACACGAAACCGCTCCTGTCTCTGAATATGCAGCTCACCGCACTACTTGGCAGCCCGTTGTTGGTATCCAGTTTCCAGAATTCAAGGTTTGCCGCAAGGGTGTCAGCAAGCCCTGTCAGAAAGACTATCGTTATTGCAAGTATTCGCTTAATTAAGGTTCTCATCACTATGGTATTGGTTTTATTGTAGTAGTTGTAATTAAGGCACTCCGACAAGCTTGCTTGAGCGTTATGCCGAGATGCTGCTTATCTTTTGCAAAGATACAAAAAATTAATGTAATCTCCAAACATTGTGAACGCTAAAATAGAACTGTCTGTCTGTCCGTCTGTCCGTTTTTACGATTCACTTCAAAGTGTGTTTACAAGAAAAAACTGGTTGCATTCATGTATTTTTTGCCATATTAATATCAAGCATACTTATCTTTTTATAGAAAACCAACATGCCAAGGAGAAAAAAAAAGAGCGCAGAAACGCGGGAAAGAATATTAATGAACGTTAAATTTGATGACTTTTCGCTGTTTCCCTATCGCTTTTAGGGCATGTTTCATGCAAATTTTCGCATTTTTTGAAATGAAAAATTCTGCGAAAACAGGTATAGAAAGCCCTATATTTAACATGAATTTAACACAAAACCGTGAAATCAAGCCCGATTTTTGCTATAATCATGCTGTATTTTACCACACTTTTTGCATGAAAAATGCTGTATTTTTACATTACCCAGAAACACCTTGCAGCGGACCTGTTAAGTAGACACAGAAAATAATTTTTAGAAGTTTATATTTA
>JAUNIZ010000324.1 GCA_030523165.1 Prevotellaceae bacterium
TAAAACATTTATCATCTACATTTCCTCCAAATGTATATCCAGAGAAATCATACTGAGTATAATTACCACCTCTTTCGTTCATACGCAAACTTTTGAATTCTGCAGACTTGAGATCAATAACCAATGAAAAAGATGTAAACATAAGTCGCTTCTGCGTTTTCTTACCTCCATCTACAACAGGTGTAACAGTCAATGTACACATATTTCCCTTTCGTGTAACTTTTGTATCAGCAATTCCCTTTATGTCACAATTCTCTCCCAATAAAACATTTCTGAATACCATTAAAAATGCATCAAACTGACTCTGAGTTTTACCTTTAGCAACACTCTGCCGGCTATTATTCACCATTACAAAGTTGGAGCCATTCATCAACAACTTGTCTTTTCCTCCATTAAAAATCATACTTACATGAGAAGGTTGCTTGAAAAACAACTTACCATTTGTAACAACATCATTGTATAAAGCCACATTGTGTTTGGTACGAACAACAGATGCAGTCATTGTATTTACCTTCTTATACTTCTTCATTGCCTGTTGTATATCGGTATACTGAGCCCATGAAATAGTATTCGACAACAAGGCTATTATAAATAAAATAAAAATCCTTTTCATATTCATTAAGTATAAAGTCCTCCATCAATAGATATAGTATCGCCTGTAATATAACCAGCTATAGGTGATGCCAAGAATCCTACAAGTTCTGCTACTTCCTGAGGCGTTCCCAAACGGCGTGACGGTATTGTCTTTTTTATTGCTTCCAAATCAAGTCCGTCAAGCATATCCGTCTCGACGAATCCTGGAGCAACGGCATTAACGGTAACTCCTTTACGGGCTACTTCCTGCGCCAAAGCCTTTGTCGCAGCTATCAATCCTCCTTTTGCAGCAGAATAGTTGGTTTGTCCAGGCAAACCTTTTATACCACTTACACTTGCCATGTTTACAATTCTGCCATACTTATGAACCATCATTTGTTGCAGCAATGCCTGAGTGACATTATAGAAACCCTTTAATGTAACATCAAGCACATCATTCCAATTATCTTCAGACATAAAAACCAATACATCATCCCTACGTACACCAGCATTGTTTACAAGAACTTCAATATATTCATTTGGATGATTCTTCTCCCATAAAGACAATGCCTCACGCACCTGATTGCCATTGCTGACATCAAACATCAAGATTTCACAATCCATACCCAGTTGCTTCACAGCCTGTGAAGTCTTTTCTGCTTCTATGGTATTGCTTACATAGTTTATAATTATATTATAACCCATCTGAGCCAATTTTATACAAACGGCACGTCCAATGCCACGACTGCCACCTGTTACTAATGCATATTTCATAGCTTCTATCTTTAATTATCATTTATTATATTCCATATTTTCTCCTTGCCCATAATTTCTGCACATGTATAAAGAGCTGTCATGGTAACGCCATGCAATCCATGTAAAATAAGGCTCTGCCCTGTCAACAATAAATTAGGAATAGGAGTGCGAGGTGACAACATTGTCAAAAGAGGATTGCCATAATCCTTACGCAAACCATAAGCAGAACCTTTTGGAGCATTAATGTAATCACGATACGTAAGCGGAGAACTTGTATATATCTCGTCTACGCAAACATTTAGTTCTGGAATTATACGTGTAGCCAACTTAATACATTCATCAGCGATTCTTGCTTTCATAGAAAGATATTCGTCATCACGTCTACCGACCGTTGTATGATTCCACTTTTCACATTTATCCCATGTCATTGGAGTAAGAATATCTATCTGGCTTGTATATTCATTTCCGTCTTCTGGTACACGACAACTAATCATTATACCATCAATAGAATCATTTTCCTGATAAAATGTCCATACGTCAGAATGTCTGTATACATAATGATTATGATTGAAATACTTTATTGTATGCGGCTTAATCCGTAGTGAAACTGTGAACATACCAAAGGTATTTTCCAATGAACATATACGATTACGATAAGTATTCTTTATTTTACGGCTATTACATATCATATTACATGTTACAGCTGGATGCACATCACTGATAAAGATATCTCCTTCATAAATCTCACCATCAACACATTTTGCACCTGTTACGAGTCCATCTTTCTCTATCAGCCTCAAATCCGCAACCTATAGGGTTTAGTGGGATTTTGCTTGCAAAGCGACAA
>JAUNIZ010000078.1 GCA_030523165.1 Prevotellaceae bacterium
ATGCGGAAACCTGCACCTACGGTAAAGTATTTTCTGTTACCTTTGTTCTCTGACTCATGGTGATAACCTGCTCTAAGAGAGAACTGGTCATTATAAACATACTCGGCACCTACGCTCCAACGTATTTCCTGAAGCTCTTCCTTGAATCCTCCAGGGGCATCAGAGAAACTCTTGAAAATACCGCTGATACTTGAAATATCATAATAATCAGACTGTATTCTCTGCTCATAGTCCTCTTCTGATTCGTCATCACCCTGAATAGGATAAGTTGGAACGAGCAATTTGTTTGCATCTGCAGCAATAGTGAAGCGGTTATACTCGTCGATTGGCACCATCAAAGCCAGACCAAGACGCATGTTTGCAGGCAAGAACTCGCTGTTGTCATCGCCACCGAAGGTAATCTTACTACCGATATTGCTAATATTCATACCAATACCAAGCTGACACTCACGGGCACCGATATTAATATAGTCATTGTAATACCATGCAATATCTGCCGCAAACGCACTTCCTGGAGATGTGTCGTCTGTATAGTCATAAGTAAGGTCTGAATAAATCCATCTTACCGCTGCTGCAATAGAGAATTTCTCACTAAGCATAAGCGAATAAGCAACGTCAAGAGACATTTCGTATGGACTTATTGTCATCGCCGTAGCATCGCTGCTGCTGTCATAGCTAGAATATACCTCTCCCAAAGAGAAGTAACGCAATGAAGCGGAAACAGCGCTATAGTCACCTATACGGTAATAACCTGAAAGATATGCCAAATCCATATCGTTTACCAACTGGCGCAACCAAGGAGTATAGTTAAGTGATACACCTGCACGACTGATACAGAAAGGATACTTAGCCGGATTCCAATATTGTGAATTCACGTCAGGGTCTGTAGCAGCACCGACATCACCCATACCCGCAGACCTAGCGTCAGGTGCAATAGTCTGAGACGTAACAGAGTTATGCTCTGGATTAAAGATGTCTGTCTTGTCTTGTGCGGAAACACTGAGTGAAACCAGTGCAAGCAACATTACGGCAAATATTTTAAAACAATTTCTCATGCTGTATTTTTTATTTCTATTCTTTATTTATACTATATGTGAAGGTTATGCTATGACAATACAAAGCCTACCTTTAAATAACCGATTTTATTTATATTTATTGTATCTGTCCTGTTTTTAATGAACAATGATAAGCTTACGTGCTTTGGAAGTATAGCCTGTACCGCTGCTTGACACCTTTACTCTATAGAGATAAACACCAGTATTAAGCTTTCCTCCATTGCCGTTTGTCAGATCCCAAGTATAAGTATATGCTCCTGTAGTGGTTACATCATCTTCCTGATTCTTCCATACAAGGCGCCCGGTCATATCAAATACCTCAATTCCAACATTGACGCTTGAACCTGAACGGTCATGGTTTACGATAAACTTTGTGTTTGTTGTCGCAGGATTAGGCGTACAGCTTATGCTGTTTACATTAGGCGTTAGGCCTTCTACGACATTAAACGTCAGTTCTGCAGTTGAAGAATTGTTCAATACATCCCATGCCCTGAACTTCAACGTATGCGTTCCTGTTTCCAGTTCCGGTATGCTATAATATACGTTTCCGCTAGTATAACTGCCGAAATCATATTCAAAATAGTCGTTCAGCGTATATGTCTTGCTCATTTCACCGTCAATTACAAGTACCATATCATGACCTATACCGCTGCCAGAAGCGTTTATTCCGTCTTTGTCATAAACCTGGGCAATGAAATAAGGAGTAGTGTTCACTTTATCGCCATTGGTAAATGACGTAGAGTTGAGATAGCAATAAATTGAAGGACCGATAGAATCGTTATTTACAGAACTTGAACCTCCAACGATAAAGTCTTCGCTATAGCCATTGACACTCTCCAATGTGCTCTCATTAACTGCAAATATGTTTATCATACCGCTTTCATTACTGTAGTCTATATCCATAGGAACGGCAAAGGTAATGGTAAACGTACCTGCCCTTACACTATCACTTCCGTTATATAGCACAGTCGTACGGTCATAATAGGTGTATGGCGTTGATGCTCCGTCACTTGAAGTATCATTCAATTTACATGTAACAAGCTTTTCAGCATCCCTGACAACAGCATTGACAACACCATTGAACGATGTGTCTTCTGTACCGTCGGCATTGTTTATATGTCCCGTTATAGTAGCTATAGAACCAGCACTCAAAGAAGGTATGCTGTCGCCATTCACAAGGTCAATGCCGTTGATGCTATCTATAACAACTCTGTTCAAAGGAACGTTAAGCACCAATGCCGGGTCGCCAAGCAATGAATACTGAAGTTTGTTTACCGTGGTGTCCCTTCTTGAAGTGATAAGATTGTTCTTCGCCTGACGCTGTGCCTCTCCTATTGAAATATATTTACCGCTAACAGGAGTAAGCAATGCATTAAGATAAGCCTGGTTTATGGCATTGTTTCTGTCTACCCAAACCGTTCTAGTTGTACCGAAGAAAGCCACAGCACCGCCGTTTTCATTAAGAACAGCCGTCTCTCCAATATTAGACTCCTGTGAATCAAAAGGCATAATATCGCACGATGCCGTTATCCACAAAGGCTGGTTTGTATTAGTAAACTCGGCAAAATCAGTTATCGATAGCACTTTCTCATGAGAAATCTGCGTTTCACTGCCGTGACCGCTATAGTTCATTATAAGGGCACCAGAGTTCTGTTGCTGCTTAATAACCTTAGTTACATCTGGATATGTATTGCCTGTTGACGAAGACACTCGTGTATAAGCGTCCCACATAACACGCTTTGTATAGAAAGCCGGATTGATAGATTCAACCAACGTTGCCATCTGGTTAGCGTCGGTCATGTGGCGGTTAGAGTTTCCGTCATCGCCCATAAACATCATTATATTCTGCCAGCTGCCGGCATTTTCGTTCTCTACATAAGCAATAGTCTTGTCTACCATTATCTTCGCTTCTGTCGCATCACGCACAGGGAAGCGACCTACAGCCATATCAAGTTTGTCTGATCTTGCAGGCTGCCCGCCTTCCCCGTCATCGAGAAGACAGAAGAAACCGTCATCGACATAACAGTCAGTTGCACTGAAAGAGTTCTCACTCTCATGGCACAACAGCAGGTTGTCTGCATCAAGCGAACTGCATTCCGTTGTATTCAAACGGTTATCCCATACGCAATCACCAAATAGCAAGAGATAAGAAGGCATTTCGTCTTCTGTTTCCGCTCTGTCATACAGCATCTTAAGATAGCGACGATAGGCATTGGCATCAGGCGTTCCGCTAGAGAACTCATTATAAAGCTCGTCAGCAGGCACAATCCTTACCGTCATGCTGTCATGTTCTTCATGCAGTTCCTTAATACGTTGCGCCTGAGTGTTGAGAATTCCAGACGTTGGAACGATGATTATCATGTCTGCCGCACCGTCGGCATGATGGTTCTGATTGGTTATATTATATACGTATTCAGGAGCACTGAATGTTGTGTTCGCCAATATCGGTCGCTGACGAATGGAATCATGATAGATTGAAATATAATCCAAGCGAGCCGGACCACCTGATAATGTGGTTATCGTAACCGTATTTGATGAAGAAAGATCTGAAACGGAATAGTTTCCCGTTACACTCTTTCCTCTGTCGTAATCGCCGAATGAAAGGCTATATGTGCCTTTAGTCACTCCGTTTACAGCTATCTGAAGGCTTGTTGCCTGACCAGCCGTTACACAGACAGATACAACACCGCTACCAGTAATGCCTTGGTCTAGTGTTATCGTATATGTTTGTGAAGAACCAGCCGATATAGGAGTATTCTCAAAAAGGTTTCGCCCGCCCTGATACCATGCATAGTTGTCTATTTCATGAAGCGTATGATAATCGTCTGCCGATGGATAGAATGCGTCAACAAACTCAAGACTGTCTACCGTAAGAGGAGTCTCGTCACTCTCTGTTATGAAATAATATCCATAGTCTGAATAAGGATTGCGGGTACGCCTTGTTGCAGTATTGCTGCTCCACGAAACTGGTCCTTGCGCATGAAAAAGCCTTTTGCCGTCAACGGTACATGTAGGCACTTCAGACAAGTCGTCGGTCTCTATAAGATAAGATTCCTCAAACGTCTCATCCTGCAAAGCACCTCCATAGCCGTAGATTTTTATTTTGCTCAAATCCGTAAAGCCAGCACTGCGTATCAGCGACTCCGTCAGTTGATATATGCCTGTTGACGGTACACGAATCTTAGCCCATGTGCCTTCTGCAAGTATTGAATTAGACGCATATCTCTCTGATGCCGTTGTAGTTGCCCTGGTATTTGCTTTTTTTGACGAGCTGCTTGCCGTTGATTTGATGTCAAGCATAAAGCTAACCAACTTCTTGTACTTTCCTTTACGATATGCAAGAGGTGTCAACAGCAGTTCAAGATGTCCGCGCTTACGCTCAACAACGATATTGCTCTCTATCTGCGGTATCTCAGGCAATGCCTCTTCCGTTATTTTCTGATAACGCTCGATGTCGGCATCACTCATGTCTATATACTCAGCATACTCAAGACTTACGGTATAAACGGAGTCAGAATACGCTCCTGACAATGGCACAGAATACGAGAATACAGGCAAAACACTGTCTATCTTAACCTCATCAGCGGTAAGATTAAAGAACTTTTGCCTTTTTCCATCAGCTTTAGCGATGCAGCATACCAACAAAAGCAGTATTAAAAGCGATGCTTTCTTTATTTTCATTTTACGTTAAATTCTAATACTTTACGGTCTTCAAGATAACCGGTTATGTGATCATCTATATTCACAGGCCCAACTCCTACGGGTGTTCCTGTGTAAAGAATATCTCCTGTCTTCAATGTAAAGAACCGACTGATATAGGCTATTATTTCATCTATCTTGAACAGCATGTCGCTTGTACAGCCTTCCTGAACGGTATTTCCGTTGATGTCAAGATGAAAATGCAAAGCCTGAACGTCACGAAACTTGTCTACACTGACCCATTCGCCGATTGCAGCAGAACCGTCAAAGCCCTTGCATATCTCCCACGGCTTGCCTTCAGCACGCAGTTTCTTCTGCAAGTCACGGGCAGTAAAGTCAATGCCCACAGTCACCGCGTCATAATATCTATGGGCGAATCGCTCTGGAATGCTCTTTCCAAGACGACAGATTCTCACGACAAGCTCTGTCTCATAATCCACTTGCCCCATCCAATCTGGCAGGAAAAAGGGTTTGTTGTCTTTAAGCAGAGCAGAGTCGGCTTTAGTGAAAATTACAGGTTCTTCTGGTTTATATAACGCTCCATCCAGCTCTTTATTGTGCTGAATGTAATTCATTCCGATGGCAAAAATCTTCATACCAACAATTATTCTTTGATTTGTCTGATAATTAATACATTGATTGAGTATCACTACAAAGGTAAATAAATAAAATGAAACAACAAAATATAGCTTGTTTTTATTTGATTTCTATCTACACAACGAAAGCGACAAAAACTGTATATTTATTCATCTTTTTGCATAAACATACAGTTTTGATTTTCCAAAATCATGACAAACGAAATTCGTGAAATAGAAATTCTTTTGTCGAAAATATGGGTTATTTAGCTCCAAAATCAGGATTATTATGCACAACTATGCCACTTATCATCAATAAACCATAGGTTTACACGTTGAAAACGACCCTTTTTGGGGTCACAAACATGCCGTTTAGACCTTGAAAACATGCCGTTTTTCAGGGCTTTTTCGCCCATTTTCTGCGATTTTTCTATGCACACAATTACAAATAACTATGTAAGCAGCTATAATTGAGCACATTATAATTGCACACGATTTTAGACGTTTTTTCAGTCAAAAGCCTATTTATTTCTCAGCGATGCCCTTCTCAGAGCGTTAACTGTATAAAAACTACGTTTTCACAAACACCTTTTTCTGCATAAATATACAGTTTCTCCTACCCTATTACCAATAGCAGAAACATATCATAAAACTAAAGTGTGTCAAAATGAGACCAACAACTAACTGCCTTTTGCGTTCCATTTTGACACACTCAATCTATTCTTTTCTTATCTATAAACTATGCGTCACGCTGCTTTGTTCCCATGCGAGCCTCAACAACATTGATTACATAGTCGCCGAGTTTCTCACATTCGCTTACTATATCCATATACATTGTTCCGATAGCGTATGTGTACTCGTGACTGTCCACATCGTTGATGTTCTGGCTCTTCAGCTGATTGCGATAGTTGTTAATCTCGTTTTCAATATTGAAAGAACGGTTTACGTCAAGCTTGTCCTTACGTCCAGAGAGCATTATGTTCATCTGTGTGAGGCTATCGTCTGTAAGTTCAAACATCTGATGCAGATGTTCATACTGGCTCTCGATAAAGTCTTCCTTGCCTTTCGCCTTACGGCTGATGGTGCGGGCTATATTATAACAACTGTCTCCTATACTTTCAATCTCTGAAATCTCACGGAGCATGGCACGGATTTTCGCCTTTGTTTCATCACTCAGATGGGCATCGCTCACATTGTCGAGATATTTTGCTATCTCTATCTCCATATTGTCGCTTATGCTTTCATACTTTTCTATTCTACTGAAAAGCTTTGTGAAAGCGGCATCGTTCTTTGTATTCAGCAATTCTCTGACAAAACTGAACATGCGCTGTGTACGCTCTGCGAACAGCTGTATCTCCTTTTGTGCCTCAAGAACAGAAAGTTCTGGAGTCTTGAGAATAGTATTTCCACCGATATAACGAAGACGGAACTCCTCTTCATCTTCATTTGCTTTTGGCTTGATAAACCAGCATACAACCTTCTCAAACTGAGGTATGAACCATATAAGTATAAATGTATTGCAGATATTAAATGCCGTATGGAACGCAGCAAGCACAAGCGATAGCTTAACAGGATTAATAACCGACGATTGAGGGTCATAGTCTACAAATCCGCATACCGTATTTACAAAAGGATAGAACAGACAAAGAATCCAAATAACGCCAAACACATTGAACATCAAATGTGCAAGAGCAGCACGCCTTGCCTGAGTATTAGCACCCAATGCCGCAAGGTTAGCGGTAGCTGTTGTGCCGATGTTCTCACCCATTACCAATGCAATACCTAAATAAATAGGCAACACTCCGCTTGAACAAAGCATCATGGTTATAGCCATAAGCGCTGCTGAAGACTGAAGTATACAGGTAAGGATTGTTCCGATAAAGAGGAATATGAGTATTGTTACATAATTGTTGGCATCAAAAGAACTGAAGAAATCCAACAAAGCCTTGTTATGTCCGAGATCCATGTCGTTGCCCGTTTCGCTTAACAATGCGAGAGAAAAGAACATGAATGCTATGCCGAAAAGGAAATCGCCAATATAACGATGGCGTCGTGTGTAGATTAACAAGATACCGACAAGGAATGCAGGGAATACGACATCGGTAAAGTTGAACGAAAAGCCAAGGCTCATTATCCATGCCGTGAGCGTTGTTCCGATATTCGCTCCCATAATGATTGAAATGGCTTGTGCCAGCGTGAGCAAGCCTGCATTTACAAACGACACCGTCATAACCGTCGTTGCAGAAGATGACTGCACTGCACATGTTACGAACATTCCGGTCAATAGTCCGGTGAATCGGTTTTTGGTCATTGTGCCAAGGATATGACGTAACTGCGAGCCTGCCATCTTCTGAAGCGCTTCACTCATTACCTTCATACCATAAATAAGAAGGGCTAATGACCCAATAATCTTAAAAAAAATCCAAATCGACATATTTTAAATTAATTTATTATTAATGTTGTTTGGCTCTCGGAAAAACTGCGTATCTTTACAAACGTCAAACCAAATTAACCTTTAAGATGAAACAGTTTTTACAAATCCGTTGCAAAAATAATAAAAAAGTTCAAAACATTGAAATCGGAAGCACACTTTCTGACGTTTTTCGTGAATTTAATTTAAAGATGGACTATGGTCCTATAAGCGCGAAAGTAAATAATAAGGTAGAAGGTATGCACTACCGATTATACCATAATAAAGACGTAGAGTTCCTGGATATCAGATCTTCGTCTGGTGCAAGAGCATATACAAGAACGCTTTTCTTCGTTCTTTGCAAGGCTGTTCATGACCTTTATCCAGATGCAAACGTTGTTATAGACATTCCTGTTTCCAATGGTTACTATTGCAATATGAACATAGGACATGAGGTAACAGAAGCAGATGCAAGCGCCATAAGAGCACGCATGGAGGAGATTATAGCTAAGAAAATCCCTATCAGACGACATGAATGCACCACGGAAGAAGCGATAAAGATTTTCTCAAATACAGGCACTAACTCAAAGGTAAAGCTGCTTAAAAGCATCGGTTCTCTTTATACTACCTATTATGAGATAGACGGATATAAAGACTATTATTATGGCACTTTACTGACAAATACTAAATATCTATATCTGTTCGGACTGGAGAAATACTACGATGGGCTTCTCCTTCGCACGCCTTCACGTGAAGATCCTTCGCAATTAGGTGCTCTTGTTCGCCAAGACAAGATGTTCGAGATATTCAAGGAACATCACAGATGGCAGAAGATTCTTGGGCTTAGAACCGTAGGCGACCTTAACGATGCTGTGCAAAAGAGATTCTCTACAGAGCTTATAAACGTTTCTGAAGCTCTGCAAGAGAAGAAAATATCACAAATAGCAGAAACCATAGCTAGCCGAAAAGGTGTGAGAATGGTATTGATATCAGGACCTTCTTCAAGCGGAAAGACTACTTTCTGCAAACGTCTTTCCATTCAGCTCGTCACATGCGGCATAAGGCCAGTGCCTATCTCTCTTGACGATTATTTCGTTGACAGGCATCAAACGCCAAAAGACGAAAACGGAGAATATGATTACGAGAGCCTTTACGCATTGAACATTCCTTTGCTTAACAAACAGCTTGAAGCGCTTTTCGCAGGCGAAGAAGTTGAACTTCCACGCTATAACTTCCAGACAGGAGGCAGCGAAATGAGCGGAAAACGCTTGAAACTAAAAGAAGGAGACTTGCTTGTTGTAGAGGGAATCCATGCGTTGAACCCTGAACTGACGGCACAAATACCTGAAGAACAGAAGTTCAAGGTTTATGCATCTGCCCTAACAACAATACTTCTTGACGACCATAATTATATACCTACAACGGATAACCGCTTGTTAAGACGTATTATACGCGACTATAAATACCGTGGAGTTAATGCTTTGGAAACCATACGCAGATGGCCAAGCGTAAGAGCAGGCGAAAACAAATGGATTTTCCCATATCAGGAAAATGCCGATGTAATGTTCAATACGGCACTTCTTTTCGAGTTTGCAGTGATAAAAAGCCAAGCAGAACCGTTGCTTGAACAGGTTCCAGAGAATGCTCCAGAGCATTCAGAGGCATACAGACTACTAAAGTTCTTGAAGTATATATCGTCTGTTCCAAATCATCAGCTACCGCCAACGTCATTGTTACGAGAGTTCCTTGGAGGCAGTTCGTTCAAATATTAATCACAATAAATATAATGTATAGACATATCCTCTAAGACATGTATGGGCAAATCCATTAACTAATTCATTAACGGCTACCCATACATGCCTTCATCATTCTTTGCTTTCCAAGCATGTCTTCCTTTACTTCTATATCAGTAAAGTCCAACGATATCAACACAGTTTTAATATCTTCCACATAAATCGGATTAATTTCAAAATACAGATTACCGCCTTTCTTCAATGACGATGCTGCATAATCGCTTATTGCTTTATAGAACAACAGTGGCGAAGAGTCAGGCACAAACAATGCTATCGACGGTTCATAGTCAATCACATTCGCAGACATTGACTCCTTTTCCTTATTACATATATATGGTGGATTGCTCACTATAATATCCCAACGGCAAGTTTCAGGCACAAGACTAAGCGCATCGCGCTTCTCAAAATGTACATCTGCATTAAGCGTTTTGGCATTTTCCTTAGCTATTGCAAGTGCTTCGTCTGATATATCCCATGCATGAACATTGCTTTTGTCTTTCATATCCAAAGCCAAAGAAACGGCTATACACCCGCTTCCAGTGCATATATCAAGAACGTCAATGCCTTCTTTGCTTTCATATTCAGACATAATCCATTCGCAAAGTTCCTCTGTCTCTGGGCGAGGAATAAGCACTCCTGAGCAAACGCGAAACTTTCTATCGCGAAATTCCGCTTGACCTAAAACATATTGAACAGGTTCTGCCTTCTGCAAACGCATAAGCATAGCATTGAGTTCCGATTCATCTTGTGAAGACAAAGCCTCTACCCCACCACACAATATATCTGCTTTAGTCATACCGAAACGCACATCAAGAAGATAATCGGCTATTGCCTTTGCCTCACCTTCCCCATATAACGCAGTCAGTCCTTGCCACACTTCACGATAAGTCATTGTTCAGCCTCCTCGCCTTCTACATCTTTTTTCTTATCGCTTTTCTTGCGTAGCCTTCCGCTTTTACGCAATGCTTCGTTGATTATCCATTGCAACTGACCGTTAGTGGAACGGAACTCATCGGCAGCCCACTTCTCGATAGCCTCCATAGTAGCGGCATCTACACGAAGGATAAAACTCTTTATATTAGACTCCCTTTTTGCCATCGGCAATTCCTCCTATGGTTTATTGCCAGAATTATTCACATTATACAAGCCATTAACCCCATTACATTCTTGCACATTTCCTAACTCGGATTCCCTAACAGCCCTCGAATATTGCACAAATTGAATGTATCCAAGCACAGGATAAGAGGCAAAAACCAAGAGCAAAACCAATCTCTTTGTAGCCCAAGACATCCATTCTTCTGTATTGAATATATTCTCTTCAAAAGTAAAAACTTCTATTGCCACCAGAACAAGAAGTATTATAACGAACAGACTCCTAAATAAAAGAAACAGCATTCTGCTTTTACAGAACAATCTATAAGACCATCCTATCATTATTGATTTCTTTAACGGCTTGGTCCGTTTAAAGCAATAATACAAGCCCAAACCAACATGTATAAGTGCGTAAACTAAAACGAATGCTTCTATCAAGGTTTTAGTCTTTGTTTCTGCAAATTGCATACTGAACATGCAAGTCAGACTAACTAATAATCCAAATACTATATAAACCTTTCCTTCAAACCTCGGACTACAATAAAATTCCACAACCCTATAATTGTTTAACCAATTCAAAAGCATATCTTATCGATTTTAATTAATAAAAGAAACTTTCGTTCATTCCCCATGCCGAATATCGGCACAGGGAATGAAAGTGTTGTTAATGATTCAACGTTCCAGCGTTTATCACTGGCTGAGCCGTATCATCGCCACAGAGAACAACGAGCAGATTGCTTACCATTGCAGCCTTCTTCTCATCGTCAAGCTCAACGATTTCTTCAGTTACAAGTTTGTCTAACGCCATCTTTACCATTGATACTGCACCCTCGACAATCTTTTCGCGGGCAGCTATAACAGCAGTTGCCTGCTGACGACGAAGCATTACCGCAGCTATCTCTGGCGCATAAGCAAGATAATTGATGCGTGCTTCCACTACTTCTATACCTGCCATGACAAGCCTTTCGTCTATACGCGTCTCAAGTTCCTTGTTTACCTCATCGCTTCCATCACGCAAAGTAATCTCCGAAGAAGTGCCGTCTTCACCGTCATCATAAGCATACTGACCTGCAACCTGGCGCAAAGCGGCATCAGCCTGTACACGAACGAAACGTTCAAGAGCGTTCATTATGTTCACAGGAGAGCCTACAACCACAGTGCCAGAGCCTGCCTGTGCCATAGTCTGAGAGTCAATCTCGAACATCGCCTTATAGGTATCCTTAAGTTTCCACACAAGAACCATACCAATCATTACAGGGTTTCCCGTCTTGTCGTTTACCTTAATAGGCTCTGCATCAAGGTTTCTCGCACGCAAAGAAAGTTTCTTTGTCGAGATAAAAGGATGCACCCAATGATAGCCAGCCTCGGTGTACGTTCCTCTATACTTGCCGAAGAACATCATAACTCGCGCTTCTCCTGGTTCAATCATAATAAAACCACAACATCCGATTACTCCGAAAATCACCAACAAAACGCCTATAACACCGTAGACAGTCGACGTCATAGTGTCGTCAGACAAACATCCAAATACAACCAATGCAGCACCTCCCAATATTGCAAGCAATACTAATGTGAGCATTACAAAGCCATTAAGGCATTTTCCTTTAAAAGCAAATTCTTTGTTTTCCATAATTGTCATTTATTGTTTAATTATTAATATGATATCAATTTGATATCACAAAGATACGCAACATTATTTATTCCGCAATGGATTTCCGCTTGTTTTTAAATTTTATTAACCATTATCGTGGAATTACTTTGATTTAAGTGGGTATATTTGTAATATGGAACAGATCAGGAAGGATGAATTTTATATGCGCAGATGCCTGCAACTGGCAAGCAACGGCATGCAGAATGCAAAGCCAAACCCTATGGTTGGGGCTGTTATAGTAAGCGAAGATGACAAGATAATCGGCGAGGGTTATCACATCTGTTGCGGGCATGGGCATGCCGAAGTAAATGCTTTTGCTTCCGTTAAAGAGCAAGATGAGTGCCTGTTAAGCAAGTCTACTCTCTACGTTAGTCTTGAACCTTGTTCCCACTATGGGCGCACTCCTCCATGCGCAGACCTTATTATATATAAAGGTGTAAAGCGTGTTGTCGTTGGGTGTATCGACCCTTTCGCCAAGGTGCAAGGGCGTGGCATAAAGAAGATACAAGACGCCGGCATTGAGGTTACGGTAGGTGTGCTTGAGAAAGAATGCCTTGAACTGAACAAGCGATTCATCACTTTCAATAAAGAACATCGCCCATACATTATATTAAAATGGTGTCAGACGGCAAACGGCTTCATTGATGACAATTTCAAACCGACTATGCTCTCTACAGAGTTCACACAGATGTTAGGGCATAAACTCAGAACTGAGAATGACGCAATACTTGTAGGGCGAATAACATCTGAACGAGATAACCCAAGGCTGAACGTAAGACTTTGGTCGGGCAAAGACCCATTAAGAATAACAATAGACAGGAATAACCCATATAGCCTTAATGCTGACTTTTCGCGCCCTATAATTCCACAATTAATGAAGGAACTATATAATAAAGGCATACAATCGCTTATCGTAGAAGGAGGAGCCGAGACACACAGACGTTTTATAGAAGCTGGAGTATGGGATGAGATAAGAGTCGAGACATCACCGATAACGGTAAGCAACGGAACAAAAGCACCTGCAATTCCCTATAACGTAACTCTTTTAAGCAAGAATATTTACAATCAAAATACAATAGCCACATATAGGAGAAAGAACGATTGATTTGCTTATAATCTGTAACTAATATTACAAATAGCAAGACAAATTTCCTATTTATCTTGAAGAATGATTAAAAATTCTAATTATTTCACTTTTTCTCGTAAAAAGCTTGGGCATTTCAGAAATAAACGCTATATTTGTAGTGTCTCATTTTATAAATTGTAATGCCATGATAGATTTTAAGATTTTCTCAGCTATTCAAGATTGTCTTGACAACTATATGATTGTCAAAGGCAAAAAGGAAATCGGCGACATCGAAGCCAATATGGAATTGGAACGTGCCGGTTTGTTAAAAGACTCTATACCCAGCCCGGGCGAGCCGTTACGTGAACTGTTAGTCTCATTGAGAGACTCTAATCATCTTCCTCAAAACATTCGTCAGAAGTATGGAACATGGATTATCAAGTTGTCATCAACAATGGCAAGAAATCCAATGATTAACCAGTTCCAGTATTGTTGACAAGGATTAAGGAACAAAAAAGTAAAAGAAAACACCCAGTGCCAAACCTTATAACGGTCATGGCACTGGGCTTTTTATTTCTTATCTATAACGTCTAATAAAAAGAACAGGTAGAGATTGGCATCATAAAGCATAGTTTTCCTGCACGCAAACATATCTTTTCCTGTTCACAAACATAT
>JAUNIZ010000079.1 GCA_030523165.1 Prevotellaceae bacterium
GATAGTATGTCTTTATGCTCCTGTTTCTGCAAATCCGCTTGCTCCGTCACCTGCTGCTAATCTTACGTTTGATTTTGCCGATGGTTCGCTTAGCGGCAATGTCATGTTTGATATTCCTACAACCTGTTCTGACGGTTCTACGCTTAGCGGCACCGTCAATTACACAATAACAGAAGGCTCTGATGTTCTTGCTACAGGCAGTGAGAGCGCAGGCAGCAGCGTTTCAGCGAACGTAACCCTAGCAAGCAGCGGTATTCACGAAATATCTGTTATACTGTCAAATTCTGAAGGAGACAGCAAAAAGACAACATCAAAGACATCGTGGATAGGTCCTGATGTTCCGTTAAGCCCAGACGAGATAAGCCTGACGATAGATTCAGAGCGCCATGCAGTATTGACATGGACAGCTGTTACAGAAGGAGAAAACGGAGGGTATATTGACCCTAATGGCGTAACATACAAGATTATACGCAAGCCAGACGATGTTGTCGTGGCAGAGAATATCAGCGATACCCGTTTTGAAGAAACACTGCCAGAAACAACATATCAGGCATATTATTATACGGTGACTACCTATAACAAAGGCGTTGAAAGCTCATTCCCGTCATCATCAAATAAGGTAAAGACAGGAACCGCCTTCACTGTTCCTTATTTTGAAGATTTCAATGAAGTAGAAGACTTGAATCTTTTTGAAGTAATAGACGGCAACAATGACAACAGTTACTGGAAATACGCATACGGAAACGTGTCCAACCGTCATGGATGGAGAGCAGAAACAGCTGCTGACGACTGGCTTATAACACCGCCTATACATCTTCTTGACCAACGTGCATATTACTTCATATTCCGTGCACGCTGCGGTGAAGATGAAAGCACAAGACGTGTAGGCGCATCGTTTGGACAAGGCATTGACCCTGATAACTATACCGAGATTATAGCTCCTACTGTGATAAACAGTTCACAATACACAAGCCTAGAGAAGCTTGTATGCATTGATGCAGAAGGAGACTATAGATTCGGTATTCATGACACCAGCGATCCTGAAATGATGGAACTTTTTGTAGACAGTATTGAAGTGGTCGCAGGCCCTCTCTATTCTGCGCCTGATTCAGTGACAAATCTTGTTGTTACACCTGGAGCAAATGGCGCTCTGAACGCCTCAATAAGCTTTGTAACGCCTACAAAGACATTCAACAACGGGGTTCTTGACAAGATTACCAAGGTAGAAGTAGTGCGTGACAACGATATACCTGTACATACTTTCACTGAAGCATCTACAGGCTCTACGCTCACATGCACAGACAACGGCGAGAATCTGACAGACGGCTGGCACACCTACACCGTAACTGCATACAATGAAGACGGTCTGGGTCTAAAACGTTCAATTACTGCATACATAGGAACAGACATACCTTCTGCTCCAATCAACGTTAGCATAAAAGACAATCTTGACGGTACTGCCACAATGACATGGGATGTTTCAAATGTCGGAATCAACGGCGGATATGTTGACAAAGACGGCCTTACATACAACATATATACTCTAGGCGATGAGGAACTCGTGCCTGTAGGCACTTCCGACAATGCTTCATATATTATATCAGGGTTGCCTGTAAGCGGAGAACAGACTCTTTATATATATGCCGTGGCAGGAGTGTCAAAGGCAGGTGCAGGCTCTTATGGAGCCACGTCAATCGTTGTTGGCGGCAATTACACATTACCTTTCCATGAAAGTTTCCCACAAGGAGAAATGGAAAACTCTTTCTGGATGGCAACATCAGCAGGCAACGGCTCGTTCCAGACGTATGACAGCATGAGCGAAGACGGCGATGGAGGATGTATTGGATTCGTTGCTGGAGCAATGACAGACAGCGCATCAGTATGCACAGGCAAGATAGAACTTGGCACAGAAGGAAGTCCAAAACTGCTGTTCTACTACTATTCTCTGCCAAACGCTACGGCTGACCTTACTGTAAAACTCACCAAGAACGGGCAGTCTGAATACACTACGCTAAAGACTATAGACATAGCTTCATCTGGAACTACAGGCTGGACTCCTGTAATAGTAGACCTTAGCCAGTACAAGAGTGACAACGGATATGTCAATATATGGTTCTGTGCAAGCACCAAGGGCAGTGATTCTCCTGTAATAATAGACAATATCAGCATAGATGAAGTAGCTGAATATAACCTGTCGGCTACAATTGTTGCACCTTCAATAGTAAATTCTGGAGCAGAAGGAGAGTTTGAGGTGAATGTCTATAACATTGGCAGCAACGACGCCAACGGGGCTGTTGTGGAACTATATGCCGACGAAGAGGCTGTTGACACAAAAACAATAAACGTCGCTGCATACATGTCTGAGAAGGTAAAGCTTCACTATACACCTACTCCTGCAAGTCCTGAGAGCATGAAGTTCCATGCTATCGTCAAGTATGACGGTGATTCAGACACGTCTGACAATGCGACAGACACTTGTGAGGTCAAGATCATGAAGAAATCATTGCCTACAGTTGAAGGCCTTAGCGGTACAGTAGGCGAAGGCGGAACAGTAACCCTTAGTTGGGGAAAGCCTCTCTATGAGAACTACAAGACACTGGAAGACTTTGAAAGCTATGAACCTTTCACAATAGCAAATGTTGGAGACTGGACACTTGTCGACGTTGACGGTGGCCCTACGACAAGCATATACGGAGCTTCATCGTTCGCACATTCGCAAGAGCCGTTTGCATATATTGTATTCAATCCTGAAGAAGACGGGCTTGACACAATGCTATATCCTGCATATTCCACAAAGTCTGGCTCACAGTATATGGCTGCTTTCGCTTCAATAGTAGGCAAGACAGCAATAGGTCATAATGACGACTGGCTTATTTCTCCAGAACTGTCTGGCGAGGCACAGACTATCAGTTTCTTCGCCAAGTCTGTTGATGACAGCTACGGCCAGGAAGCGTATGAAGTCCTTTATTCTACAACAGACCGCGAGCCTGAGAGCTTTGTGTCTGTGGTTAGCGGCACTGTGCCGTCAGGCGAGTGGACAGAAATCACAGCAGAGATACCAGACGGTGCAAAATATTTCGCAATACGCTGTGTGTCAGAAGACTGCTTTATATTCATGGTTGACGATGTAAGCTACTACGGAAAGCCGTTGACGCTAAACGGATATAACATCTATCGCGACGATGAATATCTTGCTTCTGTCAATGCCGATGTGACTACATATACAGACACCGATGTGACGGAAGGTACCCACAAGTATGCTGTAACGGCAGTATATCTTGAAGGAGAATCCAAGCTGTCTGATCCATTCAGCGCAATCACTACGGTCATTGACGGCATCTCGTCAGACAGACTTGCAATAAATGGCGCTGACCATTCAATATTAATCAGTGGTGCTGACGGCAACATGGTAACGGTCTATGGCACTGACGGCAGAACAATAGCAAGAGCAAAAGCCAATGGAAGACTTGTAATGAGGGTTCCACAAGGTCAATATCTGGTAAAAATAGCCGACAAGACATACAGCATATCTGTAAACTAGCTATTCCGCAGTTTTTTTAAGTTAATAGATAATGCATGTGAGGGCGCAATCTGTAGATTACAAGATTGTGCCCTTCTTGTCTTTATCTTATGTGAATCCTTATTGAAATAATTTTTATACCATATTCTTTGTCTATTACGTGATTTTACTTATTTTTGCAAAATCAATAGGTAAAGACAAATTGATATGACCAGCGAACATCGTAAATCATTACTGATAATGACATTAATGCTGTTTTCCATTACACTGGAAAGCATTGCACATGCCGCTTCGCAGGCATTGGATATGTATAACAAGTGGTCAGCATTGTCAGATGAAGAACTGCTAGTGAAAGGCCTGGGATATCTTTCCGGGAAAGCAAGCCCCGACAGCGCCCTCGTTTGCTATACGATAGTGGCAAACAGGCATTACGACAACAATGGCTCCAAGGAAGGAATACGCAACCAGATAAGCGTACTCTATAACATCAGCTACATATATTCTCGCCACTACTACGACTACCAGAAGTCATACTCGTATCTGCAACAGGCACTTACGCTCTCGCTGGAGAGTGGCGAAAGCCATACCTTGCCGTATATCTACAATGGATTCGCCAATCTGTATATGCTCAACAACGAGATGCACGGCAACGGAACAATGGTAAACGAGATAATGTCGCTGTTCAGCAAGGGATATAACGCATCGGTCAAGACAAAGGATTGGCAGATAATGATAGTGCTTGTAAACAATATGGTGGCAATGGCAATGAAATACGATTGCGTGCCGTTAATAAAAGACGAACTTTCTGGATTCAGCAGACAGCATATACCAGACAGCATCAAGATGAGCAAGTATATAAGACTGGTGTGTGAAGGAGTGGATGCATACGGCAAGAAGAACTACGGCAAGGCCATAGACTGTTTTGACAAGTCAACCGATTATGTGAATTCTTCTTTTGACGGAGCGGCACACTATCGGGCAATATCAATATACAACAAGGCACTGGTAATGATGCGCCAGGGCGAATATGACAAGGCTATAGCCAACTTGACGGAAATAGAAAACGATGCCGTAGCCAACGGAGCTGTAGACGTGCTTGTAGATGTGCGGCAGATGCTGAAAGAATGCTACGAGAAGAAAGGCGACCAAACTATGGCAGACCATTATTATGTGGCATATCTTAAAGACCGTGACGCAATGCTTGTAGGCAACAAGCTTGAAGACGTTAACCGCATGAAATTTCTCGATGAGATAAACAAGGTAAATGAACAGATACGCGACATGGCATACAAGCATCGCATGCAGAACATGCTCTTTTATGTAATAGTGGCAGCTGCTGCCCTATTGGCGGTATTCCTGATAATACTCGGCATAAAGAACCGTCAGCTTCGCCAACGCAACCGAATGCTTTATGACAACAACGTAAAGGCTCTTGCCGATGACGACAAGAGAAGAAAAATAATTAGACAATATGAAGAGCATATGAAAAGCATGTCGCAATGCCTTGAAGGGAAAGTGTCTGAAAAAGAACAGAAATATAAAGGAAGTGCATTAGGTCAGAATGAGAAATCTGCACTTATAAAGCAAATAGACGAGGTGATGGGCAACACAGACGAGATATGCTCTGGCAGTTTCTCGCTAAGCCGACTTGCCGAACTGGTTGACTCCAACTATCATTACGTGTCGCAGGTGTTGAATGAAGAATACGGAAAGAACTTCAATTCCCTGCTTTCTGAATACAGAATACGCGAAGCATGTCGCAGACTCAATGATACAGAGAACTATGGTAATCTCACTATAGAGGCCATCTCGTCTAGTGTCGGATTCAAGTCGCGCTCCAACTTTGCAGTAATATTCAAACGCATCACAGGTTTGTCTCCGTCTGAATATCAGAAACTTTCAAGAACTCAATGAACTATACATGCAAAAATATAACTGACCGAACTGACTGGATTTGTATGTATTTGTCTGTTTCTCCAAAACCTCGATAAACGAAAAAAGCCATAAGCAATGATGCTTATGACTTCCTTTTCTAAGTGACCCCGACAGGATTCAAACCTGTAACCTTCTGATCCGTAGTCAGATGCTCTATTCAGTTGAGCCACGGGGCCATCCCTTAAATGCGGTGCAAAAGTACACATTTTCTGATAAACCACCAAATTTTTGGCGATAAATCTTCAAATTGGCGTGCATTTTTGTGGTCTCACCGAGAATCGAACTCGGATCTAATCTTTAGGAGAGACTTGTTCTATCCATTGAACTATGAGACCAAAGCGGTTGCAAAGTTAGTAAAAAATATCGAGAAGACACATAATGTGGCTAAAAAATCATTGTGTTCGGCACATTTGGCACGCAAAGGCAGAGACTTATTAACAAAAATAAACTTATACATGTTTAAACTTTTCGAGTTGAGAATAGTCTTAAAGTTATTATGCAACGAATATTGGTATTATTACTTCTTGCGTTTTCCACAATGGCGATAATGGCGCAAGGCACGGTAAAGGGAAAGATAAAGGACAAGGCAAACGACGAGGCACTGCAGTTTGTCAATGTTACCGTAACACGAAGCGGTGAGACAAAGATGCTCAAGGGAGCCATAACCGACGAGAATGGTTCGTTCAACATCGGTCAGCTGCCCTATGGCAGCTATACGCTCAGTGTGTCGTTCCTAGGCTACAAGACCGTTACGCGCAATTTCACTTTGTCTTCATCAAAGAAAGTGGAAAGCTTCAATGCGCTTTATATTTCGGAAGACACGCAGACGCTCGACGAGGTTACCGTAACGGGGCAACGCTCTTCGATGAAGCTTGAGGTAGACCGCAAGTCGTTTGACGTTTCGCAGGACATTCTCAATGCTGGAGGCGCAGCTTCTGACGTTCTTGAGAACATTCCTTCGGTAGAGGTAGACAACGACGGCAACATATCGTTGCGAGGCAACACGAGCGTTGAAGTGTGGATTAACGGCAAGGCAAGCGGACTGACTAGCGACAACCGTGCCGAGATATTGCAGCAGCTGCCTGCTGAAAGCATTGACCGAATAGAGGTTATCGACAATCCGTCGGCCAAGTTCAGCGCAGAAGGTAGCGCAGGCATTATCAATATCGTGCTGAAGAAAGACCGCAAGGCAGGCTATTACGGCTCGTTGCAGGCTGGAGGCAACACTAACGGTGGCGCCAACGCAAGCGGAAACATAAACTATAACAGCGGAAAGTTTGAGGGCTATCTCAACATTGGCTATCGCCATCGCAGCAGCACAAGCGGCTCTACCAGCAATCAGCAGTATCTTGCCACAAACACCTACGAGAACTATAACTCAGACACTGACCGTAGAGGCAACAACCTGTTTACACGAGCAGGCATTACGCTGCATGCCACAGACAAGGATGACTTCACGCTTAGCGGCATGATGATGCTTGGAGGAAGAAACGAAGACGGGCTTACGCCTTATCACTACGGCACTGTAGGCGCTCTAAGCGACACATATATGATGACACGAAGGACAACTACAGACGACTCGTCGAACATGTTCTACGGTGAGTTCAACTACCGTCACAATTTCACAGACAAACATTTTCTTGACTTTACAGTAGGCTTCAACAAATGGAAGTCGGACCAAAGCAACGTCTATCAGGACAGCACATCATATAATGACGGCTCTGTAGCTACCGCATACGACTATCAGAATCGCCCTACGGAAATAAACAACCGTTCTTGGGAAATAAAGCTTGACTACGAGAACACCATAAGCGAGAACTTCATGATTCAGGCAGGCTATCAGGCTAACCTTAACCACGAGAACTCGCCACAGAGGTCATATATAGACGAAAGCGACTGGAACGGAACTAACCAGATAGAAGACGAGGCTTATTTCAACAGGTTTATCTACGACATGGATATTCACGCACTATATGCCACGACTACACTGAAGTTCGGCAAGTTCGGTGTTATGGCAGGCTTGCGCGGAGAGTACTGGAAGGTAATGACAGAGAGTTACGACTATTATCAGGAGTCTGACCCGCTGAAGCGCGACACACCGTTCAAGAAAGACTACTTCCAGCTGTTCCCAAGCGTGTTCCTCTCATATCAGATTACAGAGAGCCAGCAGCTGCAGCTCAACGTTACGCGTCGTCTTCGTCGCCCGTGGGGTGGTCAGCTCAACAGCTTCAAGAACACAAGCGACGCATCAATAATATCTTTCGGTAACCCAGAGCTTACCCCAGAATACAGCAATTCTTTCTCGTTCAACTATCTGAAGACATGGACACAGCACTCGCTGCTGCTGAGCGCATACTATCGCCCGACGACAGACGTTATTCAGAGAATAAAGTATCAGAGCAGCACAGACGGCTTGATGTATCAGACGAACATGAACGTTGCAAAGAGCTTGAGCACTGGTCTTGAAATGGTTCTAAAGAACAAGATAGGCAAGATATTCGACCTTACCACCACTGCAAATGCGTATTACTACAAGCTTGACGGCTTCTCTTACGACATAGAAGGGCAGACGGTTACAGGTGATGCAAGCAGCAACTTCACGTGGAACGCACGTATGCAGGGCAGTCTGATACTTCCTTACGACATCTCTGTTCAGCTTACAGGGCGCTATCGCTCACGTCAGGTAGTGACGCAAGGCTACCGCAAGGCTAACTACAGCATGGACTTGGGCGTAAGGAAGAACTTCCTGAACAAGGCTCTCACGCTTGCCGTAAATTGCCGAGACTTGCTTAATAGCCGCAAATTCGACATCTATACAAGTTCAGAATCGTTTACACGTCATCAGAAGAACTGGCGCAACGGCCGCACCGTCAATGTTACGCTTACATGGAACTTCGGAAACATGAAGTCGAAAAAGCCAAAAGACGAGGGCAACGGCAACGGTTCTGACCCGTCAGGAAGCTATAACGGAGAAACAGAGGAATAAGGATTGTTGCGGTAAGTCGTGTCATGATAAATGACATGAGTGGAACAATATCGAAAGAAGATAATTCCGAAACAAGAAAAATATATAATATAAATAAAGGTGTAAGAAGCGTTTACCGACTTTCTTACACCTTGTTTTATTGTGTCATTATTGCTTTCGTGTAGCAATAACGATGTTTACAGAACTTGGCTGCCTGGCTTTACCTCGCGGTCTATTGTTGTAACGCTAAGAGAGCCGTCGAAGTTTTCAGCAGACAGAATCATTCCTTGGCTTTCTATTCCCTTGAGCTTGCGTGGTGCAAGGTTGGCAATAAAGCACACGCTCTTGCCTACAAGGTCTTCTGGCTGGTAATGCTTGGCAATGCCGCTGACGATAGTACGGTCAGTGCTGCTGCCGTCGTCGATAGTGAATTTCAGAAGCTTGTCTGCCTTCTTCACCTTCTCGCAAGCCTTGATAACGCCTACGCGTATGTCTATCTTCTCAAAATCTTCGTAGGCTATTGTCTGTTTAATGTCTTTAGCCTTGTATGCAGCAGCTTCTTTAGCCTTCTTTATCTCCTCGAGTTTCTTCAGCTGATAGTCGATAGTTTCGTCTTCAATCTTCTCGAAAAGCAGTTCAGGCTCGTTGAGCTGATGACCGGCTTTAAGCAAGTCAGTAGAGCCAAGCTGGTTCCAGTCGAACGTGTCGATGTTTATCATCTTGCGAAGACGTGCGCTGCTGAACGGCAGGAACGGTTCAAAAGCTATGGCAAGATTAGCGACAAGCTGCAGAGAAATATTAAGAATGGTCTCCACGCGCTTCATGTCTGTCTTGGCAACCTTCCACGGTTCGCAGTCAGCTATATACTTGTTTCCTATTCGGGCAAGGTTCATCGCTTCTTTCTGAGCGTCGCGGAACTTGAATACGTCAAGCAAATCTTCAACTTTCTTCTTCACGTCTTTGAACTCGTCGAGTGTCTGACGGTCAATGTCAAGAAGCTCGCCGCAAGCAGGAACAACACCGTTCCAGTATTTCTTAGTAAGCTGCAAAGCACGGTTAACGAAGTTTCCGTAAACGCCTACCAGTTCGCTGTTGTTTCTTTCCTGGAAGTCTTTCCACATGAAGTTGTTGTCTTTAGTCTCAGGCGCATTGGCAGTAAGCACATAGCGCAGCACGTCTTGCTTGCCTGGCATCTCAATAAGATATTCGTGAAGCCATATAGCCCAGTTGCCTGATGTGGAAATCTTGTCGTTTTCAAGGTTAAGGAACTCGTTTGCAGGCACGTTGTCAGGCAGGATATAGCCACCGTGTGCTTTCAGCATTACAGGGAAAACTATGCAGTGGAACACGATATTGTCTTTGCCGATGAAATGCACAAGACGTGTTTCAGGGTCTTTCCACCATGTTTCCCATGTGTCAGGGAGAAGTTCCTTTGTATTGGAGATATATCCGATAGGCGCGTCAAACCATACGTAAAGCACTTTTCCTTCTGCATCTTCAACAGGAACAGGAATACCCCAGTCAAGGTCACGCGTCATTGCACGTGGCTGAAGGTCAAGGTCGAGCCAGCTTTTGCACTGACCGTAAACATTAGGACGCCACTCCTTGTGCCCTTCAAGAATCCATTCTTTTAGCCATTCCTGATATTCATTAAGAGGAAGATACCAGTTCTTTGTCTCTTTCATCACTGGCTGTGAACCGCTGATAGCGCTCTTCGGATTGATAAGCTCGGTTGGGTCAAGGTCAGAGCCACACTTCTCGCACTGGTCTCCGTATGCTTTCGGATTGTGGCAGTGAGGGCATTCGCCTGTTATATATCTGTCAGCAAGAAACTGGTGCGCTTCTTCGTCATAATACTGCTTGCTGGTCTTTTCTATCAGTTTGCCGTCGTCATACAGTTTCTTGAAAAAGTCAGAAGCTACCTTGTCGTGTGTTTCTGATGTTGTTCGGCTATAGATGTCGAATGATATTCCAAATTCTTCGAAACTGTTTTTTATCATAGCGTGATAGCGGTCAACCACCTGTTGTGGTGTTATGCCTTCTCTCTTTGCGCGTATAGTGATAGGCACACCGTGCTCGTCGCTTCCGCAAATAAACTTCACGTCATGTTTTTTCAGTCTAAGATAGCGCACATAGATGTCAGCTGGCACATAAACGCCAGCCAAATGACCTATGTGTACACCACCGTTAGCGTATGGCAAAGCCGCTGTTACAGTGGTGCGTTTATAAGTTCTATTCTGTTCCATTTGTTTTATTTCGCTTTTATGACTGCAAAAATACTAAAAATTTCTGAGTCATCGCCTGTATGCCGTTTGTTTTTTGACATTTTGTAAGGCATCGTGATAAAATAAACAAATGCTATAACGCGCAATGCGTTACAAAAGAATCTTTTTTGCGATATGAAAACTTTACTATTATGAGATTAATCTTCTTTTTTTAGCAAGAAATAAATCAACCTTGAATCTTAAGTCTAAATATGAATGGATGATTATCATCCTTCAGTCATTTGAACTGTATAAACCTCTTAATATTGCCGTTTAACGGTCAAAGAAATATGCAAAGAAGCAAGCAGCTACAATAGCTACAGCAGCAATAATCAGCAATATGTTTGTTATTTTTGCCATGCGTTTGCGGTTTTTGGCTGCCATAAAACTTTTCATTTTAAATACTTCAGATTCGTCGACATGCTTATCATTATCGCTGTGATGTATTTTACCCATTTTGTATAGTTAATTATATGTATAAATTAAGTTTAGATTATTTCTCAAGAACAATGCTGCAAAGATAATACTTTTTTATCAATTGTGATTTAAAATGCCTACAAACATTCACAAATATCTTGAAATAGTGCTGATTTTAACACTACAATAAACCATAAGTTTACAATTTTCGCTATTTTTAAATGTTAAAATGATATTTGTAAATAAAAGCGTCAATATAGATTAACTTGTGAATATTCAATGACATTATTGCTTTTTTCGTAAATTAATTTCATGTATCGGTTTCTGGGAAAATGAAGTTATTCGCAAACAGTATTTATTCATGTTTTGTTTATCACAAATATATGTCTCTATATAATTTCCGAAAAATATCTTCATTTAAATTCTTTACATCTAAAAAAAATATTAATTTTGCAGCGTTATGGCACAGAATCTTGTACAGACACAGGAACAGAAGCTGGCGCAACAGCAAAAACTTACGCAACAACAGATGCTGCAAGTGCATCTGCTGGAAATGCCGTTGACTGAGCTGGAGCAGAGCATAACCGCTGAGCTAGACGATAATCCCGCTCTAGAAAGCACTGAGCCTGACGATGCTTTCGCTCATGATGATATGGAACAGAGTGGGAACGGAAGCGACGAAGAAGAAGATTTCGATAGTGCCACTGAGCGCGAAGAGCGTGAATCTGCTCTTGACGACGCTCTTTCAAGCATTGGACAAGACGACCAGATGCCAGAGCCGTCTATGTATTCATCTGCTGACAGACAAAGCGCTGACTATGAAGAGATTACTTATGGCGACCAGATATCTTTCTATGACAAACTGAAAGAGCAGATGGTTGATGTGGATTTGTCTGAACAAGAGCATGAGATAATGGAATATCTGATAGGCTCTCTTGATGACGACGGGCTTCTGAGGAAGGATATCAGTTCAATTAATGACGAGCTGGCGATATACCATAATATATATGTCAACGAGAAAGACATAGAGCATGTGCTTGAAACGTTGCAGACATTCGACCCTGCTGGAATAGGTGCGCGTAGTCTACAGGAGTGTCTTCTGCTGCAAATAAGGCGAAAAGGGCAATCAAAGCTACGCGAGTTCATGGAAAAAGTCATATCCAATTACTATGAAGAGTTCATGAACAAGCGGTGGGACAAGATATCTCTCCAGCTTGGTCTTGATGAAGATACAGCGGAAATCGTGCATGGAGAACTATTGAAGCTCAATCCAAAACCTGGCGCATCGCTTGGAGAAACAGAGGGCCGCAGCACTCAGCAGATAACTCCCGACTTTATAGTTGATACGTCTGACGACGGCGAAGTTACGTTTACTATCAACAACGGTCATATTCCCGACTTGTATGTGTCGTCTACTTTCAGCGAGATGCTAAAGGAATATCAAAGCAACAAGAAGGGCATGAACCGTCAGGCAAAGGAAGCGTTGCTCTATGCAAAGGAAAAGGTAGAACGTGCGCAAGGCTTTATAGATGCCATAAAGCAGCGTCGACATACGTTGTATGTAACGATGAAGGCAATCATCGATATACAGAAGCATTATTTCCAAGAAGGAGACGAAAGCGATCTGAAGCCGATGATTCTTAAAGATGTAGCAGACAAGGCAGGGTTAGATATATCTACCGTTTCGAGAGTGAGCAACATGAAATATGCCCAGACGCGTTGGGGAACATTCAAGCTGCGCCATTTCTTCAGCGATTCCGTAAAAAAGGAAAACGGCGAAGAGATGTCTACACGCAAGATAAAAGCCGTGCTGAAAGAGATTATCGCAAGTGAAGACAAGCATAATCCGTTCAGCGACGATGCGCTTAGCGATATAATGAAAGGCAAGGGCTACCCTATAGCACGAAGAACGATAGCGAAATATCGCGAACAACTGGGCATTCCTGTAGCAAGACTAAGAAGAAAATGACGCTTACAAAGTACAATTTACCTGCTATTACGGCAGCATTTAGGAGAAATGACACTATGCGAATGAGAGAAAAGGAAATCATTTTCGTTGCGAAGATTCTTAGCACAATCTTCACACCGTTCTATCTTCCGATAGTCGGATTTATGGGGATTCTGATTTTCAGTTACCTCAATCTCCTGTCGTGGTCATACAAGCTGTCTCTTATTCTGATGGTGTATATCTTCACTATCTTGCTGCCTACGGCTATGATACGCCTCTACCGCAATTATCATGGGTGGACACTTATCGAGTTCGGAAACAAGGAACGCCGCATGATTCCCTACGTCATTTCAATCATATGTTACTTCACATGCTATTATCTAATGGAGGTATTGCATGTGCCACACTTCATGCGCAGCATTCTGATAGCAGCTCTTTTCATACAGATAGCATGTGCAATGGTCAATCTGTATGTGAAAATATCTACCCATACAGCGGCAATAGGAGGAGTGGCAGGCGCTCTTGTAGCGTTTTCCACGATATTCTCGTTCAATCCAGTATGGTGGCTCTGTATAGTAATCATATTGGCAGGCATGGTAGGAACAAGCCGTATGATTCTGCGCCAACACTCTCTGCATCAGGTAGTTCTCGGATTCCTGTTGGGAGTTGCATGTTCCCTTACCTCTGTGCTTGTATTCTGACATTGCGTAAACCTATGCTTTCGTCATAGGAAAACATAGTTTTAGCTGCAATAAACAATAGCTTTACAGAGCGCAAAACGATGCTTTACATGTCAATACTATAAATGACAGAAACCAAAACTATAGATAACTGAAGTCGAAACTATAT
>JAUNIZ010000325.1 GCA_030523165.1 Prevotellaceae bacterium
CATTTAAACTTCTAAATAATTTGAATAAAATCAACAGTAATTCTTTTGGTCATGCTTTTACAAATATTGATTGTATATTAGCATTCCTCTCGAAAAAGCCTAATTGTCCACCAATACCACCTGATGGAGGAGAATGTAATCCTATTAATTCATATGATCCTAATGACATATATGGATATCTTTCCGAGTCGGGTTCACGTTACGTGAAGAAAGACCAAGCAGATTTATATTATACAATTGAGTTTGAGAATGATACTGCAATCGCAACAGCTGCCGCCCATGAAGTTATTATAACTGACACTCTTGACAACAGCAAGTTTGACCTAAGCAGTTTCGAGCCTACTGAAATAAGGATAGGTGACAAGGTTGTTGAGTTGGACGGCAACAAGTCTACTGTGGTAACAGTTGACATGAGACCTGAAATATATACTATCGCTCAAATGAAATTGGATTATGAAGAAGAAACCGGTATTGCAAAATGGCATTTCACTTCTTTAGACCCGATGACATTAGATCCTACAGACAATCCTATGTCAGGATTCTTGCCTGTAAACTACAGCGGAAACGGTATGGGAGAGGTTTCATTCAATATAAAGCTCAAAGACAATCTTGATGATGGCGTATCGATAGAAAACAGTGCGTCAATAGTGTTCGACTACAATGATCCTATCATTACACCGATATGGACTAACATTATGGATACCATTGCGCCTGTCAGCACGATATCTTCTTATGAAACGACCAATGACAGTACATTCACGCTACACTTTGAAGGAAGCGATAAACGTTCTGGAATATGGAAGTATGAACTGTATGTTCAAGAAAATAAATATGGTTCATGGATAAAGAATGAAGACGTAATCACAGACAGTATTTATATGTTTAAGGGTGAATCTGGCCTTGACTATGGATTCTGTGTATTGGCTGTAGACTCTGCCGGCAACGTAGAGAATAAAAAACTCGCACGTGAGGCTGGAGATATGACAATATTGATGGGAGACGTAAATGAAGATGGTGTTATCAACTCTTACGATGCATCACTTACAATAAGTTATTTCTTAGGTGATGACGTAAAGATAAACACCAAGGCAGCCGAAGTAAGCGGAGACGGTATCATCAATTCATATGATGCAGCATTGATAATAGATATATATTTAGATACAATATTGAAAACAAAAAAGAATGTTGATAGACAAAGAATAAAATCAAAAATAAAAGATTATGAAAAGTATTAAATTATTAATTTCAATGCTTGCGTTGGTTACAACGCAAGCATTCGCCCAAGAGAATTTCAGACTGTGGATGGATGAAGAACTGGCGGTTACTGCAGATGGAAGTACAGTAACTTATTTAACTGTTTATCAAAATGACCCTGATGTTAACTACACGGCATTCAACATGACGCTCGCTGTGCCTAAGGGAATACATATAAACACAGTGACATCTGGACGTGAAACAGTTGACGACATTGCACTGTCTGAACGTGGAACATCTGGACATACTATTGTATGCAAAATGCCTGATGATGTAACTTTAAATATAGCATGTTACTCTGGAAAGAATCTGGAATTGTATCCCGATGATGAAAGCGGTAACCCTTGCGATGCTCTTTTTACGATAGGTCTCATAGCAGACAACAGTACATATAATTCCAAATATCAGATTAATATGTCTGGTATCAGTTTTACGTACAGAGATGCAAACGGACAACTTCAGCAAAAGGTTTACACTGAACCGACCTACACCTATTTCAATGTTACAGGTGGTACGGATTTCCCTGGCGTAGACTACACATTGACATCTGATGAATACAATACTCTTATAGTACCCGTTGACTGCGATATACCGTCCGGTATGAACGTGTATAGCTGCAATGGTTTCTCTGAAGAAGGCAAGATATTGATTAAAGAAGAGGCTTCAATTGTGGCAAATACTCCATATATAGTAAAAGGTCAAGCTGGAACATATCATATGGATGGACCATATTCAGGAATTTTATATAGATATTCTACAACCTATATGACAGGTGTATATGTATCAACAGAAGTTCCTGTAAATTCATACGTACTTATTAATCAGGAACCTGACGGTCTTGGATTCTATAAAGTAAAAGAAAAAGAAGAAAGTGGAGAAGGAGAAGAAACTGAAGA
>JAUNIZ010000326.1 GCA_030523165.1 Prevotellaceae bacterium
GTCGGTTGAATTATAGCAATAGTGAATTCAGAACACTGTTTAATAAGATTCTACAAAACATTATTATTGATTATGATAAACTATTGCCAATTCAGGAATACTACAGGGAAGAAAAAATACCAGAACTTAATGTTGTTAATATAACAAGCCTCCTGACGCAAGACATGCGATTACTTTATCGGGACAACATCATTACGGCTTTTCCTCATCAGATTTATCGTGACTATCTGTCGGCTCAATGGATTATCCGTCAAAGCCAGATAGAAGATAACATAATGGAATTATGGAATAGCAGGCAGATTCCTTATCCCGTAATGACACATATTAGATGGGGCAGTGGAGAATATTGGAAGAACGGCATAGCATGCAATGTACACAAAGCGGGCATGGATATGACAGATGATCATTCACACTTCCTTGTTGAAAATCTGTTTAGTTGCTTTCCTGGAACAGATACTAGCGGTACTCCCGACTATTCAAGGCTATGGCTAAAAGGGCATAGACTGCCAGATAACCCTATCGGTTATGAGAAGATAGATTTGAGTGAATCAGAAATTGACAGGACGACAGTAGGATTGTCTTCAGACGATGTTGTGCTATACACTAATCTTTGTCTGTCGGAAGAAAGAGAATTTCTGGCAGCAATAGCAGTTAACGACCGCGGACAACAAATACAGCTTAACATTTTCTCTCTTGAGAGCGGTATGATGGTGTTTAATCATGAGTTGAATAAGAAAGTGGGGAAAATGGAGTTTCATGGCAATAGACTGTTTATTGTTGCAGGCAGCGTCTATGTGTTTAGTATAGAAGATGACAAGCAATGGTATTACTCCGGAATAATAGGAGGAGATGGTAGAAAGAATATATTTCATAAACTGCAAAAATGTATTATTGCTGGCCACATCTTATACCTCTATTATAAAGGACGACAGGTATGTTATGACTTGCGAGATTGCCACATGATAGACATGACTGACTGGAAACAATGTGAGAATCCTATTGAAGGGGAAGATGCTACATCTTTAAGGAGTACAACATTTTGGGATGTTAAAGATCTCCGACAAAAAGATATTCTGTCGAAAGTTGGTAATGATTCATTTCAGGTGATATCGTATGGTGATGGCAGATTGATTGTTGAAAGTGAAGGCGAACAACAATATGAACTTTCCAGAGGTTCAATTCTACTAATGGACGCAGCAATATCTGGTGACGGAAAGAGTGCTGCGACTTTAGGCTTTCATAGTGTAGGAACAAAGAGGAAAGTTCAGTTATGGAACTTGGACAATGAAAAAAGAGTAGCAGACTTTGCTTGTCCTTCTATTGTGATGAACATACATTTGTCAGAAAACGGCAAATGGCTAATGGGAGAAACGGATGATAGAACATGGGTAATGAATAGCGAGAATAGAAATGAAACCTGGTATGAAGAGCATTTTGTATCTAATCATATGGGGAAATTGATAACCTATGGTGACAAAGTGATTAGAAAAAAGGGAAACATATTATATCTGTTCGATTTGAAAAGTGGGGATGAGGAATTGCTGAAAAGTCCTGCACCAAACCCAAGTATGGTGTGTTTTCTGCCTGAAAGGACACTTGCCGCTGCAGATGAAAAAGGAAAAACACTTCATCTATGGAGCACTCGTGATGGGAAATTACTGTCACAATATATGGACGGTAGAACTATTCTTTCAATCCAACCAATACAAAGCAAACCTTTTATCGCTGTATTTACTGATGACCAAAATATTAGAATTTACCACACGGGAGTGAGGAGACAATATGATGAAATGCAATGTCTGATTAAAAAAGCAGGAGCAACTAATGCCAAACAAATGGTCGCCCATCAAGAAAGGCCCTTGATTGCCTGTACAGACGGACACAGATATTTGGAAACGCGTTTCTATAGTGAATGGACATCTTATGGAAAAGATAAAGGATTATGGAAACAAAACAAGTTCTGTGGTGACAGACATGTCATTGATGGCGACATTCTTGATATTGCATTCAATGTGTATAATCAACAAATAGTTGCTATTCTATCTAACGGTAAAATAATGTACTGCACTGATACGCATTGTAAATATATTGACTCATTCAATATTATTGTAG
>JAUNIZ010000327.1 GCA_030523165.1 Prevotellaceae bacterium
GATGGTACCCCACTCATGGGTGTTAATGATACCCCACTCGTGGGTGTTTACAAGCAATAAAATAGGGCGTATCGAAACCACGATACGCCCTATTGTTGTTTTTATAGATATAGATATTTAATTATTCGCTCTTGCTGTCGTATGCATGTAGAGGATAGTCGATAGTGTAATGCAAGCCTCGGCACTCCTTTCGCTCTATAGCCTGACGGGTTATAAGGTAACCTACGTTAATCATGTTGCGAAGTTCGCATATATCACGGCTGGCTTTAACACGCTTGAAAAGAGCCTCTGTCTCTTCGTAGAGCAAGTCAAGACGGTCCCATGCACGCTTCAAACGAAGGTCACTACGCACTATGCCGACATAGTTACTCATTGTCTGGCACACCTCTTTCACGCTCTGAGTGATAAGAATCTTCTCCTCGTTGGTCATTGTGCCTTCGTCATTCCACTGCGGAATATCAGTGTTGAAACTGTATTCGTCAACATGGGCAAGGCAGTGCTTTGCCGCTGCGTCGGCATAAACGACAGCTTCAATGAGTGAGTTTGAAGCAAGACGGTTGCCTCCATGCAGACCAGTGCATGAACATTCGCCTATCGCATAAAGGCGATGGATGCTCGATTCACCGTTGAGGTCAACCTTTATACCACCACACATATAGTGGGCAGCAGGCCTTACCGGTATATATTCCTTGGTGATGTCTATGCCTATAGAAAGGCATTTCTGGTAAATGTTAGGGAAGTGATGCTTTGTTTCCTCAGCGTCCTTGTGCGTAACGTCAAGGCAAACATGGTCTATACCGTGTATTTTCATTTCCTTGTCTATGGCTCTAGCTACGATGTCGCGTGGAGCAAGAGACAGGCGCTTGTCGTATTTCTCCATGAAAGACTCGCCTGAAGGCAAACGGAGAATACCGCCATAACCGCGCATAGCCTCGGTTATAAGATAAGCCGGGTGAGTTTCTCCCGGGTGATAAAGGGCTGTAGGATGGAACTGTACAAACTCCATGTCCTGAACTGTTCCCTTTGCACGATATACCATAGCCTCGCCGTCGCCAGTAGATATGATAGGGTTGGTAGTGCTTTGGTAAACGGCACCGCAACCGCCGGTACACATAAGCGTAACCTTACTGAGATATGTATCTACCTTCTGTGTCTTTGGATTAAGCACGTAAGCGCCGTAACATTCAATGTCGGGAGTACGTCTTGTAACCTCTATGCCGAGGTGATGCTGTGTGATTATCTCCACCGCAAAGTGGTTTTCCAATATGTCAATGGCAGGATTGTTTCTTACCGCTTCCATTAGTCCGCGCTGTATCTCTGCGCCAGTATCGTCGGCATGATGAAGAATACGGAATTCAGAGTGGCCTCCTTCTCTGTGCAAATCGAACTCCCCGTCATCCTTGCGGTCGAAGTTTACACCCCAGTTGACGAGTTCCTGAATCTGTTCAGGTGCATTTCTGACCACCTGCTCCACCGCTTTTCTGTCGCTAATGAAGTCTCCGGCAATCATAGTGTCTTCGATATGCTTCTCGAAGTTATCCACTTTGAGGTTAGTAACAGATGCGACACCACCTTGTGCGAAAGCTGTATTGGCCTCGTCGAGCGTCGTCTTACAGATAATCGCTATCTTTCCTTTATGCGCTCTTGCTATCTTAAGGGCGTAGCTCATACCGGCAACTCCTGCGCCGATAATCAAAAAGTCATATTTGAAAACCATTTCTATAGAAGTAATATCGGTTGCAAAAGTAATAAGAATTTCTGAAAACAAATGTATAAGCAAGTTATTTTTGGAGTAAAATCTGTCACTTTATATCGTAATGTTATGCTTTTTATTTTAAAATGAGTAACTTTGTTGCCTAAACATGCAACAGAAGCAATAAATCCTGATGAACAGAACCTTTCATTATCGTATTAGCTGGATTAACTATCTGACTATCCTTATAGTCGCTTCGGCAACGGTTTTCTTTCTTTGGAACCGTTCCGCTGTAAATGTGGCTATAGGCTTTGTGCTGATGATGGTTGCGGTGAAGATGGTAGAGAGGATAATACATACTGAATATGTATTTACTGACGATGGAATGTTGGTTATAGACAAAGGCCGTT
>JAUNIZ010000080.1 GCA_030523165.1 Prevotellaceae bacterium
ATTTTTTGAAGAGTAGAGGAAATATGGACAAAATAATCTTTCGACCGCTATTGATATATTATTCTCCGTCTAAAGACAAGATAATCATTGATTCATATCATTTGTCGTATATAATGGCAGAAAGAGATTTCTATGAACAGATGATGAACTGTATGAATGAGTTTCTAAGAAGAAAATAATATGATAATTGACTATCCTCAACAATAACACAAGAATAATATGGACAACAGAACCAGATTTTACTGCTGGATTATAGGAAAACTCGAAAAGAGGCGAATGACGTTTGAAGAAATCAGCGATGAATGGAAAGAGTCGAACAGCAACGCTTATGGCGAAGCTCTATCCTTGAGAACGTTTCATCGCTATCGTGATGAAATACGCAGCCAGTTCGGTTTAGGAATAGAATGCGACAAGAAAGACGGCTATAGATACTATATAGAAAGAGACAATTATGTAAACAACGAGATAACGGACTGGATGCTTAGCACATTGCGTTTGGCTTCTTTGGGCGATATGTTGAAATATCATTCAAAGGTAATATTGGAGCAGCCACCACGCAATAGCGAATATCTTGACGTTATTCTTGGAGCTATTGATAAAAGCTATTGGCTTAGATTCCACTATACTCCAATGTGGGGCGACGAGACTGATATGGAACTTGTTCCTGCCTTCGTGCGTTTGTTTCACCAACGTTGGTATATTGTTGGTATCAAGAAAGATACAGACGTGGCAAGAGTATTGCCTTTTGACAGGATTGATAATCTTGAAGTTGTTTGCAAGAAACATAATCTGCCGTTAGAAACGGCAAGGCGACTTGCCCCAGAAGAGTTCTATGCAGACAGTTTCGGAATAATGAAAGATGAAAGCATTGAGCCAATGCGCATACGAATACGTGCTTTCTATCCAGAACAATATTATATTGACGAGGTTCCTCTGCATTCAAGTCAGAGAAGAGTGAAGACAGGTGAGAATGATTCATATGCAGAATATGAACTTACGGTGCGCCCTTCTCATGATTTCATTCAGGAACTTTTATGGCACGGAAGAAAGATTGTTGTTTTAGAACCTAATAGCCTTAAGCAAGACATGATAAACATTCTTAAAGAAATGACTATAAGCTATGAGACAGGGAAAGATATGGTTAATGAATGATAAATATATGTTTTGCTATGCGTAAACATAAGCTTTTCTTGCAGCAAAAGCTATTAATGCCATAATTTGTCGCCTTTTAGCTATCATCAAGCCTTACATTTATAGTCTAACCCTATAAAATATGTTATTTATTTTGCTTATATCTTTTTTTTGCATTATCTTTGCATAGATATAAAGTACGCTCGTAGCAAGGAAGATGATTCTGTTGCTCGTGTAGTACGGATAAGGTGATGATAAAGTTCTATTCTATGAATTTGAAGGCTCGATTAGCTATTATGAATTTCCTCGAATTTGCAGTTTGGGGAGCATATCTTACGTGCATGAGTAATTATCTGGGTTCAGCAGGTCTTGGAGACCTTATACCCTGGTTCTATTCCATTCAGGGACTCGTGTCAATTTTCATGCCTACGATTATGGGCATAATAGCAGATAGGCTTGTTCAACCGCAGCGACTTCTTGGCTTGTGCCATCTGCTGGCAGGCGCTTTCATGCTCGGCTGCTGGTGGATAGGCTATTCAACGGGTTTGGGCAACCAGATAGAGCAGAGAAGTCTGTTTGTCGTGCTTTACACGTTGAGCGTGGCGTTCTATATGCCGACACTGGCATTGTCGAACACGGTGGCTTTCTCTACATTGAAGCGCAACGGCTATGACACTATTCTTGATTTCCCTCCGATACGTGTGCTGGGAACGGTAGGCTTCATTGCAGCCATGTGGTTTGTCAACTGCGCTGCATATACGTCAGACGAAGGCTTCTTCTTCAGCGTTACCGACGAGAGCCGTTTCCAGTATAGCTTCATGCAGTTCGGCGTGTCTGCGGTATTGGGCTTTGTGCTTGCAGTGTATTCGTTTACGTTGCCGAAGTGCCCGATAGTGAAGAAGGAGGGAAAGATATCATTGTCAGAATCTTTTGGACTGAATGCTTTCAGACTGTTCGGACAGAAAAAAATGGCGCTGTTCTTTATCTTCTCGATGCTGCTCGGCATGTCGCTGCAGGTAACCAACGGCTATGCTACGCCATTTATAACAAGTTTCAGCGGAGTGGCAGAATATGCTCACACGTTCGGTGCGAACAATGCTACGCTGCTGACGTCGCTGTCGCAGATATCTGAGGCATTATGTATATTGATGATACCGTTTTTCCTGAAGCGATTCGGAATAAAGACCGTCATGCTCATTGCAATGATAGCATGGGTGCTGCGTTTCGGATTCTTCGGAATAGGAAACCCTGGTGACGGATTGTGGATGTTTATTCTCTCGATGATAGTCTATGGCGTGGCATTTGATTTCTTCAATGTTTCAGGCGCATTGTTTGTAGAACAGGAAACCGACGCTTCTATACAGGCTTCTGCGCAAGGATTGTTTATGCTGATGACAAACGGCATAGGCGCTTCTGTGGGCACGCTTGCGGCAGGTGCTGTGGTAGACCATTACTGTCATTGGGAAGGAAAGTATCTTCTTGGAGACTGGCAGACTACATGGCTTATATTTTCTGGCTATGCCCTTGCTGTAGCTGTGCTGTTCGTTCTGTTTTTCAAGACTAAAAAAGGCGAGGCGTAGGCTTTGCCAAGATTGAGTATGGCTAGAGAAAGACTGATATTCAAAGGTGTCTCAGAGATATTGGGCACAGAAAACATGGGGCTGCTGATATTGACAGACGAGCTCATGGAGCGACAGATTACGATAGTCTGCGACAAGGCTATGGCTGTGCAGATAGAGCTGCGACTGAAGATGATACCAATATCCAACATAATGTTGCCTGAGGTGATGTGTAATCTATTAAAGACATATACAGACCTGAATCTGGAAATTGTGATAGAAGACATAATTGACGGACAGTATCGTACATTGCTTTACAACGCCGACACGTTAGACCCGATGCTCATTAGAGCGTCTGACGCGGTGTTACTCTCTCTCATTGGAGAAATTCCAATATATATTGATTCAAAACTAATGAAGCGTCAGTCGACTGAATACAGGGAGAACGCCAACGGCGTGACTCTGCCTGTTAACTCAATAAGCGACGAAATGCTTCAGTCTGCATTAGACAGAGCTATTGCAGAAGAAAACTATGAGCTTGCCTCTCATTTGCGCGACGAACAGAAACGCCGTGAGCATAACGAGGAGAGCAAGACTTCAACAAAGTAAATAACTGCTATGAAGGAAATGAGATTTTTTTATGTGCCCGATGCTGTTAATCTTACAGAACTGCCTATGGATGAGGCTATGCATGCTTTGCGTGTGCTGCGTCTGAAAAGCGGCGATGAGATGTTTTTAATGGATGGAGAAGGCAATTTCTACAATGCGGTCGTGACGATTGCGGCAACAAAGCGTTGCATGTATGAAATAAAAGAGAAGATTCCGCAAGTGAAGGGCTGGAGAGGCAATATACACATAGCCATGGCTCCGACGAAAATGATGGATCGTATAGAATGGCTTTGCGAGAAGGCTACGGAAATAGGTTTTGACGAGATTTCCTTTCTCAACTGCAAGTTCTCGGAGCGCAAGGTGATGCGCACCGTGAGACTTGAGAAGATTATCGTGTCTGCAGTGAAGCAGAGCCACAAGCCGTGGAAGCCGAAAATAAACACTATGGTGTCTTTCAAGGATTTCATAAAAACACCTATAAAAGGCCGCAAGTTCATAGCGCACTGCTATGAGGAGATAGAGCGCAAAGATTTCTATAAGCTGATTTCTCCGCTTGCCCAGTCGGAAGAAGGCGAGAACATAACTGTGCTTATTGGCCCTGAAGGAGACTTCTCTCTCGACGAGGTGAACATGGCTATAGAAAACGGCTACGAGTCAATAACGTTAGGTTCAAGCCGATTGCGCACAGAGACGGCAGCACTGTCGGCAACGATGATGAGTCAGCTGGTATTAAGGAACGACACCGTATGATGAAAGATTGTTTTGAGAAAAATAAATTAGATTTGATTGATTGTTGCATATAGCTGATAAGCATGAATGCTGAAGAGCGTTCGTGTGAGTAAATTTATTTATATGTTTTTGGATAAAGATATGAAAGGGTATTTAGGAAAGTTTTGGGTAGCATTGCCTGTGCTGTTTGCATTCGTGCTGTCGCTCGCATCTTGTTCTGGTGACGATTATGTCGACACGATACCAGAGAACAGCATTGCCGTTGTCTCTATAGACATGAAGAAGACAATGGGGCAGACTGGCGTTGATGAAAACAAGGCAGCAACGCTTGTAAATGAACTGCTGAAGGTAGACGACGCAAGCGAATGCGGAATAGACTTCACGTCGAAAATATATGTCTTTGAATCGGCAGAAGGAAACATTGGGCTTGTAGCCAAGGTTTCTGATGACGGCAAGCTTGACAAGTGGTTCAACGAATTGTCGAAAAACGGTTATTGTCAGCAAACGTTAGAGCGCAGCGACTCACGCTTTACGGTGATAAAAGATTCATGGGTAGCAGGCTTTTCTTCTGACGCACTGCTTGTAATGGGCCCTGTAATGGTAGCGCAGCAGGCAGAAGCAAAGCAGCAGATAGCAAAATATCTGAAGCAGGAAGAAGAGCAGAGCATAAAGGGAACGCCTATGTTTGACAAACTGGATAGCCTTAGCAGCCCAATTGCCGTTGTAGCGCAGGCAGCAGCGTTGCCGTCGAAGTTTGTAGCGCCGTTTACACTTGGCGCGCCTAAAGAAGCTGACCCTTCGCAGATTATTATAGCAGCAGAGATGAATGCAGACAACGGCTCTCTCGTGATAAAGGGAGAAACATTCTCGCTGAACAAGAGCATAGACAATGCACTGAAAGAATCTGTAAAGGTGTTCAGGCCAATCACAGACAAATATCTTAAGACAATGCCCGACAACGCGGCATTCGGAATGTTCATGAATGTTGACGGAAAAGACTTTATCGGTCTGCTTCATTCAAACAAGTCGTTACAGGCGTTGCTTACTGGCTTGAACACAGCCATAGACATGGATAATATCATAAAGAGCATTGACGGTGACCTCTCTGTCGTGATGCATCAGTTCGGCGATGACAATGCTGCCATGCAGATGAGCGCACAGCTGGGCAGCAAGAGTTTCCTTGACGATGTAGACTACTGGAAGCAGTCGTGCCCAAGCGGAAGCAAGATAACAGACTGGGCGAAAGACGCCTATTGCTTCACTAACGGTTCCATGTCATATTATTTCGGTGTAACTTCCGATCTTCAATATTATTCAGGAAGCACAGAAGAACTGGCGCTTCTGTCTGCAGGCAAGCTTGACGGCAATTCTGATGCGCAAGCCAATGCCTATAAGCCGTTGCTGACAGGCGTTGAAGACAAGATAAAGGGTCAGCGCATGTGCATGGTTTTGAATATAGGTTCAATATTAGATAAAGAAGGCAGTGACAGTGCGGTTTCAGGTTTGTTGAAACCATTGCTAGGCAACATCAATACGGTTATTTACACTATAAAGTAATGGAAAGTATAGGATTTCATTCAGTAGTTCCACAAGTGTTTTCTCAACGCAACGACATTGATTCTGGAATATGGAACACTGAAGTGCTGTTTGAAAAAGGACATTTATATTTAGTAGAAGCCGACAGCGGCAAGGGAAAAAGCACGTTTTGCAGTTATGTAATGGGTTATCGTCATGACTATAGCGGAAGCGTTACATTTGACACAATAAATACAAAAAGCTTGAAAGTTTCCGACTGGATAGACATGCGCAAGCAGCATCTAAGTTATTTGTTTCAGGAGCTGCGCCTGTTTCCCGAACTTACAGCATATGAGAATGTAGAGATAAAGAACAAGTTGACAGGTTTCAAGACGAAGCAGCAGATAAGCGAGTGGTTTGATATGCTTGGAATAGCCGACAAGCTAGATTCAAAGATAGGCAAGATGTCTTTCGGTCAGCAGCAGCGTGTAGCAATGATTCGTGCTTTGGTTCAGCCTTTCGATTTCATTCTTGTAGACGAGCCAATCAGTCACCTTGACGACACGAACTCAAAGATAATGGGCGATATAATGATGAAAGAAGCCAATGAGCAAGGTGCAGGCGTTATTGTAACCAGCATTGGCAAACACATGGATTTAAACTACGAAAAAGTATTCAGGTTATGAATTTGGTTTGGAAATTATTGCGTCAACATATCAGCATACCACAGTTTGCAGGCTTTGTCTTCGCTAACTTGATAGGCATGCTAATCGTGCTTCTCGGCTATCAGTTCTATTGCGATGTATTGCCAGTGTTCACTTCGCAAGACAGCTTCATGAAGTCAGACTATCTGATAGTAAGCAAGAAGATAGGAACTGCAAGCACATTGTCTGGGCGAAGCAACTCTTTCACTGGTTCGGAGATAGACGACTTCACTAGCCAGAGCTTCGTGAAGAAGGCAGGCAGATTTACGTCAACGGAATATAAGGTAGATGCAAAGATGGGCGTTGCAGGGCAGTCGGTGCTTAGCTCGGAGCTATTTTTTGAGAGTGTTCCCGACGGCTTTGTTGACGTGTCATTAAAAGATTGGAAATATGAAGAAGGAAGCCGTGAGGTGCCGATTATTCTTCCGCGCACATATATAAATATGTATAACTTTGGCTTTGCTCAGTCGCATTCATTGCCAAAGATAAGCGACGGTCTAGTAGGCATGATAGATTTCCACATCTACATTCACGGCAACGGTCACCAAGACGAATACAAAGGCAAGGTGATAGGTTTCTCCAACAGACTGAACACTATACTCGTGCCGCAGTCATTCATGGATTGGAGCAACGAATATTATGCCCCTGAAAGCACGTCTGACCCAACACGACTGATAGTAGAGGTTTCAAACCCTGCCGATGAGCACATTGCCAAATACCTTCAGAAGAAAGGCTATGATGTAGACGACGACAAGCTGCAGAGCGAAAAGACTACTTATTTCCTCAAGATGATTGTGTCTGTTGTAATGGTTATCGGCGTTGTAATAAGCATATTGAGCTTCTATATACTGATGCTCAGCATATATCTGCTTGTTCAGAAGAACACCACGAAGCTTGAGAATCTGCTGCTTATAGGCTATTGCCCGTTAAAGGTAGCGTTGCCTTATGAGGTGCTTACGCTTTGCCTTAACGCTATAGTGCTCGTTATAGCGATAGTAATAATAAGTTTCATTCGTTCCTACTACATGGGCGTGATAGAAACATTGTTCCCTCAGATAGAAGAAGGCTCGTTGTTGCCTGCAATAATGCTTGGCCTTGTTCTGTTCATTCTTGTCTCCGTATTCAATCAGATTGCCATTTACCGCAAGATAATGAGAATATGGTGGCGTAAAGACTGACAAACGCTAATAACTTCCGATAATAGCGAATATGATAGCTTGATAATAGCGAATATCATAGCGTAAAGATAAACAATTACGAATATCGAACTCTTTTTGACCGATTTAAGATACATATATTATTATAAAATCATTAACTTTGTGCATTGAAAACAAGTTTTGACATAATATGTATCTTAAATCAGTTGTAAGAGTAATGTTTTGCCTATTGGCAACATTTGTAGCCTTTCCTTCTGTAGCAGCCGACAAGAGCGAGACAGAAGCAAAGGAAGTTAGAAAAATCATTGACCGTGTAAACACCTATTGGCAGAAGAACAACAGCTCCAAGGTGCGTGCTTTCTGGGATAATGCCGCTTACCATACGGGAAACATGGAAGCGTATCGCCTTACTGGCAATGAAGCCTATCGCAAGTATTCCGAAGAGTGGGCAGAGCATAACCAGTGGAAAGGCGCTAAAGGCACTGACCGTTCCAAATGGAAATATGACTATGGCGAAGACGATGACCATGTTCTGTTCGGCGATTGGCAGATATGTTTTCAAACCTATGCCGACTTATATAACCTGCAGCCTGTAGACTATAAGATAAAGCGTGCGCGTGAGGTGATGGAATATGAAATGTCTACTGACCGCAACGACTATTGGTGGTGGGCAGACGGCTTGTATATGGTTATGCCTGTAATGACCAAGCTATACAAGATAACAGGCAACGACAAATATCTAGAAAAACTATATGAATATGTCTGCTATTCAGACAGCGTGATGCTTGACAAGGAGACAGGCTTGTATTATAGAGACGGCAGATATGTTTACCCTAAGCACAAGACAAACAGCGGCAAGAAAGACTTCTGGGCAAGAGGCGACGGCTGGGTGCTTGCTGGCTTTGCGAAGATTCTCCAAGACTTGCCGCAAAACTACAGCAAACGCCAGTTCTTCGTTGACAAGTATGTTCGCATGGCGGCATCTGTGGCAAAACTTCAGCAGCCAGAAGGCTATTGGACACGCAGTATGATGGATGCAGATTTCGCTCCAGGTCCAGAGACAAGCGGAACGGCATTCTTCACTTACGGCATTCTTTGGGGCATCAACAACGGTTATCTTGATGCCGTTGAATATATGCCTGTTGTAACCAAGGCATGGAAATATCTTAAAGACGTTGCTCTGCAGAAAAGCGGAAAGGTGGGATATGTGCAGCCTATAGGCGACCGTGCTATTCCAGGGCAGACTATCAATCAAGATTCAGAAGCCAACTTCGGAGTGGGCGCTTTCCTGTTGGCGTCATGCGAATATGTAAGATATCTTGAATCAGGCAACAGCCAAGACCGCGCATATTGGGTAAATCTGTTATACAGCATGGCAGAGCCAGTGCTCAGCAACATGGCAGCAGGAACATTGCAGAAGAACATGCGACTAGAGGTTAGTCCAAACTGGGACGGCCGCGACAAGCGTGTTGCCTATATGGAATGTTTCGGCAGGCTTATGGCTGGCGTTGCTCCATGGCTTGCTTTGCCCGACGACAATACCGATGAAGGCAAGAAGCGCAAGCAGTTAAGGGAATGGGCGCTGAAAAGCTATGCGAATGCCGTTGACCCCAATAGCCCCGATTGTCTTTTGTGGCAAGGTCAAGGTCAGGCATTGGTAGATGCTGCATATATAGCCGAAAGTTTCCTTCGTGCCTACGACCAGCTGTGGAAGCCGTTAGACGAAACTACCAAGAAGCGCTATTTTGAAGCGTTCAAGGGTTTGCGAAGCGTTGACCCGCCATATACAAACTGGCTGCTGTTCTCTTCAACGATAGAAAGCTTTCTTATCAAAAGCGGTGCTGACGGTGACGAATATCGTGTAAACTCGGCTATCAGGAAAATGGAAGAGTGGTATACAGGCGACGGCTGGTATTCCGACGGTCCTAGTTTCGCTTTCGATTATTACAGCAGCTATGTCTTTCACCCTATGTATCTTGAAACGCTGCAGGCAATGCGCGATTCAAAGTGCTATACACGCATAGACTACAAGAAATACTATGACCGCGAGTTGCGTCGTGCCCAGAAATACAGCATAGTTCTTGAGCGATTCATTTCACCAGAAGGAACATTCCCTGTATTCGGGCGTTCAATACCTTATCGCATGGCAACCATGCAGCCGCTTGCGCTAATGGCATGGTATCGTTGCTTGCCTGAAGGCTTGACCAACGGTCAGGTGCGTGCAGCGTTGACAGCTGTTCTGCATCGCATGTTCGACAATCACGAGAATATAAAAGACGGTTTCCTTACAATCGGCTTTTGCGGTAGCCAGCCAGATGTTGCCGACTGGTATACCAACAACGGCAGTCTTTACATGACGTCGCTTTCTTTCTTGCCGTTAGGCTTGCCTGCTACACACCCGTTCTGGACAGATGCGTCAGCAGAGTGGACATCAAAGAAAGCATGGGGCGGTAAACAATTCCCTAAAGACCACCATTGGGGAGACAACATACAAACACATGACTTGTTCTAAACGATAGGCAACAATCAATATTTGTTCTTAAGAAAACATACATTCGGCTTTTCGTCTATGCTTGTATTGCTATATATGAGTATTGGCGGAAAGCTTTTTTATATATAATATGTCAAAAATTAATACATATATAACATGATATAGGCACTTTGTATAATGAAAAACAGATTACATTGTTTTGTTTTGTCTACGATTTGCATTATCTTTGCATAATCATAGTATATTCATAACATTCAATAGTAAAAAACAAGCTGCATCTCGGCATGTTGCTTTGTAATATATCTTTCAAATATAATAATATGAAAAAACTTAATTGGGGTTTTATCGGTTGTGGTGAAGTGACAGAGAAGAAGTCTGGCCCGGCTTTTAATGAAGTGGAAGGTTCACGTATAGTTGCAGTAATGAGCCGTAGCGAGGCTAAGGCACGTTCATACGCTGAGCGTCACCATATAAGCAAGTGGTACACTGACGCACAGGAACTGATAGACGACCCCGATATCAATGCTGTATATATAGCCACGCCACCTTCTAGCCATGCCACGTTTGCCATTATGGCGATGAAGGCAGGCAAGCCTGTTTATGTAGAGAAGCCTTTGGCGTCAAACTATGACGATTGTGTGCGCATAAACCGTGTAAGCGAGCAGACAGGCGTTCCTTGCTTTGTGGCATATTATCGCCGCTATCTGCCTTATTTCAAGCGTGTCAAGGAAATTATAGACAGCGGAAAGATAGGCAATATAGTAAATGTTCAGATACGTTTCTCATGCCCTCCTCGTGATTTGGATTACAAGTCTGCTCAGTCTATGCCGTGGCGCTTGCAGCCAGATATTGCTGGTGGTGGCTATTTCTATGACCTTGCGCCACATCAGCTTGACATTCTTCAAGAGTTCTTCGGTGTGATTACCGAGGCTGTGGGCTATTGCGCCAACAGAGGAGGTCTATACAAGACAGAAGACAGCATCAGCGCATGCTTCAAGTTTGAAAGCGGTTTGCCAGGCAGCGGCTCATGGTGCTTCGTAGGTCACAAGTCGGCAAAGGAAGACCGTATAGAGGTTATCGGCGACAAGGGCATGCTGAGTTTCTCTGTCTATAACTATGACCCTATACAGGTTGTTACCAGCGAAGGCACTACAAGCATAACGGTAGCCAACCCGCCGTATATTCAGCTTCCTATCATCAAGGCTGTAATTGAAGACCTGCAGGGCATAGGGGCATGTTCATGCACCAGTGTTTCAGCGACTCCCGTAAATTGGGTTCTTGACCGCATATTGGGCAAATTCTGATTGTATATGAAACGATTCTTTATCTTCGTTTTCCTGATCTCGCTATTTGTTCCGTCATCGGGGCAGACAGATAGCCTAACGACAGATAGCGTTGTGACTGGAAATGTCGTGACAGGCAATGCCATGACTGAAAAAGTCATGACAGACAGCGTTGTGGTCAAGCGCAAGGTAAAGAAGAACACGATATTCAGACGCATTGGCAAGGCATTCACCAAAGTGTTCAAGGGCTTTAACGAGATAGACACAAACTACATAGAGCCACAGCATTATAACTATACCGTAATGCTGCAGAACACTACTACTTATGAACTCTACACATTGAAAAGCAAGTCGGGGCAGTCTATTACCTTCGCTCCTGACCCTACCGTTAAGCTGGGTCCCTATGTCGGCTGGCGATGGGTGTTCCTTGGATATACGCTTGACATATCGCACATGAGCAGCGGAAACAAGAAAAAGGAATTGGATTTAAGCCTATACAGTTCAATGTTCGGCATTGACCTGTATTACAGGAAGATGGGCGACGACTATTCTATACGTGAGGCAAGCCTTTCAGACGGGGTAGACAAAAACCTTCTGAAAGGTGTGCCGTTCTCGGGCTTGTCGGTTGGCATTCAGGGCTTTGATATCTATTATATCTTCAATCACCACAAGTTCTCTTATCCAGCGGCATTCAGCCAGAGCACATGCCAGAAGCGCAGCTGCGGTTCGCCGTTGGTAGGTATAGGTTATACTGCGCATAAAATAGACCTTGATTATGAAAGTCTGAAAGATGTCGTTGAAAGCAACTTGCAGAGCCACGGCTATGACGAGGTAAAGCTTGATTCGGGTTTGATGTTCAACAAGGTGAGATATTCCTCTTATTCCGTTTCTGGAGGCTATGCCTACAACTGGGTGTTTGCCCCCAATTTCCTTTTTGCTGCGTCGTTGTCTGTGGCATTGGCTTACAAGCGTTCAACGGGTGACTTGCAGCGTCAGTCGTTCTCGTTCAGAGACTTTAGATTTGATGATTTCAACATCGACGGTATCGGGCGCTTTGGCATAGTGTGGAACAACACCAAGTATTATGTCGGCGCAAGCACAATTCTCCACTCTTTCAACTATCGCAAGAGCCAGTTCTCTACAAACCACATGTTTGGCTCGTTGAATATATATGTCGGTGTAAATATCGGAAGAAAATGACAGTAAGATACATATTGATACTTTTGTTCGCCTTGATTACGTGCGAATGTGATGCTGCCTATGACGTCAAGTATGAGAAGGCAGACAGCGTGAAGGTGGTCGGCTTGTTGGCAGACGCAAGAAAGCAGCCGTCAGGCACTAACTATATTGTCTATTTCGCGCGTCAGCTTTGCGGCTTGCCCTATGTTTCACATACGCTTGAAACCGACGGCAACGAGAAGCTGGTCATAAATCTGAGGCAGTTAGACTGCACCACGCTGGTTGAAAACGTCGTTGCCCTTAACCTTTGCATGAAGCAGAAATGCTACACATTCAAGGCCTTCTGCGACAATATAAGGAAAATAAGATATAGGGGTGGGGCAGAGCCTTATTATCCCAAGCGCCTGCATTACTTCACAGAGTGGATAGAAGACAACACCGCGATGGGCATATGTAATGAAGTGCAGTCGCCCAACCCGCCGTTCACTGCAGTTCAGAAAGTGAATGTCTACTACATGTCTACATACCCCGACAAATATAAGATGCTGAAGGGGAAGACGGAATATATAAAGGAAATTGCCCAAACGGAAAAGCTTCTCAACAAGAACAGCTACCGTTATATCCCAGAAACTGCAATCGCCAATTCGTCTCTGCTTCGCAAAACGATTCATGACGGCGACATAATCGCTATAACCACAACACTAAAAGGTCTTGACATTCAGCATGTTGGCTTTGCCGTATGGCACAAAGACGGTCTCCATCTGCTCAATGCTTCCAGCCTTAGGCACAAGGTTGTGGAAGAGCCAACCACATTATACAAATATCTGCTGAAACAGAAGTCAATGACAGGCGTAAGAATCGTAAGGCTGTTATAACGTAAAAATAAACTGACATACTGATATACTGACATGTTTTTCCCTATTGTACGCATCGTTTTTAAACTGTAACTGAAACTGTAACCCTTTTTTTTCTTCTCATGACAGACATTTTACTGAGCAGACAACCATACGTTTGTTAAATATAAATAAAAACAAGTAAATAATTAAAAAGCGAATTAATGTAAATAGTCTAATTTAAGAAAATCGTTTACATATTTACGATATATTATTTACATATTTCATGGATTTATCTTGCAATAATGTAAATTATTATGACGATAATGATCGAAATTTTACA
>JAUNIZ010000081.1 GCA_030523165.1 Prevotellaceae bacterium
AATGCATGCTTTTGATGAGCAAAAGGTATGCTTTTGATGAGAAAAAACGCCCTTTTTATTGCACATATTCAACATATTTCATATAACATACTGATACACATTGTTTTACGATTGCACACATTTCCTTGCGATATTTTCGACGTTTTGATTTTGATTTTCAAATATGCGAAATATATGCGTCAAGCGTTTGACACATTGAAAGCATATTCCACGAATTTGCTTACACATGAAATACGATATGCGCAAAGTGCAGTTCATTCGTAGATATGGCTCGGACAAGGCAGATGAAAAACAAGTTTCGTTAATTTGCCTTAACTGTTTCAAGAAACAAGGCGCAACTGATTGGAATGTAAAACAAAATTGCATATCTTTGTAAAGCGGCAGTGCGCATGGTGCGCAGCTATTGCTACGATTGCCTAAAAACAAAGGGAGACACAGAAATATGCCTAAGATACTCAACGTAAAAAGCGTACACGACTATAACGAATACCTCGGACAGAAGGACAGCCACCAGCTTGTCAGTGTGATAGACTATGCTGCTGTGTCGCCGATACGCCACAGCCTGAACCGATACAGCGTTTACGGATTGTTTCTAAGAGACGACAATAATGTGGAACTGTCTTACGGCTGCGGACAGTATAAGTATGGAGAAAGCACGCTGTTGTGCGTCTCTCCGGGTCAGATAGGCGGCAAGGAGGACAACGGCGAGACCTGCGACATAAAGGGATGGGCACTACTTTTCCACCCGGAACTTATTCAGGGAACATTCGTAGAGCAGAAGATGAAGTCGTACAAGTACTTTTCCTACAACGTAAACGAGGCACTTCACCTTGACAAAGAGGCGCGCGCGACAATCATAGAATGCTTCAAGATGATTCAAAACGAACTGAATGACAGTTGCAGAGAGTACAAAAAGGAGATATTGGTGGGCATTATCGATGTTGTATTGCAGTATTGCATGCGTTTCTATGAGCTTCAGTTCCGCACGCTAAAGCATGAGAACAACGACATTCTCGCACGCTTTGAAAAGTGCCTGAATGCCTATTACGAGAACGAAAGGCAGCTTGTAGAAGGTCTGCCTACGGTGCAACGGTGCGCAAACGACATGTGCATGTCAACCAATTACTTTGCCGACACAATTAAAAGGCTTACGGGAATAACCGCAAGCGAGTATCTCCGCAATTTCATAATAGGGCTTGCCAAAGGCAGAATGATAGGCGGCGAGACGGTTAGCCAGGCTGCCTACAACCTCGGTTTTGAATATCCGCAACATCTAAGCCGTATGTTCAAGAAGACGGAAGGGTGCACGCCGTCTGAATTTATAGCACGTACTACAGGCGGAAAATAAGCGACACCTTATTATATATATAACGTTTCGGTGTTATTCCATCTTGCGGAATATCGCCGGCATGGCATCTGCGTTCATAGGAAACATGTCGACAAGGTCGAGCGTCTTTACCATTTTCAGCGTCCCCTGCTTGTATTTCTGGAAGTGATTGGTAGTGATATGATGCTTGTAGGCGGCGTTGTCCCTGTATATTTCAACTATTCTTATCTGGCAGGAATCTCTCTTTTGAATCATGGGGAATATCGCTATCACTCCCGGTTCCTCCCTTACCGATGTCTCGCCGACATTGCGCGCAAAGTCGAGATATTCGTTAATGAACTCCGGAAAGACCTCTATCTCCGATATTCGCACAAGCATTTCATTGTCAGAAGCCATTGTCTCCATAACCGTTTCTCCTTTTTTCTCATTATTATTCAACATGTCTTTTTCCTCAAAACCGTATGCCGCCGTGCTCATGCACAGCGAAATCAGTACGAAAAATATTGCAAATACACTTTTCATTTTGTATGTCTTTAAGTTAAATATGCATTGTTCAAATATCCGCAAGACCAGTTGTCACTTGTCAATCTGGCTTTCCGTAAACGCATCCGCACGGTGTCCCATAATGTCAAGCTTAGCGTATGCCTTGTCAAACTCCTCCATTTCGTATGGCGTAAGACGCACGCTTCCTGCTCCGCTGATATCGTCAAGATGTGCGATACTTGTAGTTCCGGGTATCGGCACAATCCATTTCTTACGTGAAAGCATCCATATCAGAGCGAATTGCGCTGGCGTTACGCCCTTGCGCGAAGCCCATTCACGAACGAGAGAAACAAGCGGCATATTGTGCTTAAGCGCTTCGGGCGTAAACTGCGGAAGGTTGTACCGACGGTCACCCTTATAGAATCGGTCGTTCTCCGATATCGTTCCCGTAAGGAAAGCCCTGCCTAACGGACAGTAAGGCACAAAGCCAATGCCCAATTCCTCAAGCGTATCGAATATCTTAGTCTCCGGTTCGCGCCACCAAATGGCATATTCGCTCTGCACGACAGATACCGGACAAACGGCGTGGGCACGTCGGATAGAACGCGCGCTCGCCTCTGACATTCCGAAATGCAGCACCTTTCCCTCCTTGATAAGTGCCGCCACGGTGTCAGCAACCTCCTCCATCGGCACCTTAGGGTCTACTCTATGCTGGTAAAGGAGGTCTATATGGTCGGTCTGTAGACGCCTCAACGAACCTTCAACCGCACGGCGAATATGGTCGGGACTGCTGTTCAATGCCGTCGGTTTGCCCTCTTCCACACCGAAACCGAACTTGGTTCCAATCTTGATTTTGTCCCTGAACGGTTTCAAAGCCTCGCCAACCCACTCTTCACTCGTATATGGACCATAAACTTCCGCGGTGTCGAAGAAAGTCACGCCCATATCATACGCATGTCGAATCAGCCTTACCATATCTTTCTTCTCATACTTCCCGCCGTAATAACCGACCATTGGCAAACATCCAAGTCCTATTGCTGAAACGTCAAGACCGCCAATATTACGGTGCTCCATAGCCGTTCCCGTCTTCCCGGAAGCATCTCCTTCACCATCGTCACCGTTTCCCTTCTCTCGCGGTTCCATATCTATCACCCTTGAAAAACCATTCACTCCACCTACGGCAGCAACCACCGCAAAAGCCGAAGCCTTCTTGAAAAAATCCCGTCGATTCATATTTCAAACTCCTTATACTATTTTCTTGTCATTCAATCCCGACTGCTTTAACTTCATATAAGAATAGCCTATAATGCCAATCTCCCTAAAATCGAAACATGTCTGAATCCTTTGCAAAGATAAATAAAATCACAATTCACGACGTATACATATCTTGGATGATTGTAACAATATTCCTTTTTGTGTTGGATAAAATGTAAGTGCACAAAAAAACTGCATGCAACGCAAACCGTAAAGGCTTGCATTACATGCAGAATATTACTTTTTCGATTGTGGAAAAGCCGTTGGAATCAGTCCTTTTTCCAGAGTTTCGTCATGTCTTCCAGTGTCTTTCCCTTTGTTTCAGGCACCAGCTTCCAGACGAATACGGCTGCAATCACACATATTACTCCATACAATCCGTATGTGAACCAATGTCCGAAGTTCGGATCGCCGGCAAGTTTCATGTTGAACATCGGTACGAATGAAGCACTGACAATCCAGTTGAAAATCCACTGGAAAGCCACTGCTATTGCTACAGCAGCACCGCGAATTGTATTAGGGAATATCTCCGCGATAAGCACCCAGCATATTGGTCCCCACGACATCATAAAGGATGCACTGTAAATCATTATGCTTATCATCGTCACGAAGCTAAGGCTTGCGTTTCCAAAAGTAAGCGCTACACCGAAAGCACCTATTCCCATTCCGATTGAACCGGTAATCAACAACGGCTTTCTGCCCCACTTTTCCACAGTGAAAACAGCCACAAGAGTGAACAAAATGTTTACTACGCCCATTATAACCGTTTGCACCATAGGATTCTGCATGCCCATATCACCGAAAATGCGAGGTGCATAATAAAGCACAGCGTTTATTCCTACAGCCTGCTGGAATACGCTTAGCATTATGCCGACGAATATTACCAACACTCCATAAGTAAACAATCGCTCTGTCTTTTCGGTTATTGTGGACTTTATTTCGTCAAGAATACGGCTTCCGGCATGCTCTCCGTTAATCTTGTTAAGCACCACAAGCGCCTTGCTTTCGTTGCCTGCCATAACCAGATAACGTGGAGTTTCAGGCACGAAACATATCAATATTGCGAACAATCCCGCAGGAACCGCCTCGCTTCCGAACATATATCGCCAACCGGTAGCTATCGTCCACGGGTCGCTATCGGCTGAAACCGCATACACGCCCTGCCCTATTGACTCGATAACAGGGTTGGTATGATCTCCAAGAATAAGGAAATTGACCATGTAAACAACCAGCTGACCGAAGATAATGGCAAACTGGTTCCATGAAACAAGCGTTCCGCGTATGTTCGAAGGAGCCACTTCTGCTATGTACATAGGGCATATTGCAGATGCAAGACCTACGCCCACGCCTCCGATAACGCGATAAATATTAAATGCAATGAGCAGGGAATAAGTAGGAACACCATGCTCGAAGAACAGGAATTCGGGCACCATTGAACCTAAAGCCGATATAAAGAACATCACGCCGGCGAAGATTAATGATTTCTTACGACCCCAGTTTGATGCCATATAACCAGACAATGCACTTCCGATTATACAGCCTATGAGAGCGCTGGCGCACGTGAAACCATGAATTCCATCGGTGTAATTGAAATCTTTAGCACCGAGAAAGAACGCTTGCAGACCTTTGTCTGCACCTGAAATTACCGCTGTGTCGTAGCCGAAAAGCAATCCTCCGAGTACCGCGACAAGCACAATTGAAAACAAATAGGCTTTGCTGCCATTCTGATTTTGACTCATTTTTGTTAGATTGTTTGATATTATTAATTATGTATTTGAATGCGTTTATCTAAATTAGATTACGTTTATAAAACAAAATTCCCTAATAATTATTGCGGTTTTGTAACGCTTGCTGACTTATTTTTAGTAAATTTGCACCAAATTGCACCACTAAAGGAATGAAATTCGAAGATGTAATAGGACAAGAAGACTGCAAGGAACGTCTGTTGAAGATGGTTCATGAGGACAGAATACCTCATGCAATTCTTCTTTGCGGACCTGCAGGTTGCGGCAAAATGGCAATTGCATTGGCATTTGCATCCTATCTTCTTTGTAATGGACATGACGGTGATTCGAGCAGAAAACATAGTGATTCCGATTTGAAGGATTCGCTTGATTTGAATGGAAACGACGATGATTCGTGCGGAAAATGCAGCCAATGCGTAATGCTTTCCAAATGGGCGCATCCTGATCTTCACTTCTCTTATCCTGTAATAAGGCCTGCGGGAACAGGCTCAGAGCACAAGATGTCGAGCGATGACTTCGCTTCTGAATGGCGGCACATGCTGTTGCAGGGACCGTATTTCACTATGGATCAATGGCTTTCTGAAATGAATGCAGCCAATCAACAGGCGCAAATCGGTGTCGGCGAAAGCGACGACCTCATTAGAAAGCTAAGTCTAAAATCCAGTCAAGGCGGCTATAAGGTCAGCATTATATGGCTTCCCGAACGCATGAACGCAGAGTGTGCAAACAAATTATTGAAGATAATAGAGGAGCCGCCGCATAAGACCGTATTCATAATGGTATGCGAAGAGCCGGAGAAACTGCTCGATACAATTCTTAGCCGTGCGCAGCGCATAGACGTAAAGCGTATAGATTCAAAGGAAATAGAGCAGGCATTGATAGAACGGCGCGGCATTGACGCAGACGCAGCCCTAAGGATTGCACGTTCTGCAAATGGCAGTTGGCTCAGCGCGCTTGAGGCTCTTGACACGAGTAGCGAGAAACGAATATTTCTTGAAATGTTCATTATGCTCATGCGACTTGCCTATATGCGCAATATAAAAGAGCTGAAGAAATGGTCAGAAACAGTTTCTTCATACGGAAGAGAGAAACAGAAGCGCATGTTAAGCTATTTCCTGCATCTTGTAAGAGAGAACTTCATGTACAATTTCCGCAATCCGCAGCTGGTCTATATGTCACAGGATGAGGAAAACTTTGCACGCAAATTCGCTGTATTTATCAATGAGGCTAATGTGATAGAAATATCAGAACTGATGAACAGGGCTATTAAAGACATAAGCCAGAATGCCAATGCCAAGATTGTATTCTTCGATTTGGCGACAAAGGTAATAGTCTCGCTGATAAAGAAACCATAGCATGAATACATGCACAGCTTATAATAATATCATAATCAGCATGGTATCTGATTACCTGCTATCAATATATAACAATACAATTAAAGAATAAATGGAATATAACAATAAGAAGTTCAACTGCTGCCATAGCTGCGACCGTGGTCTCTGCATTAGAGGATGCGGAAGACAGAACTGCCAGCTAAACACATACGACTGGCTGGCTGACGTTCCGGGTAACGCACAAAGCACAGACCTAGTGGAAGTGCAGTTCAAGAATACGCGTAAAGGATATTATCATAACGTTAACAACCTTGACCTAAAGAAAGGCGACATCGTTGCAGTAGAAGCAAATCCCGGTCACGACATAGGTGTCGTTACGCTGACAGGTAAATTGGTTGAGTTGCAGATACGCAAGGCTAATATAAAGTCTGCCGATGACATAAAGCGCATTTACCGCATAGCAAAGCCTGTAGACATGGACAAATACCATGAGGCGAAAAGCCGTGAACACGGAACAATGATTCAAAGCCGACAGATAGCCAAAGACCTTAATCTGCAAATGAAGATTGGCGATGTGGAATATCAAGGCGACGGAAACAAAGCGATATTCTACTATATTGCCGATGAACGCGTAGACTTCCGCCAGCTTATCAAGGTTCTTGCAGAAACATTCCATGTACGCATAGAAATGAAACAGATTGGCGCACGTCAGGAAGCAGGAAGAATTGGCGGTACTGGACCTTGCGGTCGTGAGCTGTGTTGTGCCACTTGGATGAAGAACTTTGTTTCTGTAAGTACTGGAGCAGCACGCTTTCAGGATATTTCATTGAATCCGCAGAAACTTGCCGGCATGTGCGCTAAACTGAAATGCTGCCTCAACTATGAGGTTGATAACTACATTGAAGCAAGCCGTAAACTGCCAAGCAAAGAGATATCTCTACTCACACAAGACAACGAGTATTTCCATTTCAAGGCAGATATTCTTGCTGGACTTGTTACATATTCTACCGACAAGAAGATTCCTGCCAATCTTGTAACTATTCCTGCACATCGCGCCCTTGAGATAATAGACATGAACAAGCGAGGCGAAAAGCCTCTTTCTCTCGAAGAAGACGGCAAGATTAAAGAGCCGGATAAACCTATTGACTTGCTTGCCAATGAAAGTATAACAAGGTTTGACAAAACCAAGAAGAAGAAAAAATCAAAGCAACGCCCTGCAAATCAGAATCAAGGACAAGGACAAAAGCCACGTCCAAAACAACAAGGCAGCACGCAACAACAGAAAAAAGAAGGCGCTCCAAAACCGCCTAAGCATACGACAAATGAAAAGAAGTCTTAAACATATAATTCTCATAATGACGGTTGCAGTCGCAACCGTCATGTATTTTTCTGCATGCGACAACAACATACACTATTTCGTATATAAACATACGCCATTAAGCGGATGGGAGAAAAACGACACTCTGTTTTTCTCCGTACCTCCTGTAGAGCAATCTGGACAATACAGACAGGAAATAAACATGCGAACAAACGAGACTTACCCTTTTACTAGCCTTTCGCTTGTTGTAGAGCAGACTATCGAACCAGGGCATCGCTTGCATACAGACACGCTTAACTGCCATTTCCTTGATGAAGAAGGAAAACATCTCGGACATGGAGTAAGCTACTATCAACAGAAATTCATCCTTACCGATGTAAGTCTTAATAAAGGCGACTCCATAAGTCTTACAGTAAGACATATCATGAAAAGGGAAATATTGCCAGGCATCGCAGATGTAGGTCTAAAGATATATAAGCATTGAGTACAATGTATTTATAAATCAAACTATTATATAATATAATAAGGTGTAATATATCTGAATTTTACACCTTATTTATTAACAACTAAGGCTAATAACATATAAATAAATTCTGCTTAATTTACAAATACGCATAACAAAATCTGATATTTATTCTATAGTATGCTGTAATATATACCAATACTACAAACTAAAAAAGCGACATTTTAGCTATTTTTTTGATTAAAAAAACGTCATTTTTAACAATCAACAAAATAAACACACCAAATTTTACAAATTGTAAATTTCACGAAAGTATTTTATCCTTAATTTTACAGATTATAACTTTGCGGATAATTCTTCAAAAAAAGAAATCTCTTAAAAATCTTGAGATTAATTTATTTTATAACTTTGCATCGACAAAACAAAATTAAATTAAATTTATAGCACATGAAAAAATTATTTTCATTGATGGCGGTATTATGTATTTGCCTCGTTTGTGGTGCCCAAAACCCAGCGAATGACGCGTACACAATACCGAAGACGTTAGATCCTTGGAACATCCAAAACCAAGTAGACTGGAAGCGTCTGTATGAGACTAACGTCAAAAACAATGTGAACAAGACGTCTAACAACAATCGTCTTGCAGGTAAAATTGCCTTAAATGGCGCAAAAGCACTGCGCCGGGCAGATGGAGCCACGGTAGATACCGTGGCTTATTTTGTGGCTGCACAAAATTACAAGCGCAACTACACATTTACTTACAATGGAGGTGACGTTGAAACTTACAACCTTAAAGTTGCCGTTGACGGCACTAAGGTTACGTTCAAGAACCTTCTTGACCTCTATGACCCAACATCATGGTCACCAGACGTAGAGTATGAGGTTGTTGGAACATACGATGCTGACGCAAAGACCATCACCGTACCTACGTCAACGAACTTCTCTAACGCGACTATTGCAGCTTACCTCATGAGCTACTATTACGGTGTGCTTATGTCTGGTACTGTTGATGAAGAAGGCAACATGAGTCCTTCATCAGAACTTGTATTCAACGTTGAAGGAGATTTCGAGGCTATCAGCACCGACCAGGCATTCGGTGTAGCGACTTATACACAAGACGGAAGCCAATCATACGGTATGTACAAGACTTTCCGCAGATATTACGCTGCATTGCCTAAGGCTGGTTCAAAACTGATTGCATTCAACAACAGCTTTGAATTCGGTACAACATTCCCGGACACACCTGTAAGCGACTCAATTACAGTTGTCAATGTAGGCAATGACGCTACAGACTTCGCTGTTGCATTAGAGTCTGACGGTGATGCCTATACAGCAAACCCTGTAGGCGCAACTGTTGAAGGTCAGTCTGCAAAGAATATTGTATTTACATTCAATGCAACTGATGAAGGCGATTATGAAGGTATCGCATCTATAGAATATGAGAACGGCAGCGAAGAGACAGAACCTATCCTTGTACAGCTCAACGGTTCTATAACAGGATTCCCTGATTATTCTCCTATCGTGAAGAGCGGTGACATTACATTCACTACGAATATCGAGTATCCGTTTGAACTTGACACTCTTACTGACGGAACTGTTGTTGCTGCCTCTACTACTGGCGGTATAGCTGGCGCATCATCTAAGCTTAACGCTAAGTTTACCGTTCCAGAAGGACACATAGGCAAGTTCTCTTGGAAAGGACGCAGTATCAACAGCGCTTATTGGTATTACAACGCTGGTGGTGTATTCATCGATGATGCAAGTGAAGCCTATATTTCGGAAACAGGTTCTGACGTAGACGTGTCTGACGAACTTGAATTTGCTCCAGGCGAACACACCGTAAGATTCCAGTATGACAGCTATTACTACTCTGGTGTTGACGCTAACCGTCTTTACGTTTACGATCTCGTATTGGAGAATACAGAGGCAAAAGCTGACACAGCAACTCTTGACACTCCTGTTCTCGACTTCGGTAACTTTATAGTTGACGGTGAAGAAGTTTCTTCAAATGGACTTATTCAGTTGACAAACAAAGGTTCAAACACACTTAAGGTAACTGCTGTAAGTTCAGACAACAGTTCATTCACTGTAGGTAAGCCTTCTTCTGAAGCAGACCTTCTTGAATCTCTTTCAATCCCTGTAGTATTCTCTACTACTACTGCTGGTGAATACAGCAGTACTATCACAATCGAAACTACTGCTGGAACATTCTATGCTACAGCAAAAGCTTTCGTAAGACAAATGCCAGACTTCAGCAAGATTGTTACTGAAGGTGCAGAAGTAATGACATTCTCAACCAATACTGAACATCCGTTCATCGTTGACGGTGACGTAGCATACAATGCAAACGCTGATGAGATAGACTATGAATTCTCTGACTCTTGGTTCCAGATTAACTTCACTATACCAGAAGGCAAAGCTGGTTATCTCTCATGGGACGGACATTCATACGGTGGCGAAATCGTCAACTACAACTATTATTACGTTGACTACTCTAACATCTCAATCCAGCACCCTATGTCTGGAGGTACATTTACTGTATGGGGCAATGCTGAAGCAAGCTCAGACAGCACATACGCAGCAGACGAGTTCTGGGAGCCATACCTTACATGTACAGCAGGAGACCACTACATCAAGTTTGATTTCTATCAGGCAGGAGACTCTACTCTAGGCCGTCTTGAAATAAAGAATCTGAAACTGCATATCGTTGACTTTGACGCACACGGAGCAGAACTAATGACAGAGTCTGTCAAGTTTGATTCTACATACGTTGGACCTCAGCGCTATACTACAGCAACAGTAAGACTTAAGAACACTGGTTCTGAATATCTGAAGGTTGACAGCATTCCTGCTGTAGGACCATTCTACGGAATTGAACCTACAGACAGCGTTGCATTCAGCAACAACATGGATATTACACTATGGTTCTATCCTTCTGATGCCGGTGTTTACAATGATTCTATCACAATATACACAAATGCAGGTGCTTTCAAGGTTGCATGTGAGGGTGTAGCTAAGAGTTCTGAAGGTTTGCTGTTGATAGGTGACGTTGAAGACCAAGGTTACAACTGGGCAGCATACGATGCTGACGGTGACGGATATTGCTGGAATTTGGGTTACAACCTCTTCGGCGGATATTATCCTGACTGGTGTCATGGCGGCAACGACTGCTTCGGTTCTGCGTCAATGAGTCCATACAGCGACAATCTTACTCCAGACAACTGGCTGATTTCTCCTTCTGTAACAGTTCCTGCAGACGGTGCTGTACTTGAATGGTATGCAGGTTCTCACAGCCACAACCGCCCTGCAGAGAAATACAGTGTATATGTAGGAACATACGATGAAATAAGCGATGTAACAAGTTTGACATCATTGGAAGCGTTGTTCACAGAAACACTTGAATATGAAAACGCAGATGTTTGGAGCCATCAGACACTTGACCTTACAAACTATGCAGGTCAGACTGTGTACATCTGTTTCCGTCATCACGACACTACAGGACAGTACGTTCTGAAACTCGACGATATCTTTGTATACACAAAGGATGCATGGGATACAACAACAGGTATCAACAATGCAGCTATTGACGAATCAAAGACAGTAGTAAGACGTGACATATTCGATCTCTCTGGTGCAAAGACCAGTGGACTGTCACACGGCATCAATCTCATCCGTACATATTACAACGACGGAACGGTTAAGACTTCCAAGATACTTGTAAAATGAAAAAGACTTTATTAATTATACTTACAGCATTGCTTTCCATCTGTATGGAGAGCAATGCTCAAGTTTCTGGACTTACGCTTGGATACTGCGACGGACAGATTAACACCTCTGGAACCATAAGTTCTTCTACAAAGAATATTTGGGTTCATGGTGCCATATACATTCCGTCAAACATTCTAAACACATATTCCGGAAACAAGATAGACTCAATACGTGCAGGACTTGCTTCAAAGCTTAACATTGACACTCTGACCGTTTGGATACGCTCTTCCCTAGATGGAGAGAATCTTGTTGAAGGAACTATTACATCAAGCACAGACCAGAAGATTGTAAAAGGTTGGAATCAAATAAAGCTCGACGAGTCGTATTCTATACAGGAAAACAACACAGAGGGCATTTATATTGGTTATTCTTTCCATCAGAAAAGCGCAAGCTTCGGACTGTCTGTTATCAGTACTCCGACAGAAAACGGACTGTTTGTCAAGATTGGCAATGAGGAATGGGAAAACCGTAGCAGTGAAGGAACGCTCTGTATTGAAGCTCTAGTGTACGGAGAATCATTGCCTAAAGTGAACCTGACATTTGGGAGCATGACTGTACAGAATGTTTTCGTCTTGGACAAAGGCACGTTCAATGTTGAAGGCACAGTCAAGAACAATGCCACACTGACCGTAACCGGTTATGACGTACAAGCCAAATTCGAAGGCATTGATGATGTCTACACACAACATGTTGATGCAAACATAGCCTACAAGGAAAGCGGGAACTTCAATGTTACATTCTCTCCGACAATAACCGAAATAGGTACAGGCAGCGGCAATGTTACAATTACAGTAATGAACATCAATGAAGGCGAAGATGAAGACATGACGGACAATTCTCTGTCTGGCACATTCTCTATTGTAAGCCACGACTTCACAAGAAATATTCTGATGGAAGAATTCACTACTGAATATTGCTCTAACTGTCCGCGTATGGCTGGGTATATCAGCGATGCACTTGAAAAAGACGAATATAAAGACAGGGTATTTACTGTATGTCACCACTCAGGATATTACACAGACTGGCTTACAGCCGACTGCGATGCAAGCTATCTATGGCTTTTCAATAGCAGAGGCACCTATGCACCTGCTATCATGACCGACAGATACAGCTTCGGAGGCAGCACTCCTGTATTCTGCCCTTCGTCTCAAAACGAAATGGAATCATATTGGAACAGTAGACTAGAAGAACCGGCTTTTGTTTCGTTAAGTATAAGCGCTACTGCAGACGGTGATAATGACAATTCGCTTCATGTAACAGTAACCGGTTCAAAATCCGTTGACAAACTATGCGACAATCCTCTGATAACAGTCTTTGTTGTTGAAGACAACATTGAAGCGCGTAGCCAGGCTGGTGCAAGTGACTTTATACACAACCATGTTACAAGAACCTACAACAGCATCTGGGGTGATCCTATAACATGGAACGGCAATGACTATGAGTACACTTGCGATTTGACACTTAGCAGCAGTTGGGTAAAAGAAAACCTGCATATCGTTGCTTTCATCGCAAACTATAACTCTGAGGATGCTACTGACTGTGAGGTACAGAATACATACGGCATTCCTTTCTCTAAAGTAGTAACATCTTCTATCAGTGGTGTCAAGACAGAAAACACTGAGACAAAGGAGTACTACACTCTATCCGGCATGAAAGTGCCTGAGAGCAAACTTGCCAAAGGTATCTATATCGAAAAGACTGGAGGCAAAACAAAGAAGGTCTTGATTAGCGAATAATATACAGAGTTAGTCATTGATAGGCATGCATATCGTAAAGCCTATATTTACGATTGCTAACTCCCGTGTTTACACATGCTAACTG
>JAUNIZ010000328.1 GCA_030523165.1 Prevotellaceae bacterium
TCAGCAAAGCCTTTGTATCAATCAGCACTCCACCCGATATAGGCTAAGGCTCTTCATTCCATAGCGAAACGAGGGATAAAACATACTGTATTTGAGGGCAAAGATACTCCTAATTTTTAGATTCACCAAGAAAAAAAGCTAAAAAAAATGAATATTTATTACCCTATGCACCAAATTTACTCCAAGCAGTAAAACCTTTAACTATATTTAACCTCGCGTGGTCGCCGAGTAACTATTCAGCGAATAGCCATGCAGCTGCTATCCATGCCTAGAACAGAGCACGGATAGCAGTGTATGGTGAGTTGTTGTGTTTCTTGGTAGTCTCTATGACAGAGTGCAAGTCGAGGAAAGCATCAGCTCCATTGTCGGAACGGAATGTGCCTGAGTTTTTCATTTTGATCTTGACCTTTCTGATACCTCTTTCACTTGCATTGTTGTCAGGTGGTATCGCAGGATTCTCAAGGAAGTTGAAGATGTAGTCTCTGCATTTGATAAGCCCTCTCTTGAGTTGTCCGAATTGCTCTGCCATGTGTTCAAGGTTCTCAGTCAGCAGCCTGTCAAGCTTTATCAGCCACGGCTGCTTGTCGATGACGACCTGCGGATTCTCGTTGCGTTCATGGACTGCCTGCTGCAACAGTCTTTCGACATTCCTCGACCACTGCTGTTTCGTGTCCAGTTCATTCAGGTACTGTAGCTCACGTAGCAGGTGTGCCACGCAGACCTGATGGTCCAGGAAATTGAGCGTGAAATAGGCACTGTGGCGGTCGGTGACGGCGACCATTCTCTCAAGCGAGTTCCCGAAGCGGCTCTCCAATTCCTTATGCGAGCGTCCGCTCCCATGAAACAAGAGGGTGAAATAGACCGTCTGTGCAATCCATGTCCAGTCGAGTTTCTTATTACAGTAGAGTCCGGATTCGTCAAAGCCGACAACTGCGGATTTCATGATGCACTCCTTTATCTTTTCTATGGCTGGGGCAGCATTCTTCTTTGCCTCGTTTACCCAGTTGACGAAGGAGCCCTGGCTTATTTCAAGAGAGAACACCTCCTTGAAGAAACTCTCTATGCGGCCGTATGGGAGAAACATCACCACGCTCAGGTAGACAACCAGCGACTTTACCGATGCATCATAGACCACGGCATTGGAACCGCGCTTGCGGGCGGCATGTGACTGTATACGCTCGCCGCACTTCTTGCAGACGGTGATGTAATGGCGGATTTCCTTCACGACGGGTTTCAGCTCAGGAATGGACACCACCTGTGTAACATAATCCAGAATGCGCTCGCAATCCTCAAGCGACTCACCGCACTTGGTACAATAGTTGGCGGATATGTCCACTGTCTCGTCCGGCTTGTCTGTCATCTTCAGCGTGCTGCCATCGTGACCCTTCTGCCCACCAGGCTTACGGCCCGTAGGCTTGCGCAATGTCTTGGTGCGGCGGATGGCCTCAGCTTTTATGGTTTCCTTCGAAGGAGGAGTGTTGCTGTTGCCGGAGTTCTTCCCCGGCCTCTCGTATTTGGCAAGTTCCTCGCGAAGCATCTTGTTTTCTTTCCTCAAGTTGCGAATCTCCTTGTGCAGAGCCTCTGTATTACGGTTGAGATTACAGATTTCCGCATGCTGCGAGTCAATAGTCTCGCGCATTAACCGCATCTCCTCCGTCATGGTCTGCAGTGCTTCCGATATATCCGTAACCTTTTGATTCACAAGTACAAAGATACAAATAATATCTGAAACTGCAAAACAATATCGCAAATATTTTTGATATAAACATATAATAATCAGGTAGTTGAAGAAAGCTACGCTACAAGATTTCATCCAAACAGAATAGCTGTACCTCTATACGGAATTACAGCTACACGGAGTTTTACTTAATGACATTATTTGGGCTATAGCCTATTCGCTGAATAGTTACGGGCGATTTGCCGACTGTTAATTTAGGTTAAATATCAAATGTAGAATTAAACCTTGGGGGCGTTTTTTGGTCAATGAAGTAGAATGGGAAATTCACTATTTGAGCTTCAAACATAAACGCTAACTTTTTCAAAAACACCAAAAAACTGTTTAATTAACGGTTGGAAGGCGCAACTACTGTGA
>JAUNIZ010000082.1 GCA_030523165.1 Prevotellaceae bacterium
CCTCTGAAGACCCTCATGCATGACCCTCAATAGACACTCATGCATGAGTGTCTATTGCCATCCCTAAGGGACCGTTGTTGTCGTCCCAAAGGGGTCGTTGTTGCTACCCTTGCAAGGGTCATCATCGCCACCCTTGCAAGGGTCACTGTTGACACCCTTGCAAGGGTGTCTATCATTACCCACTCGTGGGGTATCATTGCCATCCACTCGTGGGTGTTAATTGTACCCCACGAGTGGGTGTTTCTTTATACTTCCGATTATCTGATTACAGATACTTCATAGCCATGCTTTGTCGCTTATATCCAAGACACTATACAATAACATATACTATAACATTGCCAAACACGCAGCCTCAATATGAATCATGAATCAAAGGTCATCGTGCGAAGCCAAAGATAATTATTTTCACGTTTACTGAATAAAATTGGCTTTTCATTGAAAATAATTGGTCTGTAACATGTTTATCTATAATTTTGCAGTCAAAATATATACCTTTAATTTTGAAATTCACAAGTCTTTCATTATCTTTGCGGACAATATTGCAATGCAGTTAACCGAAAAGAGACAGACTTTCTGATTGTCATTGAGGAAAACAGAAATGAAACACATAGAACGAACACGAAAATTTGAAGTATTGGCATACCTGATGATATGGCTGCTGGTATTTATAACTTCTACACTGACAAACAGCGCTGAAGACGTAAATACCAAAGGCATATTCGATTGGTCTACATTGCTGGATACGCTAAAATATTTTCTGCCTTATTTCATCCTTTTCTGGATACACGATATTCTTATTGCACCACTGCTGCTTAAGAAAAACAACAAAAAGATATACGCCGTATGTCTGATTTCGATGCTTGTGATATTCACAATAATACAGTGCGCATCAAGACCATACGACATAATAAAGCCAGACAGGGCGCCTATGCGTATGGAAATGGCAGGCAATGACAGACCGCCGCTGCCAAAAGGCATGGAAAAGGGCAACAACATACCGCCGCTACCAGACCACATAAGAGACGGCAAGCCCGATAGACCTCCGCACAACAATCTGCCTATCAAGCCGATGGAATATATCAATCTACTTATGGCAGCCATGATGTGTGGACTCAACATTGCGGTGAAACTCTATTTCAGGGCACAGAAAGACGAGAATGCCCTAAAGGAACTGGAAAGCCAAAACCTGCGAAAGGAACTGGAATATCTGAAATATCAGATAAACCCACACTTCTTCATGAATACCCTTAACAACATTCATGCGCTTATAGACATATCGCCCGAAAAGGCGAAAAAGACAATTATAGAACTGTCCAAGCTTATGCGCTATGTGCTTTATGAAGGTGCGGAAGTAACGGTACCGCTAACGCATGACATTGAGTTCGTGAAACACTATATTACGCTCATGGAACTGCGCTACACGGACAAGGTAGACATAAGGACAAGCATTCCGGAACAGCTGCCCGACGTGAAAGTGCCACCGATGTTGCTGATAACGTTTGTGGAAAACGCGTTCAAGCACGGCATAAGCTATCGCAAGTCGTCGTTCATACACATATCCATAGACGTGGAAGACGACAATCTGGTGTTCCACTGCGCAAATAGCCGCGCTGCGGAACAGACGGGAAACTCTGGTGGCATAGGACTGGTGAATGCGGAAAAGAGACTACGCCTTATCTATGCCGACCGCTACTCGCTGAAGATTGACAGACAGGAAAATATATTTGATGTTCTACTAAAAATACCTCTATATTATGGTTAGATGCATTGCAATGGATGACGAGCCGCTGGCTCTGGAACAGCTGAAAAGCTACATACTGAAGGTGCCTTATCTGCAGCTTGTGGCTGCATGCCCCGACGCATACGAAGCTATGAAGATAATAAACAAGGAAAAGATTGACGCCGTTTTCGCAGACATAAACATGCCTGACCTGAACGGACTCGACTTCATACGCTCGCTAAAGGAACCGCCTTTGGTTGTGTTCACCACTGCATATTCTGACTATGCCATTGAAGGATACAAGGTTGACGCTATAGACTATATACTGAAACCCTTCGGACTTGACGAGTTTCTCGCCGCAGCAGACAAGGTGAGAAAGCAGCACGAACTGCTAACAAAGAACACGACTGACACGGAAACGAAAGAATTCAGCCCGTTCCTGTATATCAAGACTGACCATAAGATGGTGCGTATAGACGCTTCCGAAATACGCTATGTAGAAGGCATGAGCGAATATGTGCGCATATTCACCGATGAAAGCGCAAAGCCTGTGGTGACGCTGCTGAGCATGAAGAAACTCGAAGAAACCCTCTCTGACGAAATGTTCATGCGTGTGCACAAGTCGTATATCGTGAACATGTCGAAAATACTGAGCGTTACTAAGACAAGCATACAGATGGACAAGAACACCTACATACCTGTAGGAGACAGCTACCGAGAAAGGTTCATACAATACATCAATGCCAGAGCTTTAGGAAAATAAAAGCACGTATAACTGTTTCTGTTATAAGAGCATTCGACATAGCTTGCATGACAAACAACAGCCATTTGAGTCAGATATACATATAAGAAACATTTATCCCACCGCTATAAATATACCCGATTGGGTATAAACTAATAATTTAAACATAAAATTATACCCTAAAAGGTATAATTATCATAATAATTGTTTATCTTTGTACCCAAACGGGTATAATATGAATGACAGGGCAATAGCAGATTTCGTAAAGGAAATGAGGCGCAAGTTCAATCTTACGCAAGTGGATTTGGCAGACAAGTCGGGTGTGGGACTACGCTTTGTGCGTGAGCTAGAACAAGGAAAACAGACCTTGCGCATGGACAAGATTAACCAAGTGTTGAGTCTTTTTGGGCGCCAAGTAGGTGCAATTGAGATAGTTGAAGACAAAGACACCTCTAACAGTACACAACAATGAAAAGCGCATTAGTTTATCTTCACGACCACAAGGCTGGCATATTGACGGAAGACGAAAACGGTTTCACGTTTGAGTATGACCGTGAATATCTTAAATCAGATTATGCGGAAGCAGTCAGTCTTACACTGCCTTTAAGCGACACGCCCTATCACGACACTGTCCTGTTTCCCTTTTTTGATGGACTTATTCCCGAAGGCTGGCTTCTGGACATTGCGGAGAGAAGCTGGAAAATAAACCAGAGAGACCGCATGTCACTTCTTCTAGCCTGCTGCAAAGACTGCATAGGTGCTGTCAGCGTGATACCCGCAGACGACAGCAACGAATAGGACTGCTTCAGTAACGCATATCACCCACGAAAAAAGAATATAAAGATATGAACAACAATAGGTGTCTATATTGTTATAAGAATCTGGGTGAAGGACAGACCGACTTTCACCCTGCATGTGCAAGAAAGTTCTTTGGAACACGTGTGGCACCTGCCCTGCCCTACGTGCGCGAGCAGCTAGGCGACTTGGCTAAACAAGTTGTAAGAAGCCAAACCACACTTACAGGCGTTCAAGCAAAGCTTTCGCTCGACATAAACAAAGGGGGAAAGAACGAGCCTGACCGCTTCACTATAGTAGGTCTGTGGGGAAAGTTCATTCTGAAACCACAGACAAACACATATCGTGCGTTGCCCGAACTGGAAGACCTTACCATGCATCTTGCGGAAGTGGCGAAGATAAACGTGGTGCCTCACAGTCTGATAAGGTTCAACGATGGCGAGCTGTGTTACATAACAAGGCGTATAGACCGCACAAACGAAGGAAGAAAAGTGCCTATGGAAGACATGTGCCAGCTTACGGAACGCCTCACGGAATACAAATACAAAGGTTCATACGAGCAGATTGCCAAAGCCATCAGAAAATATTCATCAGCACCGAAACTCGATATTATAAACTTCTGGGAGGTTGTGGTGTTCTCATGGATAACGGGCAATGCAGACATGCACCTTAAAAACTTCTCTTTGTATAACATAATGAACGGCGGCTATACCCTTACACCTGCTTACGACATGCTGTCTACAACTCTTGTTATGCCTGAAGATACAGAAGAGCTTGCACTGACGCTGAACGGAAAGAAACGGAAAATAAGGAAATCGGACTTCATAAAGTCAATTACAGCATCAGGAATAGAAGAGAAAGTTATAGACAACATGGCAAAAAGATTCAGCAAGGCATTGCCTAAATGGTTTGAACTGATAGACAGCTCTTTTCTGCCCGATGACCTTAAACACCAATACAAGAACCTTATTCTGCGCAGAATGATAATGCTGAAATAAGGTCCCTAAACAATATATAAAGTATTCATTCAAAGTAAGCGACAAAAACAATGGCATGTATGCGGAAACATACATGCCATTCGTAAAATATAATAAGTATGAAACGTATTGTGTCTGTTATTCTGCAGTTGCACGGAAGTTCACCAAGTCTTCTGCTATGAAGTTCTTTACATAAACAGAATGGCCGATAACTTCTTCTTCCGCATGACGTATATAAACGTTTGCGCTCTTTGTAAACAGTTCAGGAGCACGTGTAGCGTCATCAAGAATAAGAACAGACATAACAATGTCAGCAGTCATGTCATAAAGGCGACGTGCGAGGAAATCCTGAACTTCCTGATTCTCTGCTTCCTTCACATAGTTTACAGCCTGCTCATAAAGTTCCGTCATCTTGCTTACGCGAACCTGCAGTGGCTTAAGTTCTTCTGCTACCTCATTGCCAAGCATTTCCTTAATTATATTAAGGTATGTGCCGTTAGTGATGTAACGGATTGCGGCAACTACCTGAAGCTGTGTTGTTCCTTCATAAATAGAGAAGATACGTGCGTCACGATACAGGCGCTGGCTCTTGTATTCCATTATAAAACCTGAACCTCCGTGAATCTGTATTGCATCGTATGCGTTCTGGTTAGCATACTCTGAGTTCATACCCTTTGCAAGCGGAGTGAAAGCATCGGCAAGACGAGAATATTTCTTCTGTTCCTGCTTCTCTTCAGGTGTCAGTTTGCGCTCGCTAGCGATATCGTCAAGAGCCTTGTAAATATCTACATAGCGTGCCGTCTGATAAAGAATGCTTCTTCCTGCGTCAAGCTTTGCTTTCATGCGTGAAAGCATGTCATAAACAGCAGGGAAGTTAATAATAGCCTTGTCAAACTGCTTGCGGTCTTTTGCATAAGAAAGAGCCTCGTTATAAGCAGCCTGGCTTACACCTACAGACTGCGCTGCGATACCCAGACGTGCACCGTTCATGAGAGCCATTACATACTTGATAAGTCCAAGACGTGTGCTTCCGCAAAGTTCTGCCTTAGCGTTCTTATACACAAGCTCACAGGTTGGAGAACCGTGTATACCGAGTTTATGTTCTATATGGCGAACAGTAACGCCGCCCTGGTTCTTGTCATAGATGAACATAGAGAGTCCACGACCGTCATGTGTGCCTGCCTCAGAACGTGCCAATACAAGGTGAATGTCAGAATCACCGTTTGTAATGAAACGCTTTACGCCATTCAACAGCCAGCATCCGTCTTTCTCGCTATAAGTAGCCTTAAGCATTACGCGCTGGAGGTCAGAACCTGCGTCAGGCTCTGTAAGGTCCATACTCATAGTCTCGCCAGCGCAAACACGTGGAATATATTTCTGTCGCTGCTCTTCACTGCCGAACTCATAGAGAGTCTCTATACAATCCTGCAAAGACCAGATGTTCTGGAAACCAGCATCAGCACATGCCACAATCTCCGATGCCATAGAGTAAGGAGTGATAGGCATATTCAAACCACCGTAACGACGCGGCATGGAAATACCCCACAAGCCAGCCTTGCGTGTAGCGTCAAGGTTCTCGTATGTCTTTGCGGCATAATGCATTCTTCCATCAACAAGATGTGGACCTTCAAGGTCTACTTCCTCACTGTTAGGCTCAAGAACATTGGCTGCAATATCGCCTGTTATCTCCAGTACTTTCTTGTAATTCTCTATAGCGTCTTCGTAATCTACCGGCGCATCAGCATAATTATCCTTATCAGCAAAATTGCGTTCTTTCAGCTCAACAACCCTTTTCATTAAAGGATGGCTAAGATGAAACTCAAACTCAGGATTATCTATATAATAGTTTGCCATGGCTTATTTGTTATTTGCTTTGTAATACTTAATTAACTTTGGAACGACCTCTTCCACTGTTCCGTTTATCACGTAGTCAGCAATCTGGTTTATTGGAGCATCAGGATCGCTGTTTATTGATATTATAATGCCTGAATCCTGCATTCCGGCAATATGCTGTATCTGTCCGGATATACCGCAGGCAATATATACCTTAGGATGCACCGTAACGCCAGTCTGACCAATCTGACGGTCGTGGTCTACAAATCCGGCATCAACTGCAGCACGGCTTGCTCCAACTTCACCATGAAGTTCCTTTGCAAGCTGGAAAAGCATGTCGAAACCTTCCTTGCTACCTACACCATAACCACCAGCCACTACAATAGGAGCGCCTTTTAGGTTATGCTTGGCTGCCTCTACGTGGCGGTCAAGAACTTTTACGATATAGTCTGCTGCATCGGTGTACTTTGCTGCATCCAGATAAACGACCTCGTTCTTTGCTGTTCCGTCATAAAGAGCCTTCTGCATAACGCCGCTACGCACAGTTGCCATCTGTGGACGATGGTCAGGATTTACAATAGTAGCCACGATGTTGCCACCGAAAGCTGGGCGAATCTGATACAGCAGGTTCTCATAATGCTTGCCTGCTTTCTTGTCGTCATAATCGCCAATCTCAAGTTGGGTACAGTCTGCGGTCAATCCGCTTGTAAGCGAAGATGACACACGTGGACCTAAATCGCGTCCGATAACTGTAGCACCCATAAGACAAATCTGTGGTTTTTCCTCCTTGAAGAGGTTTACCAAAATAGATGTATGTGGTGCAGATGTGTATGGGAACAGACCTTCAGCATCGAAAACAAACAGTTTGTCAACGCCGTAAGGCAATATCTGGCTCTCTACTTTATCTTTAATGCCTGTTCCAGCCACTACAGCATGTAGTTCCACGCCTAGCTGACTGGCAAGCTTTCTGCCTTTTGTAAGCAATTCCTGAGATACTTCGGCAACGGTAGTGCCTTCAATCTCACAATATACAAAAACGTTGTTCATATCTTTTTTCTTAGTTAATTTAAGAAGGAGTTACATTATATTATATAGAGCGTCATATGCATTGCGCATGTCATTGACAACATTCAGCATGTCTTGCATAGGGATATCCCCCAATAACTTGTTCTCTTTATAATGTATTGAAACTTGCATTCCGCACGCTACATGATGTAAACATCAGTATTTAGAATAATTTCAACCAACTCCTTGATTAAAGAATTATCCAATAATCTTTTCGTCGATAAGCTCTTTTATCAGGCTTTCAACATCAGCATCGCTGCCAGTGAGAGTCTTGCTTTCCTTTGCTTGGAATACAATGTTCTTTACTGCCTTCACCTTAGTAGGAGATCCGGCAAGTCCACACTGCTGTGGGTCGCCGTCAACATCGGCAACAGACCACTGGTTAAGCGTAAGATATGGACGTTCGTCATATAGGTTAGCATAAGGCATGTCTGCGGTGCGCTCCAATGGAACATTTGCACGCTTATATTTCATAACAAGCTTTGCATTGCACGGACGGCAAGGTGCTGCGCTTCCGTTCACGGTAATAACGATAGGCATAGGAGCCTCAACCGTTTCAACACCTCCGTCGATATGACGGCGAATAGTAAGCTTGTTATCCTCGCATTTAAGGATTTCCTCTGCGTAAGTTACCTGAGAGAGTCCCAGTTTCTGAGCTACCTGCGGGCCAACCTGTGCGGTATCGCCATCGATAGCCTGTCTTCCGCCTATGACAACATCTGCACCGCCGATCTTCTGGATAGCAGTAGCAAGAGCATAAGAAGTGGCAAGCGTATCAGCGCCAGCAAATAGACGGTCAGTAAGAAGCCATCCTGTGTCGGCACCACGATATAGTCCTTGACGGATGATTTCAGCTGCACGAGGAGGTCCCATAGTCAAGATTCCAACTGTAGAACCAGGATTCTGTTCTTTCAAGCGTAGCGCCTGTTCAAGGGCGTTCAAGTCTTCTGGATTGAAGATTGCGGGTAATGCAGCACGGTTAACGGTGCCTTCGGCAGTCATCGCGTCTTTACCCACATTACGTGTGTCGGGTACTTGCTTTGCAAGTACGATGATTTTCAAATTCATATATTAAATTTAATTTGTGAAATTCATGATTGCAAAAATACACTTTTTCTTTGGTTAGACAAAGAAAAAGCAACAAAAAAGAGTTAAGTAATGATACTTAAATGCATTAAATGCCTGTAAAGCCTTGTCTTATAGACATGACTTTGCATTATTTCTTTCTGTTCGCCTTCAGTATTTCCTTGCCGTCAGCAGACTTCAGCATCAACGTATTTCCATCGATTTCATATCGTGCGACACCGTTAATTGCCTGCAAAAGCATGTCTTCTGTCTTCATGTCAGCACACATCATTCTTGTACTGCCTACATTACCGAACGAAATAGAGCCGTTGCCTGCATCTGCGTCAAGGCTTCCGAACATGTTATTGCACCCGGCACACCCGTACATTCGTTTTTCCTTGACATCGAATCCTATGAACACTTCCTTTTCAGAATCTCCGCTGCCTATGCTTTGTCCATTTACAACTATTATATTCCATTCTCCCTGAAGAGCGTCAACCGATGAGCTGGCCTTATCTGAAGTTCCACACGAATACATAATTGCGAACAAGGCACATAGGCATAATGATGTAAAAAAGTTTCTCATTTTCATTTATTGGCATTTTATATTTCTGTGCAAAGCTACTATTTTCTTTCCACAAAACTATCTTTTCTTCATTAAAAAAGATATGTTTGTCATAAGAAAAAGCATGCTTTAAGAACAATTACACATGAAACACGCAATAGATACACATATTAGTCCGAAATGTTGAAGAAGCAAAATCTTGCAGTCTTTTTTCTTTCTCAAGACAAGGAAAATGTCTTTTATAGAATAAATTTTCCATTATCCATCTTTACTACCCATATTTTTTATTATTTTTGCATCGCCTGACTGATCTTTGGAAAACAGAGGTCTATCATGTATGTAACACAACGGAGATATAGAAATAAACGAATAATCTCTACTATTCATAATACAATTATAATATAGACAGTATTTAGACATGAAAAAGTTATTTATCACAATCGTTTTGTTTCTTACAGCATTTACTATTGCTAACGCACAACTATTGCGTGTAGAGGAATTAGAGAAATACGCAAAACAAAGATATGGAGACAAATGGATTGATGCAGCGACAAATCTCGCAAGCCAACTTTCATTAGACAAGAATAATGCGCTGACATATACACAGATTATAGAAACTCCAGGCAAGACAAAGAATCAGCTGTATGTACTCTTGAATTATTGGTTCACCGCTACATTCAACGATGCAAATTCAGCTATAACCTTGAATGACAAAGAACTAGGTACAATAATAGCGCAAGGATATATGTCTAATATAGCCGAACATGCAGGAGGCTCCAATTCTTACTATGTAAGTATCAAGCCTATTATAAAATGCGACATAAAAGACGAGAAAATAAGAGTAACATATACAGTGCCTTATTACGATGTCACTTGCATGGTAGGAGGAGGTTGGATAGGTATATTCAGCGACGACAAGCCTATACGCTCTGACGAAAAGTGGACTTTTGACAAGTGTTTCCCTTTCGTTGCTAAAGATTCGCACAAGAGAACTTCAAGCAAAGCACTTATAATGACCCATGCCTACTCTAACGTAATAATCGACAAAATAGAAGAATGTGTCAAGAATGGATTAGTAGGCAATGAAGACGACGACTGGTAAACGTTAGATTACCAATAAGTTTCGCGTTCAATTTAATATTTACTTAAAGTGCCAAGAAAGAAAAGGCGTATAACCGAATGATAGACAAAGCCACGATAGACAAGATAATGGATGCAGCCAACATTGTTGACGTTGTATCTGAATTTGTATCGTTACGCAAGGCTGGCGTAAACTACAAAGGATTGTGCCCTTTTCATAACGAGAAGACTCCGTCGTTTGTAGTATCACCGGCTAAAGGCTATTGCCATTGCTTCTCTTGCGGAAAGGGCGGCAATTCTGTCGGTTTCATTATGGAGCACGAACAGATGACCTATCCCGAAGCGTTACGCTGGCTTGCACACAAATACAATATAGAAATCCATGAGCGTGAATTGTCTGACGACGAGAAACGTGAAGAAAGCGAACGCGAAAGTCTGTTCATTCTGAACAACTGGGCGCTAAAATATTTCCAGAACAACCTTTTAAACAGCAATGAAGGACAGGCTATCGGCATGCAATATTTCCGTTCACGAGGTTTCAGAGATGACACTATCAGCAAGTTTCAGTTAGGATATGCCATGTCTGAACGCAACGCATTGGCAAAGGCAGCTATGGAAGAAGGCTTCAAGGAGCAGTTTCTGATAGACACAGGCCTATGCTACAAAAAGGAAGACGGAGAGATTCAAGACCGTTATTTCGGGCGTGTAATCTTCCCTGTGCATACCGTTACAGGGCGTGTTGTAGCCTTTGGCGGGCGTATTTTGACCAACAACAAGAAACTGGCTAAGTATGTTAACTCACCTGAATCACTGATATACCACAAGAGTAACGAGCTTTACGGCATATATCTTGCAAAGCAGGCTATTGCGAAAAAGGACCGTTGCTATCTGGTAGAGGGGTATATCGATGTTACTGCTATGCATCAAAGCGGCATTGAGAATGTTGTTGCGTCTTCAGGAACATCACTTACAACAGGGCAAATACGTCTGATTCACAGATTTACAAGCAACATTACCGTTCTCTATGACGGAGATTCTGCAGGCATACATGCGTCAATTAGAGGTATCGACATGCTGCTTTCGGAAGGAATGAACGTAAAGGTTCTTCTATTGCCTGACGGAGATGACCCTGACAGTTTCGCACGTAAGCATACGGCAAAGGATTTCCAAGACTATATAGAGGCACACCAGACTGACTTCATAGAGTTCAAGACAAACCTTTTGCTTAAAGGTGTTACAGACCCGATTAAGCGTTCCGAGGCAATAAGCAGCATCATTAGAAGTGTTTCTATGGTAAAAGACCAGATTATCAGAGCCACTTATACAAGCGAATGTTCTAATAAACTGGGCATAAACGAAGCTACTCTAATCAATACAATGAACAAGTTCATACGTGGCGACATAGAAGAGCAGCAAAAAGAGCAGAAGAGAGAGGAAGCAAGACAGCCTCAACAGATAGAGCCGATAACGCCTGCAACACCTATGCAGCAGGCTTCAAAGGTTGAATACATGCTTATTCAGATGGTTGTTCGCCACGGACATGAGACGCTATATAAAGATATAGAAACTGAAGACGGTGAGAAAATAGACCTCAGCGTGTCTCAATACATAAGCTATGACTTAGGTACAGACGGCCTGACCTTCCACAATGAGATATTCAACAGAATGCTGCAAGAGGCGGTTGAGCATAACAACGATGAGAACTTCAATTCTGAAAGCTACTTTACCCACCATCCTGACATAGAGATAAGCCGTATTTCAACAGAGATGATTATTGACCATTTCCAGTTAAGCAAAAGTCTACAGGTAAAGAACGACGAAGATACATTAAGGAACAAGGTCATACATCTGATTCTCGATTTCCGTATGGATTACGTAGAACAGCATCTTAAAGACTTGCAGCGTGAGATATCTCTATCAATCAATGACAGTGAGAAGGTTATGAAACTGATGAATGAATATAAAGACATGCAAGCAATCAGAAATTCTATAGCCAAAGAACTCGGCAACGATATAATAATATAAGGAAACAACAATATTGCCATTCCTCTATTGAATATCATCCTTGCCAAATCTTTAGAAGAAAGAAATAACAGATGATTTATATTGATTGGCTAATACTCATTCTGTACATCCTTACGGTACTTGCCACACTTGTAACCGTATTGATGGACAACCGGCAACCGGCTAAGACAATGGCATGGATGCTGGTGTTGATATTCTTGCCTATTGTCGGTATCGTCTTTTATTTCTTCTTTGGGCAAAACACAAGAAAGGAAAAACATATCAGTCAGCAAAGCATGGACCAGCTTACAAAGCGTTCTATGTTTGAATACGCCGAACAACAGAATCTCGTAATGCCCAAAGAGCATGAAATGCTGATAAAGCTTTTCAATAGCCAGAACTGGGCTTTTCCTTTCAAAAACAATGAGACAGACATATTCACAAACGGATATGATTTCTTCAGTTCTATTCTAAAAGACATAGGAACGGCAAAACATCACATACACTTTGAAACATACATAATATCCGATGACCCTTTAGGCCGACTAATCACCGATGCCTTGATAGATAAAGCCAAAGAAGGTGTTGAAATACGCTTCATCTACGATGATGTAGGCTGTTGGAAAGTTCCTTCTTCATTCTTTGAACGTATGCGTAACGTAGGTATTGACGTACATTCGTTCATGCCTGTAAAATTCCCGGCTTTCACTAGCAAGGTCAATTACCGTAATCACCGCAAGCTATGTGTTATTGACGGCAAGGTTGGATATATCGGCGGCATGAATGTAGCACTTAGATATATTAAGGGAAACAGTAACGGAGCATGGCGAGACACACATCTTAGAATACGTGGAGGTGCGGTTTATGGCATCCAGCGCGCATTCCTTGTAGACTGGTACTTCGTTGACCGCACGCTTATCAGCAACCGTTGCTATTATCCGGTGCAGGATAACGGCATAAACAACAACTGTCTTATGCAGATTGTCACAAGCAGCCCTATCAGTCCTTGGCCGGAAATAATGCAAGGATATGTCCGCATATTGCTTGAAGCAAGACGTTACGTCTACATGGAAACGCCTTACTTCCTGCCTACAGAGCCAGTGATGTTCGCAATGCGAACCGCTGCTCTCGCAGGTGTTGACATCAGACTGATGATACCTTTGCATTCTGACGCGAAACTGGTTGAATGGGCTAGCCGTTCATACGTCAGGGAAGGAGTAGATGCTGGCGTTAAGGTATATCTCTATAATGCTGGGTTCAATCATTCAAAGCTATTGGTCAGCGACGACAGTTTGTCTACATGCGGCTCTGCAAATATTGACTTCAGAAGTTTCGACAACAATTTTGAAGGCAATGCCTTTATCTATGACAAAGATATGGCTTTACGTATCAAGGATATTTTCATGAAAGATACAGAAAACTGCATAAGCTTCGAGAATTACATAAAAAGCCGACGTCTATCGTTTACCCAACGTTTATGGGAGTCACTGATACGCCTTTTCTCTCCGTTGATGTAGAATCGTATATTTTACCATCATGATAATGTTATAATAAAATATCTGAAAAATTTTTATATGTTTTTAGAGGCATTAACAGAAAGAGAACC
>JAUNIZ010000329.1 GCA_030523165.1 Prevotellaceae bacterium
CAGAATTAAAAAAAAGAGTTATTTTTGCATCTGATAATTTACTTTATGACAGTAAACGGAAACATATTGCATACACGTTCATATCGTCAGGCCGACTTGTTTGGGCTTGAAAAGAGAGTTCCATTTCCCAATCCCAGTTTGTCGAGATATACATTCATCGACCTTTTTGCTGGCATCGGGGGGATACGCCTGCCTTTCAGTGAAATGGGTTACAGATGCGTGTTTTCGTCAGAGTGGGATAAGTATGCGCAGAAAACATATCTTGCTAACTTTGGGGAGATGCCATTTGGCGACATCACACTAGAGTCAACGAAACAGCATATACCTGAGCATTTTGACCTGCTGCTTGCTGGTTTCCCCTGTCAGGCATTCTCCATAATGGGCAAGATGAAAGGTTTCGACGACACTCGCGGCACAATGTTCTTTGAGGTTGCCACAATCCTCAAGCGACATACCCCAGAGGCAATCTTGCTCGAGAATGTCAAGCAGCTTACCACACACGACCACGGGAAGACGTTCGCCACTATTCTCCGCATACTTGACGAGCTGGGCTATCACGTGAAATGGAAAGTGCTGAATGCCCTTGATTTCGGTTTGCCTCAGAAGCGTGAAAGGGTAATAATTGTGGGGTTCCGGAACAGGCAAAGGTGTGAGTCGTTCGACTTCAGCTTCAAGCCCAAGGCATATAGTCTCAGCGACATTTTAGAATCTGACGAAGACGTTGACCCGTCGCTTTTCGCCTCAGACATGATATATAGAAAAAGGCAACAGAAGACGGAGGGGAAAGAAATCTTCTACCCGTCAGTGTGGCATGAGAACAAGTCAGGCAATATTTCCGTTCTCGATTATGCCTGCGCCCTACGCACAGGGGCATCGTACAACTATCTGCTTATAAATGGTCGCCGACGCCCGTCTTCCCGTGAACTGCTCCGCTTTCAGGGCTTTCCCGACGAATACAAGATTGCTGTTCCACATGGGGAAATAAGGAGGCAGACAGGCAACAGCGTGGCTGTGCCCATGATAAGGGAGATAGCCAAGAAAATAGACAATTTGTTGAGAACCATACAATGAAAGACAATGAAACATCCGAGACTCAGAGACAGTAAAAAACTTGTTACCAACGAGATTTACCCGATAAACGAAATGCCTGACGACATTGTAATGCGTATAGGCGGTTATCTCGTATATCTTTTGTATATTGGACGCAAAGATATAACAGGCTCTGACTGGGGCGACGCTTTCGCAGACGCAATAGGAGGAAAGCATCTTGACTCTCCAGTAGGCATTGCTGATGTCGTATTCGACAAAATGGCATGGTCGATGAAAACAGTGAAAAACCAGCGACCGTTTGAGGCACATAATGTAAGGCTTATAAGCGGTCGTTGCTCACCTGATTATTCATACGGTATCAGTGACCCTCATGCTGATATCCAAAAGACTGGGCGTGCGGTGCTAGGAATATGGAACGAACGCATCAATATAGCGCAGGATAACTATAATCCAGTGCGCACAACAGTGCTTATCCGCTCAAATGACATGTTGAACTATTGTTTGTTTGAAGAGGAAAATCACCGATTTCGTACAAGCGACTACGAATGGGAGGTAAACACTAATGGAAATCTTATCGGTAAAGATGTAAATTCAGGCGAGACATGCTTTACATGGCAGCCTCACGGCTCACAGTTTACCATCCATACCAGAGTACCAGAGGATGCAATTAAGTTCACCGTCAAGCAGCCTCCTTTGCTTACCAAGGAAGACATACTGAAAACGATAGAATTCGACTCGTCTTGGGTAAACATCTTAAAGAATGTTTAACGCAAAGATGATAGCATCAAGATAAGTCTTCGTGTAGTTTGGGACATTTACCTTGTAGCCTATACATACTCATAATTGAAAACCTATGCTTTCGCGCGCGGAAAATATATTTTTCGTCAATGGAAAGCTATGCTTTGTTTTTGATGATGCTATAGTTGATGATTGTATATATTGTCAATATGAAAATATTGATGTGCTTGTTGCAGTCCATGCAATGATACTTTTCTTTGTTATGATGTTTTTTTTTGAAAAGTGGTTCAGTTGGTTCA
>JAUNIZ010000083.1 GCA_030523165.1 Prevotellaceae bacterium
AGAATATATCTTTTCTATCAACAGAATATATCTTTTTTATAAGCTGATTCTACTTTTATTTATACGCAGATATGATTCTTTCGCATTGCCGATTTTATTTCTTCCTTATAAGAGTAAGACCGTCACGAAGCGGAAGAATAACTTTTTCAACACGCTCATCATGCGCTACAAAATCGTTGAAGTTTTCTATTCCAGCCGTCTGTCTATCGCTTGAGCGTGGAGTTTCAAGCACATGCCCATCCCAGAGAGTATTGTCGGCAAGAATAAAGCCACCAGATCGGAGAACGGAAAGCGCCATTTCGTAGGTGTCATAATAAGTTCGCTTGTCACCGTCGATAAACGCGAGGTCAAACGTTATTCCCAGTTTCGGAGCCTCAACGTTAGCGTCACCTATAATAAAGCGAATCTTATCGGCAACGGCAGAGCCTTCTATCCACGGCCGTGTAAAGTCTTCCTGCTCGTCATTAATCTCGTAAGTGTACACCATTCCCCCTTCTTCAAGCCCTTCTGCCATGCATATCGCGCTATAACCGCTGAATGTGCCTACCTCAAGAATATTCTTTGGTCGCACCATTCTTACGAGCATCTTCAGCAATCTGCCCTGCAAATGACCGCTTGCCATGCGCCCACGCAGCAGATGAACGTTTGTAGCACGCCACAAACGATAGAGATATTCGCCTTCAGGGTCAATGTGGTCAAGTATATATTGATCTAAATCGGGAGACATGAGTTGCTTTTGACTATCAATAATTAACGTTATTCTTACCGGAAAGCCACATCAAGCCTTCTCAATTGCCTTAATCGCTTCTATGGCAAGGCGATATGAATCAAGCCCAAAGCCACATATCACCCCCAGACAAGCGCATGAAATCATAGATTTATGGCGAAATTCCTCGCGCTTATGCACATTTGATATGTGAACTTCAATGACTGGGCTCTTTAAAGAACGAATACAATCCTGCAAGGCAACGCTTGTGTGAGTGTAAGCCCCTGCATTGAGAACAATACCGTCGTAGGTAAATCCCACTTCCTGCATCTTGTTTATCAGTTCTCCTTCGATATTGCTTTGATAGTATTCCAATTCTATGTCTGGAAAACGTTTCTGCAGTTCCGGCAAATACGTTTCAAAAGAACTCTTGCCATATATACCAGGTTCCCTGACACCTAAAAGATTTAAGTTAGGTCCATTGATTATTAGTATTTTCATAATCAGATATTTTTATTATCTTTGCAAAGTTAATGCAAGTTGAGCGAAATACAAAATAAAAGGGAGCGAAACGAACTTTTATTTTTATTTCCGAGACGCAGCTTAACTTATCTAAAGTTAATGCAAGTTGAGCGAAATACAAAATAAAAATGGAAAAAGAGAGCAAGAAAACATCCGACATAATGCGACTTTACCAACGCTACATGAAGCTTAGTCGCAACTTTACGTCAAATACAGTTGACGCTTACGTGCGTGATATCGAAAAGCTAATGTCTTTTCTGGAGGCAGAAAACATCAATCCACAAGATGTTACGCTAGAGAATCTGCAGACATTTGCCGCTTCTCTCCATGACATTGGCATCGGTCCACGCTCACAATGCAGAATATTAAGCGGGGTAAGGTCATTCTTAAAGTTCCTCCAAGTAGAAGGTTTCATCAAAGACGACCCTTCTGAACTCCTTGAATCGCCACAGTTAGGCGACCATCTTCCTGAGGTTTTGACTACAGAAGAAGTTGACAGACTAGAGCAGGCGATAGATTTAAGCAAATGGGAAGGGCAACGAAACAAAGCCATTATAGAGGTGCTTTTCAGCTGTGGCTTGCGAGTAAGCGAGCTCATAACACTCACTATCTCAAACCTTTACCTTGAAGAACAATTCATACGCGTTAGCGGAAAGGGGCGCAAGGAACGCTTTATTCCGATATCGCAAAGCGCAATCAAGCAACTGAAGCTATGGTTTATCGACCGCAATCTGATGAATATCAAGCCTGGCGAGGAAGATTATGTGTTTCTTAACCGCCGTGGAGCGCACCTTACACGCACAATGATTCTCATCATGATAAAGCGACTTGGCGAGGAAGCAGGCATAAACAAGACCATTAGCCCACACACGCTGCGCCATAGCTTTGCTACTGCCTTACTTGAAGGTGGCGCTGACCTTCGTGCCATACAGACAATGCTTGGGCATGAAAGCATCGGAACAACAGAAATATACACTCATATCGACACACATTCTCTTCGTGAACAGATACTTAACCATCACCCAAGAAACACAAAAGAAAAGCGATAAGACACAATTTTTAGCGCAAACGCCAAAACAAAGATGCTGGCATTGATTGTCGTTACTTATGACAAAATATGCGCAGCACACACCTATAATCGCCTAAACAACAGTATAAACAATCAGTTTTTAACAGATTATTTATATAATTCTTTGGATAAAGAAATATATTTTATACATTTGCAGCCAGTTTTAATTAATACACACTATCATGAGACATTTTTTACTTTTAATGTTGAGCGTATTGGCTCTTAATGTTTCGGCAGAAGACCTTAATGCTTCCTTCTTGTCGGAAAAATCATCTGTTCCCTATTATGAGCAAGGTTTTGACACTACCGACAGCTTTTCTACCTGGTCATTGCAGTCGTCTAACTATTACTACACATGGTATATTTCTGAGGGGCTTAGCGGTGGCATTTCGTTTAAGTCGATAGATCCTGCAAGCGAAAACTCGCTTGCCATTGATTATGCTTACGGCCAAGACCTTGACGAGACGATTACTTCGCCTGAAATCACTATCCGTAACAACAGCACCGTAGAGTTCTACAACTATTTTAGCCCTGTATGGCTCTATGAAGCAAGCTGGACATTTTATGCAACCGACGTTGCTACAGGCGATACCGTTCAGTTCCTTAACCAGTTCCGTTGGGCAAACACTGTAGGCTATGACGAAACGAAGTGGACAAAGTTCAGTTTCGACCTCGACAGAATAGAAGGCAAAACTGTAACCTTCTCTTTCCGCTATCAGGGCAATGGTGGCACAGACCAGCTGATTGACGGTTTCAAGGTAGTAGAGCTTTCTGATGCAGCTGACTCAAAGATTGAGCTGTTCGAAGGCGAGTCTGTGCAGTTCATAGACAACTCCACTGGCAACGTAACGTCATGGAACTGGGAGTTTGAAGGTGGCACTCCGTCTACTTCAACAGAGCAGAATCCAACTGTAAGATATGACAAGGCTGGAACATACAATGTGAAACTCACCGTAAGCGACGGCACATCAACAACGTCTGCCACACGCGAAGGCTATGTAGAGGTAAAACAGCAGCAACCTAACGCATTGATTGGAATGCCGGAAGAAGGCTATCTGTCGCCTTTCGCTGCAGTGTTCATTCCTACAAACGTGCCTGTGCAGTTCCGCGACCTATCTACAGGCAACCCTACATCATGGCTTTGGACATTCAAAGGCGTTGACCCAGAGACAACGACAGAGCAGAATCCAACTGTCACATACAAGGAGAAGGGCATTTACAGCCTGTCTCTTGAAGCCACAAACGAAGCTGGAACAGACAGCGACGCTATGCTTTACGCAGTCCAGGCTGGTGGCGCACAATATATATGGAACCTTGAAATAGGCGAAAGCGAAAATCTTGAGAAGGTTGCTCTCGGCTGGTATGGTAACTATGCAGGTACCAACTGGCTCGGAATAACTGCATTTGCAGAGAAATTCAAGAAGCCTCTTGCAACTGCTGAAATAGACAGCGTGAACATCTATTTCATTTCCAACACTACAGTAACGCCTGACGCAACAATCACGGTGTCAATCAGAAACGCAGACGCTACGACTGGCGCTCCTGGAGAAGTTCTTGCTTCAGGCAGTTTCAAGGCTGGCGATATAGCATATTCAGACGATACATTCCTTGCAACAAGCGTGAAACTCAACACTACAGCACAGGTTAATGATGAATTCTTCGTGGTCATTGAAGGCATGCCAAACAATACAGACGAGGAAACTTACGCTTCAGATGACTTGGCTATAGCTTGCGTTCGTCGTGACGTAGGTCAGAAAACTACCACATGGCAACTCGTTGAAGACCAAGACAGCTATGGCAATCCATTAGGCACATCGCAGTGGTTTGAGAATGTTGACGACCCAGTTTCAATGGCTGTATGCCCTGTCATTACTTATGACAAAGAAGATATTCCTACAAGCATATCAAATGCTACAAACAACGCTGTAAAGAGTGCGCAAGACGACAATATCTACACTATAGAAGGTGTTCGCGTGCAGAATCCTACTAAACCAGGAATATATATCAAGAACGGCAAGAAATTTATCGTAAGATAAACGTTTTCTACTACTATCATTCAAATAATCCAAACGGCACTTTCGGCATGACTGAAGTGCCGTTTGTCTTTATATTGCCAGCACAATATATCGTTGCTGTCAACTGTGTTTTCTATCGCAAAACAAGCAAAAACCAATTTCACAAATAATAACCGAAAACGCCATAAAAAGAAGATATATAAGGAATAATAGTCTTTGTTAGCATTAAATAAATCAGCACATTACAGATTGACCAATATTGCTCTTATTTAGACATTTCATTATCGTCTGCTTTATCGTATCTTTGCAAAAAGAAAAGCAGACTTAATGCATTCAGGCAAAAGCATTGATTGCGCAAGTCGTGTATTCTTGATAACATAATATGGTTTTAAAATCTTATCGCTATGGATACAAAGAAGATAATAAACAACAGCAAAAAGATTTATGAAGTAATCAGGATTCGTCATAAAGTCATTTTTGAAGAGCTGGCAAAGCTGACGGCATTGGAAAACACTGCGTTGTGCATGGGAATAATTTGGCTAATAAGGAACAAAAGAATTGTACAGTCTAAGGAAAACGATGTGATTACCTATTCACTTGCTTGACGTTGGAATGACAGCATCTGTCTTATTTTAAAACGTGCCGCCTATGCATCGTAAGCGGTACGTTTTGCTATCAGAAAACTATGCTTTATACCACAGAAAACTATGCTTTACCATCATCAAAGCCATGTTCTGCTGATACCTATTGAAACTTATCATCTCGTTTACCCTTCCTTTGCTGACTTTTTCATCAGGCGGTAAGCCTTCGGAGAAAGACCTGTATATTGCTTGAAATATTTGCCGAATGTATATTGTTCTGGGAAATTCAGTTCAGAAGATATTTCCTTTATCGTCTTTTTCGATTTCTCCAGCAGCAGCTTTGCATTGACTATTGTCATTGCAGTAATCCATTCTGAAGGTGTCTTTCCCGTCTGTTGCCTTACGATTGTCGAGAAGTAGCCTGGCGAAAGATTTGCCTCGTTTGCATAGAAAGCAACGCTTCGCTGTGTCTTGCAGTTGGCGTGAAGCGAGAAAATGAAGCTGTAGATTATAGCCTCGTTCTTGTCTATCGGTTCCGATTCTACCATACTGTTTCGGAAATATATTGTAATTACCTCAAGCATTGTTTCCTGTTCAATCAGATGAATCATGTGGCGATATATTCTTTTTGCCTCGTCTGTCATTCCGCTTTGCATTACATTCATCTTCTCGTCTATTCTTCTTTTCTGACTAACAATAAAGCTTATGTCATCTTCCTTCAGCATAAGACATGGGTTATTGCGAAGCTTAAGATGCAATATAGTGTCAATGATAGTGTGAATTACAGTATATATCACATCCATATCGTCAAGAATGTGTATGCCTTCAAACTCTTCGTCTTCCGACACCTTATATATAGTGACCAGCGGGCTTATTATATAAATCGTTCCACGACTGATATGATACAGCTGATTGTTGATAAGCATCTCTGCATTTCCTTTCATGCATAGAAACAAACCAGCCTTGTCTGAATACTCAGGAATAAAACTGCTGAGCACAGACTCCATGTTAGTAATATTGAAATTATCCATTGTGTTTCTGTTATTTTGTTTGCAAAAATAAGAAATTGCCTAATTCAAACAAAAGAAAATATGCTATTTATTCATAAATCGTAGAATTTGACCAATCCCCAAAATATACTGACATTGTCAAAACTTCAATATCAGCCTATCTTTGCAACAGAAAACAATAATATAAGTATAACATAAAAAACAAAGAGTATGATTAAACAGATTATCACTACATGCCACCTCTTAGCGGCAACCATCATTCCGCTTCAGGCAACGGCGCAGATTACAGTGGAAGAGTGCCACGAACTAGCCAGGCAGAACTATCCTCTGCTCAAGAAGTATGACCTTATAGGCAGCACTACGTCTTACACTATCAAGAACATCAACAAGGGCTATCTTCCGCAAATAGCGGTAAACGGCCAAGCCTCTTACCAGTCAGACGTGGCTACACTGCCGTCAGCGTTGAGCGATATGCTTGAAAACAACGGCTACAACGTAAAGGGTCTTGAAAAAGACCAATACAAGATAGGCGTTGACATCAATCAGCTGATATGGGATGGAGGCAATCTTTCCGCACAGAAGGAAGTGGCAAAGAAAGAAGAAGCTGTGCAGACAGCACAGACAGACATAGACATGTATGCGCTGAAAGAACGCGTGAACAATCTTTTCTTCGGCATTCTTCTAATCGACGAGAGAATAAAGCAGAACAAAGACCTGCAAACTCTGCTCAGCGACAACTGCCGCAAGCTGGAAGCAATGCTTGACAACGGCACAGCAATGAAAGCCGATGTAGACGTGATGAAGGCAGAATATCTTGGTGCTTGCCAGCAATACACCGAACTGGCGTCAATGAAAAGAAGCTATCAGCAGATGCTTGCTATATTCATAGGCAAAGACATGCAGAGCGTTTCTTCGCTGGCAAAGCCTAAGGTGGCTATGCCTGCCGATACAGACAACTATCGCCCAGAACTCATGTATTATTCTGCTCTCATCTCAAAAACCGATGCACAACGTGAGCTACTCAACGCAAGCCTGCTACCGAAGATAAGTATCTTCGCACAAGGCTACTACGGTTATCCTGGCTATGACATGTTCAACGACATGTTTGACCATGATTGGACACTTAACGGAATAATCGGCATACGCGTAAGCTGGAACATTTCAAGCTTCTACACCGACAAGAACGAGAGGCGAAAGCTCGACTTGGCGAAAGAACAGACAGAGACGGCACGCGAAACGTTCCTCTTCAACAACCGTCTGGAATACACCAAGGAAGCCGAGGCAGTAGAGAAATACAAGAGCATGATAAAGGAAGATGCCGAGATAATCAGTCTGCGAACATCTGTCCGTCAGGCAGCAGAGGCAAAACTCGACAACGGCATCATTGACATCAACAATCTGCTGCAGGAAATAAACAGGGAAAACAATGCGCAGATCAGCGGCTCTACCCACGAAATAGAAATGCTGAAGAGCATCTACGACATGAAGAACACACTGAATCAATAATACATACAATCAAAACAAAACTCGATATGAAAACGTATAAGATTATTTCAATTGCAATGGCAGCTCTATTGACTGCATGCAACAGCAACGACGGTGACTACGATGCATCAGGAATCTTCGAGACCACCGAGGTGATAGTTTCGGCAAAAGCCAACGGCGAGATAATGGCATTGAACATCGAGGACGGCCAGATTGTGCGTCAGTTTGTTCCTCTCGGCTATATCGACACGCTGCAGCTTGCCTATCAGAAAGACCAGCTGAGAGCCAACCGTGTGGCTACAAATAGCAGAGTGCTCAACACAAGCCAGCAGATAGCTTCGATAAACGAGCAGATTGCCATTCAGAAACGTGAGCGCAAGCGCTACGAACAGCTTGTGAAGGCAAACGCTGCTACGCAGAAACAGCTCGACGACATCAACTATCAGATACAGGTACTGGAGAAGCAGCTTGCAGCTACATCAGAACAGATAAACAGCACAAACAGCAGTCTGCAGAACCAAAGCACAGGTATCGACGCGCAGCTTGCACAGATTGACGACAAGATATACAACTCTGTAATCACGAGTCCTATCAACGGAACTATACTAACCAAATATGTAGAGAAAGGCGAATATGCCGCTCCTGGCAAGGCTCTGTTCAAGATAGCCGACATAACAGACATGAAACTGAGAGCCTACGTAACGGCTTCGCAACTGACAAGCCTGAAGATAGGGCAGAAAGTAAGGGTATATGCCGATCAGGGAGAAGCTGACCGCAAGGAATATCAGGGCACAGTGACTTGGATATCCGACAAGGCAGAGTTCACTCCGAAGACAATACAGACGCGTGACGAGCGTGCCAACCTTGTCTATGCCGTAAAGATTTCGGTGAAGAACGACGGTCTTATAAAAGACGGAATGTATGGTGACGTAAAATTCTAAAAGCTTATGGCAATAGTTAGTGTCCGCGAACTAAAGAAGAAATATGGCAGTGTGCAGGCATTGCGCGGGCTTGACTTCGATGTAAACGAAGGTGAAATATACGGCATAATAGGCCCCGACGGGGCTGGAAAGACCACTCTGTTCCGTATACTTACCACACTGCTGCTTGCCGACAGCGGTTCGGCTACCGTAAACGGCCTTGACGTGGTGAAAGACTACAAGGCTATACGCAAGCAGATAGGCTATATGCCAGGGCGATTCTCTCTTTATCCAGACTTGTCTGTTGAGGAAAACCTCACGTTCTTTGCAACTATCTTCAACACTACCATTGAAGAGAACTATCATTTGGTTAAAGACATTTACCAGCAGATAGAGCCTTTCAAGACACGCAAGGCAGGCAAGCTATCTGGCGGAATGAAGCAGAAACTGGCGCTAAGCTGCGCTCTGATACATGCCCCGAAGGTGCTGTTCCTCGACGAGCCTACCACAGGCGTTGACCCTGTGTCGAGAAAGGAATTCTGGGAGATGCTGAAGAAGCTGAAAACGCATGGCATAAGCATCCTTGTGTCAACGCCTTACATGGATGAAGCCATACTCTGCGACAGAATAGCACTGATACAAGACGGCGAGTTCATGCAGGTAGACACGCCTCAGAACATCATCTCCGGGTATAAAGACACGATATGGGCTGTGAAAAGCGACCACATGCACAAGCTGCTTGACGACCTCAGAAGCAACGGGCATGTTATCAGCGCATTCTCTTTCGGTGAGACTTACCACGTTACCGTAGACGACAAGACAAGCGAAAGCGAGCTTTTCAGCTATCTTGAAGGCATGGGGCATAGTGGAATAAGCATAGGTAAAATCAACGCTTCTATAGAAGACTGTTTCATGTCATTAACCAATAAGAACGATGAAAGACAATAATGTAATAGAAGCCGAAAATCTGACAAAGATATTCGGCACATTCACAGCAGTAAACCACATATCTTTCCAAGTGAAGGAAGGCGAGATATTCGGTTTCCTCGGTGCTAACGGTGCAGGCAAGACCACAGCCATGAGAATGCTTTGCGGGCTTAGCCACCCTTCCGAGGGCAGAGGCATAGTGGCAGGCTACGACATTGACAAGCAGGCAGAAGACGTGAAGCGCAACATAGGCTACATGAGCCAGAAGTTTTCTCTATACGACGACCTTAAGGTTTGGGAGAATCTGAAACTCTTCGGGGGCATCTACGGCATGTCGAAGAGCATGATAAGAGAGAAGACAGACCTGCTTCTTGAAGAGCTGGGCTTTCAGGAAGAACGCAACACGTTGGTGAAATCGCTGCCGTTAGGCTGGAAGCAGAAGCTGGCATTCTCGCTGTCTATATTCCACGAACCGAAGATTGTCTTTCTCGACGAGCCTACGGGAGGTGTTGACCCCGTTACACGCAGACAGTTCTGGGAGCTTATCTACAAGGCTGCCGACCGTGGCATAACGGTGTTCGTCACTACCCATTACATGGATGAAGCCGAATATTGCGACCGGGTGTCAATCATGGTAGACGGCAACATCGACGCTCTCGATTCGCCTGCGGGCTTGAAGAAGACATTCGGAGTAAACAGTATGTATGACGTTTTCCTGCAGCTGGCACGAACTGCCAAGCGAGGAGACAATTAAGAAAGGAGCAACAATGAAACAGTTTCTATCATTCGTAAGAAAAGAGTTTTACCATATATTCCGCGACAGACGCACAATGCTCATTCTGCTTGTAATGCCTGTCATTATGGTAATTCTGTTCGGCTTCGCCATAACCACTAAGGTGAAAGACACGCAGGTGGCTATATTCGACCCTTCAAAAGACGTGGCTACACGCCATATCCGCGACATGTTCCAGGCAAACAGATATTTCACGATAGCCGAAGAGCTGACTGACCCGAAGCAGATAAACGACGTGTTCATGGAAGGAAAGATAAACATGGTAATCGTGTTCAGCGAGAACTTTGCCGACAACATGATTCACACAGGTGAGGCTACCGTTCAGCTGCTTGCCGACGGCACAGAGCCTAACCAGGCTTCCATGCGCGTGGGCTATGCGCAGAACATTCTTTCAGCATATCAAAGGGAACTGGCACAGGCTACGGCTGGGCGCGCCACATACCAGATAGTGCCCGAACTGAAGATGCTCTACAATCCTCAGCAGAAGAGCGAGTTCAACTTTGTGCCTGGCGTTATAGGCATGATGCTTCTGCTGATATGCGCCATGATGAGCTCGATAGCCATTGTCAGAGAGAAGGAAATGGGCACCATGGAGGTGCTGCTTGCCTCTCCCCTGCCTCCTGCTTACATAATCATAGCCAAGGCAGTGCCATACTTCACTATCTCGTGTGTCAATCTCACAACAATTCTCCTGCTGTCGGCGTTCATGCTGCACATACCTATAGCGGGCAGCCTGCTCTGCCTTGTCGGGATAGCGTTGCTATATATCCTTGTGGCATTGTCGCTCGGCCTGCTCATATCCACTATCGTTGACAGCCAGCTTGCAGCGATGCTCCTGTCGAGCCTTGTGCTCATGATTCCTACGATACTCCTGTCGGGCACGATATTCCCTATAGAGAGCATGCCCGTGTGGCTGCAGAAGCTCTCGGCAATAGTGCCTGCACGCTGGTTTATCGAGGCTGTGCGCAAGCTGATGATACAGGGCGTAGAGGTGCAATACGTGCGAACAGAGTTCATCGTGCTGTGCGTCATGATAGTGCTGCTCATGTCAATAGCATTGAAAAAGTTTAAAATACGATTAGAATAACAAAGGAGGGCTATTTTATGGTAATTGGTTATTTAATAGAAAAGGAACTGAAGCAGATAGTGAGAAACAAGTTTCTTCCCAAACTGTTCTTCATGTTGCCCACAGTGATGCTGCTCATCATGCCGTGGGCTGCCAACCAGGAGGTGAAAGGGCTGAAGCTGAGCGTTGTAGACAACGACCACAGCAGCATGTCAAGAAGGCTGATACAGAAGGCTGACGCATCTGAATATTTCACGCTTACCGATGTGTCAGCGTCAAACAAGAAGGCTCTGCACAGCGTGGAATCGGGCGATGCCGACCTGATACTGGAAATAGAGAAAGGTTTCGAGAAGAATCTTGAGACAACGGGCATAGGCAGGGTAATGATTTCGGCAAATGCCGTAAACGGCGTGAAGTCGGGGCTTGGCTCTTCATATCTCGGAAGCATCGTTACCGATTTCTCCAACGACATGAAGGAAGAGACGGGGCTAAAGAACATGGCTGTACGTGTGCAGAAGTTCAACACAGCGCCTTACTATGAGTTCAATCCTCATCTCGACTACAAGGTGTTCATGGTGCCGGCGCTCATGGTAATGATGCTCACGCTGCTGTCGGGTTTCCTTCCCGCGCTGAACATCGTGGGCGAGAAAGAGAAAGGCACTATAGAGCAGATGAACGTAACGCCTGTGGGCAAGTTTCCTTTCGTGCTGTCGAAGCTCGCTCCCTACTGGCTTGTAGGTTTCCTTGTGCTCACCTACTCCATGCTTCTGGCGTGGCTCGTCTACGGCCTTGTGCCTGCCGGCAATCTTCTTACGATATATCTCTTCGCCACAATCTACATTCTCGTGGTGTCGGGGCTTGGCCTTGTCATATCAAACAATTCGGCTACCATGCAGCAGGCTCTGTTCGTGATGTTCTTCTTCCTCATGATATTCATTCTCATGAGCGGTCTTTTCACGCCAGTAAGCAGCATGCCCGAATGGGCGCAGATGCTGACCAAGCTGAATCCTCTGAGATATTTCATCGAGGTAATGCGCATGGTCTATCTCAAGGGCAGCTCGTTCACAGAACTGATACCATACTTCAGGGCACTCACAATCTTTGCCGTTGTCCTCAACGTATGGGCGATATTAAGCTACAAGAAAAGCAACTAAAAACTTCACGCTATGGGTATAGACACATTTTCAAAACACATCTACAGGGGCAATCCAGTCAGCACATCTGGCGGAACGGCATTTCTCTGCAGACTGACCGAACACGACACTCCGTTTCTCGTTCACCGCACATCGGCGTTTCTGCTGCTCTACTGCATGGAAGGCGATGCAGAGATTGTTCTCGACAACAATGAATACAGTTTCCTGCCAAACGCAATGATAGTGTGCAGGGCAGACGACACAATGAGTATAAAGGCGCTGAATGAGTGCATATTCTTATGCGCGATATATAATCAGGAATATCTATCAAACCAGTTCCACTACAACGAGGAATTCTACCCCTACATAACGAGAATCAAGAACGGTGGCTACATGGTGCTCGACGCAGGTTGCTCAGAGAGATTCAAGTCGCTTGCCACATGCGCGGTCTGTAACAACGAACTGGCTACCGACTCCGACTGGGCTAAAGGCAGCATGGTTTCTTCAATGAAGGCACTGCTCTGCATGGCGATGTACTGGATAGAAATGTCTGAAAAACAGAACGTTTTGACTGACGACTACAGCTCTTACCGGGCAAAGGAGATATTCAACAACTTCATAAAGCTGATTTCCGAAAATTACATGACGGAGCGCAGAGTCTACTTCTATGCTTCCCGTCTGTGCATAACTCCAAAATATCTTTCGCGTATAGTCCACGAGAAAAGCGGAAAGACAGCCAGCAGAATGATTAAAGAGGCGGTATTGAGGGAGATTAACTATCTTCTGAAAAACACTACGCTCTCCATCAAGGAAATAAGCAATACCATGAACTTCCCCAACGCCTCTTTCTTCTGCAAATATTTCAAGAACGAGTTCGGAATATCGCCAAACCGCTACAGAGAATCGTAACATAATCAATAATACAAACACATCCTATGAGCAATGCCATTTTCTATGGCTTTTCAATCTGTAATGCCCTGGTCATTGTTTTTCGACCAGGGCATTTTTCTTTTGCATCATTCGCGAATATAATGCATGTTGCCTACAGGCATGATGTAACGCCCAATGTCGTTGCTATTGCGGTGAGTACAGAGACAATCACCTGCAAGATTGTTTTCCAAGTTTCTCGTTTCATTTTAGTTTTGATTTTAAAGTTAA
>JAUNIZ010000084.1 GCA_030523165.1 Prevotellaceae bacterium
AGAGTCGTTTATATAGTCTGCATTCTTGCCTTTGGCATAGGTAATGCTTATATCTACGTGGCATCTTGGACCTGCAGTGTCTTCTGTCAGGAACAGTGTAGAGTCAACTTTAACGCTGTCAAATGTAATGCTGTCATTTTCTGATTGCGAAAAGCCGGCTTTGCCGTTACATGAATTTAGTATTATACTTGATATTATTGCAAACAATATCGTTATAGCTGTTTTTCTCATTTTCTAAGTTTTTAATTGTTTACATGTTGTTTCTGCTCAGTCAAGCCTAAAAAAGTTCAACATTATTTTATCTTGAACGCAATTTTACTTGTCATCTTGCCAACTATTTCTTTTCTTAATTCCTTTTGCAAAATTAAGTCAAACAACGGAAAGTTACAAATATTTTCTATTATATTTCCTAAAATGATTAATTTTGCAGCGTAAAATAGATTTTAGAATAATGAAAGAAAGAACTATTACTACTGCACTATTTGATTTGGATGGTGTGGTATTCGATACCGAAAGTCAATACACTGTATTCTGGGGAGGTCAATGCAAACTGTATCACCCTGAGGAAGAAGGGCTTGAATATAAGATAAAAGGGCAGACACTAGTCCAGATATTTGACAAGTATTTCTCTGGAGACCTTGAGAAAGAACAGGATACGATTGTGAAAAGGCTTGATGACTTTGAGAAGAACATGACTTTTGAATATATTGACGGATTCATTGATTTTATAAATGACTTGCGTTCACATGGTGTAAAGACTGCCGTTGTTACAAGTTCCAACAAAATAAAGATGGAAGTAGTGTATAAGGCAAGACCTGAATTCAAAAGCCTTTTCGATGCTATTCTTACATCAGAAGATTTTGAAAGGAGCAAACCTGACCCTGATTGTTATCTGAAGGGTGCCGCAAGATTTGGAGCTGGTCGTGACGAATGTGTTGTTTTTGAAGACAGTTTCAATGGTTTGAAATCAGGAAAAGCTGCAGAAATGAAGGTTGTGGGTCTTTCTACCACTAATGCTGAAGACCTTATCAAACCATATTCCGATTGTGTAATATCGGATTATATAGGATTAGATTATCAAAAATTATTGAATAAATTATTCTGAATCATTTAAAAGTAGTAATTTTGCACCCAATTTGAGTTGTGCTAATGCTTGACTTTTGATAATAGACAATTAATTAAAGTAATTATGGCAGGATATTTAGTAACTCACAGATTTATAGAGATGAAACAGCGTGGAGAAAAGATTTCCATGCTTACATCATACGACTTTACTACAGCTGGTATTGTTGACGGTGCCGGTATTGACGGTATATTGATTGGCGATTCAGCGTCAAATGTAATGGCAGGAAATGCCACTACACTTCCTATTACTGTAGATCAGATGATTTATCACGCAAAGTCTGTAGTAAGAGGAGTAAAGCGAGCTCTTGTAGTTTGCGACATGCCTTTCGGCAGCTATCAGGTTGACCGTAAGGAAGGTGTAAAGAACGCAATCAGAATGATGAAAGAAAGCGGATGCGATGCATTGAAACTTGAAGGCGGTGTTGAGATAATAGATACTATAAAAGGTATTCTTGACGCTGGTATACCTGTAATGGGACATCTTGGACTTACGCCACAGAGCATAAACAAGTTCGGTACTTATGCTGTCAGGGCTAAGGATAATGCTGAGGCAGAGAAGCTTATGTCTGATGCGAAACTCCTTGCAGAGACAGGATGCTTCGGCTTGGTGCTTGAGAAAGTTCCTGCAAAGCTTGCAGCAGAAGTGACAAAGGAAATACCAATCGCTACAATTGGCATTGGTGCCGGTAATGGAACTGACGGTCAAGTGCTTGTTGTAGACGACATGCTTGGAATGTCTAACGGGTTCAATCCTAAGTTTCTTCGTCGTTATGCAGACCTGCATACAATCATGACCGATGCTATCGGTCAATATATAACTGATGTTAAGGACTCTTCTTTCCCAAGCGTAGAAGAATCATATTGATATTTATAAATGTTTCCTGTATGTTGTCAATAGGCAATAATGAGGATACTATATATAATAAGGTATAAACCTATTACATAAATCAGCCGTTAATGTACACTCAGAATACACCTGTACATATAAAACTATGGCATAAGGACTTTTGGCTTATGGCAATTGCTAACATGTTTGTTACCATTGCCGTATATATGCAGATACCTGTATTGCCGGAATGGATGGACATCTCTTTGGGATTGCCTTCTGGTCAGATAGCTGTAGTAATGGGGCTGCATGGCATAGGCATATTTATGCTTGGGTGTATGTGTTCATGGCTTGTACAGCATTATCGCCGCAATAAGGTTTGTCTTTTGTCTGTGGCTTTTATAATGTTATGTATTGCTGCTATATATTATGCTTGCCATCATAAACGGTCTTTGGAAGAAATGTTTATCGTGCTTTCCGTTATCCGTTTCATTCAAGGTGCTGTATTTGGATTGGCACAGATGGTATTGTCAAGTACGCTTATTATTGATACATGTGAATCTTTCCAACGCACAGAGGCAAACCATTCTGCAGCATGGTTTTCGCGTTTCGCTCTGTCGTTAGGCCCAGCTTTAGGGCTTTTGCTGTATCCTTGTTATGGTTTTGATCTGGTTTTGCTGTCTTCGCTTATTCTTTGTGCCGTGTCTATACTCTTCATCTCTATGGTGAAATTCCCCTTCAAGGCTCCTGAAGATACAATTTGCAAGATGTCGCTCGACCGTTTCTTTCTGCCACAGGGCAAGTGGCTGTTCATAAACTTGGCACTTATAACTACTGTTGTGGGCATTATTCTGTCAAGTCGCCCGTCTATAGTTTTCTATGCTATGGTTATGTGTGGTTTCTTCCTTGCATTGCTTGCCCAGCGTTTTCTTTTTGCCAATGCAGAACTGAAAAGCGAGATAACAACAGGATTGATACTCATACTTTTATCTTTGCTTATAATGTTTTCAGGCAGACATGAGGCAACTGTATATATGGCTCCAGTATTGTTGGGATGTGGCATTGGAATTATAGGCGCACGTTTCTTGCTGTTCTTTATCAAGCTAAGCCACCATTGTCAGCGTGGAACATCGCAAAGCACATATTTTCTTGCATGGGAATTTGGCTTGTCTGCAGGATTGTTCATAGGCTATTTCTTTTTATATGGCAAACCATTTGCACAGATAATCACGTCATTTATTCTGACAGCTATTGCACTGGTGATGTATATTGCGTTTACACATACGTGGTATATGAGGAATAAGAACAGATGATAAAGTTTGTTTTATGCTCATTTTGAATATTTCATCTGGAATTATCCGTATCTGTTTATTTAGTCTTTAGTTAAAAAGTTATATATTGATTTTTTTTATTATCTTTGCAACGATTATAAATTATCGTGTATAAATCATTATTGCTGTAATTATGCAGACGATATTCATGGAATGTAAATTAATATTATAAAAGAAAAAATAAAAAAAGGGTTATTATGAGATTAAAACTACTTACAGTATTTGCTTTTGCGTATTCGCTAATTGCATGGGGAACACAACTGACACCTGAACAGGCACTGAAACGCTATCAAAACAGCGACGGCAAGTCAAAAGTGAAGTCGCTGAACAGCGGTTTAAAGCTGGCATATACAGCCGAGGCAGAAGGCATGAATGCTTGCTATGTGTATAACAATGGTAACGACGGTGGATTCGTTATCCTGTCTGCAGATGATAGTGCTCCAGCTTTGCTAGGCTATTCTGACAGCGGAACTTTTGACGTGACGGCAATTCCGTCGAACATGAAGGCATGGTTAGATGGCTATGCACGTGAAATAGCTGCGGCTAGTGCAGCTGAAACATCTACAACTGACGCTACAGGCTTTACTGCCGATGCGATTAGTCCGTTGCTTACTACTCAATGGGGACAGAGTTCACCTTATAATAATGAATGTCCTCAGTTATATAACATTCATACAATGACAGGTAGTGTTGCGACAGCTATGGCACAGGTAATGAACTATCACGAATGGCCTGCTCAGGGTACTGGCAGTGTAAATTATACATATGAATTAGAGGGCAAGGAGTACACTATGAGTAAAGACCTAAGTGATTATGTGTTTGATTGGACAAACATGGCTGACACATACGGTAGTGAGAGTACTGATGAACAGAAAGATGCTGTAGCTACACTTATGGCAGCATGCGGAGCGTCTGTAGAAATGAAGTATGGTTTTTTGAGAAGTAACACAAGTGTAGCTAAGTCGCTTCTGGCGCTCTACAAGAACTTCAACTATGATAGTGGAATAAAAAGCGCTTTACGTACATGTTATGGCAGTGACGGATGGAACGAACTTATATATAGTGAACTGGCAAATAAGCGTCCTGTGATGCTTGTTGGTGTTCAGCCTGAATATGGAGAAATGCAAGCCTTCGTGTGTGACGGTTATGATGGTGCAGGCTATTTCCATATCAACTGGGGATGGTCTGGAACATCTGACGGTTATTTCCTTCTCAGTTCGCTTGCTCCGTCATCTAAGGGTATAGGCAGTGGAAGTGAACCATCAGACTTTTCTTCAGTGTGCTATGCTTTTTTAGGCGTTCAGCCACCAGTAGAAGATTCTGAAGTAGCGGTCAACTGGTATGGTTATGGAATAGGTGTTAGTGACAACGAGACAGTAGAGACTGTGGTAGGCAATGTACGCGATGCAGATTTGAATTTCAAGCCAGTTGCAACATCGTATGATGAAGGCTATACATGCATGACTGTAGAGCCTATGACTTTGACCCCTGGACTAAGACTTTATGATCTCGGTTCGGAAGATATTTATTTTATAGGCTGCAATGAAGGAGCAAAGGAGTATTCCATTGGCGATAAAATTACAGACATCACAATATCGGGAACTAATCTTCCAGAAGGTACGTATATGATTACGCCAGCTCTGAAGGCAGAAGAAGGGAACATTTATGCCATAAATTTCTCTGTAAACGGCGAACAGATGATGTATCTACAAGTGAAAACCGATAGTGTGTTCATTAGTATTAGTGGTTTTACACCAGTACTAGAGGCGGAACTTGCAAATACTGTTGATATGATTGATTTATCGTTGTATAATGAACTTAATGTTAAAGTGGCGAACGGTGGATTGATGGAATACTTCGGCAACATATATCCTAAAATATATGGTGTTGATGCGAATAACGAGCTTGATTTGTTGGCTACAGGTACAGGCAAGCTTATCAGTGTTTCTGACGGAAGCGAAACAAACGTACAGTTCGATACAAAATTCACTCTGAATGACGAATCAATAGCTTTATCCGATTATACTAAGTATTATATCCAGTTATTTGATGAATACGACAAGCCGATTTCAGACACGTTAGCAGTTGCATCGATTATAGAAAACATTAAGTTGTTGAGTTTGTCTGTTAACAGCAATGATGCTGGCTATGTTGACCCGTACGATGTCAAAGTTAATGCGGAGTTTACCGGTAAAGCTAATTCTGATTATTACATTTATCTGAAATTTGATAACGTTAATTATAAGTATTCATATGGAGTAGATGTGTTGACGGATTCAGAAGGTTATGCGCATGTTGCCATAGATTTTGCCGATAATACACAATTCTATTTACAAGACGGTACTTATTATCTGTACTTCCAAGATACAGACAACAATATAATTGAATTTATGAATAGTGATACTTATTATTTGCAATTTATTGTCGACAGAACAACTACAGGCATTAGTGAAACAAGCATTTACGGTGTTGATACTGGTGTTGCTACGAAGATTTTCTCAATCGACGGCCGCTACGTTGGTACAGACAACAAGACACTTGCCCCTGGAGTGTATATCTCTGGAGGAAAGAAATTTATAGCACGCTGATTTGTTGTTCGATTAGATTAAACTAAAATAAACGGGGCTGTATCATTTACTTGACAGCCCCGTTATTCACTTACATAAATACATTTTAATACGGTTTTAATTGCCATTAATAGCATAAAGAACAGATAAAAACCAATAATTTAATATACTTGAAGCTTATGAAAACATTTATTATTTCGTTTGCAATGCTTTTGATGCCTGCCTTATTGTTCGGACAGACATGTTACACGAAAGAGTTTAGCGACAAGTCGCTTGTAAAGAAAGCCCGTAAATGGGCTAAGAAAGGCGAGTGGCGCAATGGATTTGATGCAGCATCGCCACATAAGAGCGTTAATCTAATCGACTTCTATGAACAATATCAGAAGAACACAGCTCAATGGGAAGCCATGTTCAAATGGCTTGCTTCTACTGACCTTCTTGCATTGCCGAAAGGAAAACACCCTATAGAAGGTACATCTCTTGTGGCAAGTGTGGAAGATTCGGAGAATGGCGAACTTGCAAAAAGAAAAAGCGAAAGCCATTATCACCATATAGACTTTCAGTATGTAGTCAAGGGAATAGAACGCTTTGGCATAATAGAACATAATTCAAGCAAGCCGAATTGCGAATATCGACCTGACGTTATCCATTATGATTATGACCTATCCAAGGCACGATTCTACGATTCTACACCAGACCGCTTTTTTGTTTTCTTTCCGTCAGACTGGCACATAGCTAAGGTAAAGAACGATACTTCTGACCAGAAGATACGTGTAATAGTAATAAAGCTCGACTACATAGACTAAAGGAAATACTATAATAAGATTATCAAATAATCGGGTGTTAACGCAGATATAGACAGCATGTAAAATGTCTATATCTGCGTTTTTATTTTCAAAGATGCTAGAAATAGATATTTTTTTATTATCTTTGCATAGCTTTCTATTTGGTAAAGCATAGCTTTATCAAGCATGAAACATAGTTTCTTTTGTAACATCTTAATGAAAACCAAATATTCACGCTTATGACATTTTCTGCTGAGAACATTCTTTTAATCGGCTCGATATTGCTATTTGTTAGTATAGTGGTTGGAAAGACAGGCTATAAGTTCGGTGTACCTGCACTCTTGCTCTTCCTTCTGGTAGGCATGCTGTTTGGAAGCGATGGTCTTGGACTACAGTTTCATGGCACTGGAGAAGCGCAATTTATAGGAATGGTTGCTTTAAGCATCATTCTTTTTGCCGGTGGTATGGATACAAAGTATAAAGACATACGCCCTGTGTTGGCACCGGGTATTGTATTGTCTACATTGGGTGTCTTGCTTACGTCTTTGTTTACAGGCCTTTTCATCTGGTGGCTTTCAGGAATGTCATGGACAAATATCTATCTGCCGTTGTCTGCATCGTTGCTTCTTGCTTCAACAATGTCATCAACCGATTCTGCATCAGTGTTTGCTATATTACGTTCGCAAAAGATGAACCTTAAATACAACCTCCGTCCGATGCTGGAACTGGAGAGCGGTAGTAATGACCCAATGGCATATATGTTGACTATCGTATTGATACAGTTTATCCAGACAACGGCTACGGATATGGGTTCTATAGCTTCGATGTTCGCTATACAGTTCATTGTCGGTAGTGCTGCAGGTTATGTTCTTGGTCGTGTTGCCGTGTTCATGATAAACAGGCTCAACATTGACAATCAGTCTCTTTATCCTATATTGTTGCTCGCATTCGTGTTCTTCACGTTCTCCATTACCGATATGTTCGGAGGCAACGGCTATCTTGCTGTTTATCTTGCAGGAATGATAGTAGGAAACGGAAAGATAAAGTATCGTAAGGAGATAACTACCTTTATTGACGGTCTTACATGGCTGTTCCAGATAATAATGTTCTTGTGTCTTGGTCTGCTCGTCAATCCACATGAAATGTTTGAGGTTGCTCCTGTTGCATTGCTTATCGGTGTATTCATGATTGTTGTTGGTCGTCCGTTGACCGTGTTTATCTGTATGCTACCGTTCCGTGGAGTGAACATGTTGTCACGTCTGTTCATATCATGGGTAGGTCTTCGTGGTGCCGTGCCTATTATCTTTGCCACTTATCCGGTAGTTGCAGGTGTTGAAGGCTCAAACATCATATTCAATGTCGTGTTCTTTATCACGATAGTATCCTTGGTTGTTCAGGGTACATCGGTATCGTTTATGGCAAACAAGTTGGGTTTGTCAGAACCGTTGCCTAAAACGGGCAATGATTTTGGAGTAGAATTGCCTGACGAGATAGATACAGAACTTAGTGATATGGTAATTACTGAAGAAACTCTGAAAGACGGTGAGACACTTAAAGACATGTCTTTGCCTCAAGGAACGCTTGTAATGATTGTAAAGCGTGGCGACGAGTTCCTTATCCCGAATGGCTCTTTGCGCTTGAATATAGGCGACAAGTTGTTGCTTATTTCAGAAAACCAAAATAAGAAAAAGAAGAAAGAGAAGGAAACAGCACCAAAGCCGGAATAATAAGATAACGGTATTGGCTATCAAGAAAATTATCAAGGACTTGTTGTGACGTAACCTGCTTCATATTCAAGTCCTTTTATCATCTTCTCCAGTTGCACTATTCTTGTCTTTGATTCCTCGGAACTGTATTTCCTGTAATACTCCAGAGCAGACGTAAAGTATTCCAGTGCCTGTTCTTTATTGTCTTTGAACATGTAGCAGAAGCCCAGTCTGTAGTATGCGTCTCCCTTTTCGTTCGGCTGGCAAACTAGCAGTTGCTGTTCATACAACGGTATTGCCTGTTCGTATTCCTCCAGAATGAAATGGCTTTCAGCAGATGTCTTATAATAGATGTTGCGTTCCTGAGGTGAATATATGTCCAGATTTTCTATTACACCGTCAATGTATTTGCATGCTTCTTTATATTCCCATTCATAATAATAGCAGATGCCGATATAAGCCTTGAAGCGTGGATTCAGTTTGTAGCGTTTGTCAAGGTCAATAAACAGCATCAATGCCTCATGATACTTCTCACCGGAAAAGTAATCAAGGGCTTTCTCCAGTTTCTTTGAATCCGGTACGTTGTCTTTTTGCTGCGCCTTTATTTGCAAAGAGAAAAGCAAAAGGAAAAGACAAGTCAAGCTTACAAGATATCTCACTTTGTATAGAAGTCAATCAGATTGTTGAGAGCCGTTTTGCAAACGATGCAGAACTCAGGGTTCTCGTTTGTTCTCATTCGGCAGTCCTGCACTCCACGGTAAACTCCCTTCAGGCTATAGCCAGCGCCTTCAAATAGTCCAACACGTGTCTGGATAGTCTTTTGATTGTCGCTGAGTGGCGTTGGGGTAGGGGTACCTTCCTTTATAAGATTCTCCCACTTGCCTTTGAAGTTCTTTAATGTTGTGAGATTCGGTTCCCAAGGCTCAACGTCATGAGGATACATCGGTATCTGCTCCTGTTCGTAAGCATACTCATCGCCCAGTCCTCCGAAGCTGTGGCCGAACTCATGTACTACTACCGGTCTGTACATGCTGTGGTGTGTCATTGACAGAACGTATGAGTTCAGTATGCCTCCTCCTCCGTATTTGTCAGTATTCACAAGTATAATAATGTGTTCATACGGAGTTCCTGCCAGCCAGTTGTGAAGTTCCTTAAGGTGAAGTGTGGTAAGATAGCGGTCACTATAGAATGTATCGAAGTGAGAGTGCAGTGCTGTGTTCTTCCAGATGCCTTTTGAAGGCTCGCTTGTGCCGCTTTCTTCAGACGGCGACTTTACGGCTATTATGTTGAAACTGTTTCTTGCCGAATTGAAAGGCTCGTGTGCGAAAAGGGCGTCTATGGCAGTCTTTGCATCGTTTATGTATGTATCCATTTCCTTTTCCGTATAGCCTTCAGCCACAAATGCTACGTGTATGCACTTTGATGTATCCTTTGCCTGCTGGAGAGTTACGTATGGAGTAACGTCTTTTTCGCCTATATGACGTATCAATATGTCGCTTGGCACTACTGTATGTGTAAGCGATGCCATCACTTCGCGTCTGTTGTTATATAGATTTACCGTTATGTCTACCGTATCTTTAGGCATCGGTACAAGGAAAACGTTCTCGAAAGACTTGCTTATTGTCTTTGCCTCGTCATAAGACAGCCATTCCTGGAATAGGGTAGAGAATGAGTTCTTGTATATCGTTTCGTTTGTCTTGTGCGAACGTACAGTTATCTGTCCGTTGCCTTCAAGCGGAACTTCTGCCAGTCTGTTTCTTTTTCCATACCAGTTTGGCATTACGTTCAGTTGGTCTACATATATTCGTTGTTCTTTGGCAGAGCCGGAGAATGTGTAGTCAAGACGAAGTGTTTTGTTTGTGAACCATTTGTCAAAATCCTGTGCCGACAATGTTATAGCCGGATAAATGCATAGGATAAGTATAGCTATTATTGAGAATGTTTCTTTCCTTGTTTGTTTCATCGCTACATTATGTTTTAGTCAATGGTTATTTGTCTTTTTCAGAATCCATCAGTTCCTTTATGTATTTGCGGTTCCAGTCTTTCTCGTGCAATACAATGTTGTTGTATTTCAGAATATCTATATCCATGTTTACGATATTGGCTTTGCGTTTCTCTTTGCTGTTGCCGCAAATAGTCTCTATTCGTTTTGTCATGTCTGTTGTCTGTTCCAGACTGTAGCCGGTATTGATAAAGGCAAGACAATTAAGAAACTTTTCCGATTCAATGCCTATAGGTTGTGTCCATACGGATTTGGTGAAAACAATGTCTGTTCCGAACAATGAATACAGTTCTTCTTTTGCTTTCTCTATGTTGGCTTGCTGGTTGTTGTTGCTTCCCAAAGCCATTATTACCTTTACCATGTCGGACATGTTTTCTGTTTGTGGTATTCTGGACTTGTTGTTGCTGTTCCTTATGCTTAGAACTCAAACGATACTCTTGCGTTAATCTGTCTTCCTGTCAGATAGTTAGGCACTGCATACTGCTGGTTTGTAACGTCGGTTATCCAATAGTATGAGTTTACGTTGTTTATGCCGAAGAGATTAAGGCAGTCAATGCCAAGCCAGATGTTCTTGAATATTGATTTGCTTTCACGCTTCTCATTGTCCAACAGTCTGTAACTCATACCTATATCGGCACGTTTGTAGGCTGGAGCACGATACATGTTTTCTCCGTATGTGCTGTGAGGGGCACTGAAAGGCAGTCCGTCTGCATAAGCCAGTTTAAGAGACATTCGCCAACGGTCGGTTCCGGGGAAGTAATCAGTGAAGAAAAGGTTTATTGAATACCTTTGGTCTGTAGGCAGAGCAACGCTATTTCCTTTATAGTTTATCTTTGTATCCATTAAAGAAAAACTTATCCATGAGTCAGTTCCTGGCACAAACTCTCCGTATAGCTTCAGGTCTAAACCTGTGGCATGTCCGCTGCACTGTGTATCAGAGTCATAAACTATCTTCACGTTGTTTACGGTATATGGCACTATGTTCGAAAGAGCCTTGTAATAAGCCTCTGCAGTAAACTTGAACGGACGCTGGTTCATCTTGAACCTATAGTCGAAAGCTGCGATAAAGTGGATTGACCGCTGGCTTTTTATCTTGTTGTTAAGTGTAGCGTATGTAATGCCATTTACCGTTGACGTGTCTCTCAGTTCCTTGAAGAAAGGCGACTGATAATATATACCTGTGGCAAAGCGCAGTGTTACGTCATGGTTGAAGGCTGGAACTATGCCCAACGATACGCGTGGGCTAATGATACTCTCCTTATTGAAGTTCCAGTGACTGAATCTGATACCGTAGTTAAGCGTAAAGAAGGTGTGTTCTCCTGCACTGCTAAAGCGGTATGTGTCCTGTATGTAAGTTTCCAGACGGTTTGCCCTAAGGGTATTATGTGAATTAAGAGAGTAAATCATATAGAGGTCTTCTCCTGTATGTGGAACGCTATAGCCGCTGGAGTCGCGCATTTCATACTCTTTGCTCTTTTCAACTATTTTCTCTATCTTGTATGTTATTCCGCCTTTGATGTCATGGCGCTTAGCCTTATGGCTGAAGGCAAGCTGGAAGCTCTTCACGTTGGCTTCAAGATAGTTTCTGGCATGTTCCATGTATGTTCCCACGCCAAGTGTTTCGCTCGTTTCAGTCTGAGTCAGCCAGTATTGTCCCTGTATGTCGTATGTTTCCTGCTCGTTGGTGTGGAAAGCAGAAAATATAAACGAAAGGTTTGTCTTGTCGCTGATATGTCTTGTAAGGTTGAAAGAACCGAAATATGTGCGGAATATATCCTTCTCCTGTCCGTCAAAGTAGACCATAAACGACTTCACGTTTTCCATTGTTCCGAAGTTTGTCTCACGGTTTTCAGGATAGAAGTTATAGTGGCTTTGTGAAATGTCGCCTATAATTTCAACAGACCATCTCTTGTTTGGCTGGTAAGTAAGATATGTCTGATAGTCAAGGAAGTTCGGCTCATATTCGCCCTTTGTCTCAAGAGAGCCTAACAGATACTTGTTTGTCTTGTAGCGTATGCCGTTGCTCCACGAGAACTTTTTGTTGCTGAAGCCAACGTAGGCACTTGCTCCCAATAGACTGGCAGATGCCGTTGCCTCAAACTTCTTCGGGCGTTTGTATTTTATGCTTAACGCAGAAGACATCTTGTCGCCATACATCGCTTCAAAGCCTCCTGACGAGAAGTTTATAGACTCTACCATATCGGGATTGATAATAGACAATCCTTCCTGCTGGCCGCTACGTACAAGGAACGGGCGATATACTTCTACACCGTTTATATATACGCTGTTTTCGTCGAAACTACCTCCACGCACATTGTATTGTGAAGACAGCTCGCTATGCGTTGACACTCCCGCTTGCGACTGGATAAGGTCTTCCACAGCATTGCCTGTTACGCTTGGAGTGTTCTTCATGTCCTTTGTTTCAAGCTCTTGCATGCTTCCAGTCTGCCTTTTCTTCTCTGTTACTGTTACTCCGTCAAGAACATTGTCGTCAAATAGCTGTATCTGTAGCGTCTGTTTGCCACGCGGATTACGCAGCACACGTGTCTTTGTCTTGTACCCAACCATTGAAAACCTAACAACCACGCTATCTGATGATTGCAGTTGCAGTGAATACTCGCCCTTAAGGTTGGTCATAGTCATTTTACCCTGTTGCACAACGGCAACAGTAGCCAACTCGACAGGGTTCATCTGGCTATCCGTTACCCTGCCTTGTAGTGTGAAAGTCTGCGCACTTGCGCTAATGGCGCATAGCAACGCAAGTATCGTTATATGAAAGAATCGTCTTGTCATCTCGTATATAACGAGTTCTTGTCTGATTTATTGTATTTCTCTTATTTAGATTAACGTATGTCAGATGAATTATATATTTGTGCACTCTCCGTAGTATAGGGAATATCTGAATGTGATGGAAGTAATACCCTTTTCATAAACTATAATCAAA
>JAUNIZ010000085.1 GCA_030523165.1 Prevotellaceae bacterium
CACAACAGACTATTCACATTTTGTGGACATAAACAATATGGGCATACCTTTGGTATTCTTTGCAAGAACATGTTTGCCAGATATGTTTTCTTCTGTTGTTTCCAATGGCGATGAAGCAGCTATGGCAGCCACACTGCACATGATAGACTCAGGGTGCAAGAGGATAGCATTTATCGGTGGTCCTAATCACCTTGATATGGTCAGAAGAAGGAAACATGGATACCTTGAAGCATTGCGTGAAAGAAAAATAGAAATAGACCGAACTATTGTCGTAAACGGAAACATTGATTATGAACACGCAAGAGAGTCAGCACTACGTCTGTTGAAAAGAGATGATCGCCCTGATGCAATTCTTGCATTTAATGATATAATAACATACGCTGCATTTGATGCTGTAAATACTCTTGGCTTAAAGATACCCGACGATGTAGCTATAATGGGATTCTCCGAAACGGACACTTCCATGTTCACAACACCAAAGCTTTCTGTAATCATGGATCAAGCCCACCTGACCGGTGAACGTACCTGTGAACTACTACTTAAAAATATTGCCGGTGACAAACGTATATACAAAGAGATAATTCCAATGAAACTTGAAATAAGAGAATCGTCTGTAAAAAAGAAATCATGATATACCTTAGATATAATAACAAAATAGTCAATAATAAAAAGGGTTGATACATTCTTGGACAGAATAAGTATCAACCCTTTTTGTATCTTGTAGAATAGACTATTCTAGAATGGATAGCCTACTGCAAAATGCAATGCTTGTCCTTTGCCAAATGTTGGAATGTTATAGAAACCTGACTTGCCTGTTTCATAAGGAACATGTAAACCAATACCCCAATCAAGACGTAGGATAAGGAAATCAAGGTCATATCTTACACCAATACCTGTACCTACAGCCATTTCCTTAAGTGCATTTTTAATCTTAAATTGTGAACCTACACGATAGCTGTCATAGTGTAAACTCCACACATTACCAGCATCAATGAAAGCGGCTCCATAAAGACTTCCAAATATATTAAAACGATACTCCAAGTTTAGCTGAAGCTTTATGTCACCTGTCTGGTCAAGATAAGAATTCTCTGAACTTGTAGTATAGCTTCCAGGTCCTATACTTCTTACAGTAAACGCACGGATACTGTTTGCTCCTCCGACATAGAATTGTTCACTATAAGGTGCAGTCGTACTATTGCCATAAGTATATACTATACCTCCATTAGCATGTGCTACAAGTTGTGACTTTTGAGTCAGTTGCCATGTTTTACTGAAATCCGTCTCAAGCTTAAGGAACTGAGCGTAAGGATTCTTAAAAAGAGCCTTGTCAGTCTTGTTCCATTTATTGCCAAATGCCATGTTTACCGCAGAGAGAACATTTCCTGATTCTGTTACCGTTATACTCCACACTACAGGATTACTATAACTTTTCAATCCACTATAAGTCAAAGTATAACGCATCTTTGGTATAAATACATTCTGCATCGATGCCTTAAGATATGGGTTCTCATTCATTATGGAATCAAACTTCGAAGTTGTGTAATTCAGACGCTGATATTGTAGAGTCAATGGACTGAACTCATGTCTCCATGCAACAGATTTCTGCCATTTATATGTCCATTCACCAATAACAGTATGCATCTTGAAATACCCTGGACGTTTAAGAGTATTCATTGATAGTTTCGCAACTGTTGACGGTGTTGTATAGTAACGTCTGCGCTTTTTAAGGAAAGGCACTATAAGACGTGGAAATTCAACAGACAGGTCTGCACCATATTCATACGAGTTCATGTCTGAAGAAGAACCGTTCACACCACCACTCTTTTGCCACTCGTATGAGCCATGAATGTTTATGTCAATAAGCTCCCCACCACGAAAAGCATTACGTTTAGTGAAACCCAATACAAGTTCAGGGCCAGTACGGCCATTTATCTTGTTTGTATAATTAGTTTCTATATAGAAATCATAAGGCTTGTTGAATGTGCAAGAGAGATTAAGATCTAATGTATCAGTGACAATTGTATCGTTAACAACACGAGGAATAAAATTAAACTCTACAGTACTGAAAAGACCAGAACTATTTATATTGTTCGCAGACTCCGTATAATCATCATAACTGAACATCTGTCTTGGTCTGAGTTTAATGTCTCTCAGTATTACACCAGGACGTATAGGCGGACGTTTGCCGTTAAACCTGACCGTAAAGAATCGGTTGCTAAACGAATCCTTAAGCTGCTCCATGAACTGCTTGCGCATGTCGATGCTAACTTTTCCCATATACCACTTGCGTTTTACCATGCTGTCCACATTGTCTGCCATCTGCAGACGCAATTTGGCTTTGCCTTCTATCTGCGTTGTATCAGCCAAATATGAAGCATACCCTGACTGATAATAATAATATCCGTTGTTTCTAAATAGCTTTGCAATGCGTGAACGTTCTGAATCCATAAGGGATGCATCAAACGGAGAACCGCTCTTTATGATAGCTTCATTTTCTGTTCTATGAATCAGGCTATCAGCAAAGTCGGGAAAATTGACATACTGCAATGTATCTACAGTGAAGAGTCTTCCCATATATACAGTATAACCTATCTTCTTTTTCTTGGGATTTTTCTGAGATTCTATATTATACTCTACTGTTGCGTTTAAATATCCATGATTTCTAAGCACCGATTGGGCAACAGATGCTCGCAGTTGAGGATTTACCTGACTCATGAGAACAGGCGATTTACCGAATGTTTTAGTAATCCATTGCGGTATCTTCCCCTTAGATTTTGAAAATGCATTCCATATCCAAAGACTATACGGGAAAGGTGTCCTATAATAAGAACTACCAAACAAAGCACCATTAGGTGCTGTCGCCAAAGCCGCTTCCACCTCTTCTTGTGTAGTTGTGAAATGATCATTTTCTTCGTAGTTCTTATACTCAATTTTTGTCAAGCCAACAAATAACTGGTCATCATCTGGTATATTCCTTGTTGTGGAACATGACGATAGAAAAGCTATGCCCACAATACATAGCCATACAGTTGCCTTCATTCGTGCAATCTGTATGATACTTTCAATCGCCTTATGTATAACATTTACTTTCATTACTGTTTTTTCTTAGTTGAGTCAGCAGGAGCAGGCATGCTTTGGGTCGCATTGTTATTAAACTTGAATATGTCCTTGAAATGCTGCAAACTACGTCTCCATGTAAAACCTACACCGTATTCCCTTGTTGTTCCTTCAAGCCAATCGTATGCATTATTGTCATAAAAGACTTTTACATACTTGTTTGAAGAATTATCAAGTCTATATTCCAATGTTACATTATCGAAGAATGATTCATTCTGGTTTGAAACTTCTGAACCCGTAGAAACCTTACCGCCAACAACAATACGTACACGATTATTCCAAAAACGCTTTGCAAACTTGAATGAATAGTCAGTCTGGGTATTTCCACTTTCATCTGTGGTATTATCCATACCGAAACTCAGGTCAAGCGTCTTCAATGCACTTCCTGTAATATTGTTGATCTCGCTTTGCAAGAAAGAGCTTAATGCACTATTCATAGAGAAGCTACTTGTATTTCCATCTGCAAGATACATACCTGTTGTAAGCATGGTTACCGCAAGTTTTCCTCGCTGTGCAGAACCCATCGCCTGAAGTTCATTGTGTAATGTCATGTCTTCAGGAGCATCCAATGTAAATTCAAGTCCCATGTCTGATAGAGTCTTGGTTATTACCACACCACAATCAAACTCGACTGAGCGACCAGAAGAACTATTGTCTGACGATACAGTTGCCTTTGTTCTTTCTGTTGCCGTAATATTCAGTTTAGGATTCATTGCATCGCCCGTAAACTCTATATAGCTTCCGTCTTGTATGGTAAATGTCTTAAGAGGAATTACTGGAAGAGAATATTTCATTTCTCCATTGTTAAGCGTATATTTACCTGTCAGACTCAAATCGTTCATAGCATCATATTTCATTCTCAATGTACCGCCACCCATAAGGTCTATATAGTTGGAATGGGAATCATTAAGATAACACATTACATGAGCGCCTTGGGCTATCTCCATTGTCAAGTCCATAGAGAAGCCTGACAAAGACTGATGTTCAACAACTGTGGCTGTTGTATCTGTGAAACTTGTGAACTTAACCAGTTCATCCATCTGGTTGTTTGTGGACAAAGGTGAGTCACGCAAGACATAAGACATATCTGTAGTGCCAAGAACATCAAGTTTTCCACTCATGCTAAGATTGCTCATTGAACCTTTTATTCGTGAGAAGAAATCTACAAAAGCCTTGCCGTATGCTATGCTTCGCCTATTCTCTTTGGAATCTATAATCTGGAAGTTACGCGCTCCCATCCTCAGATCCATCTTCATGTCCTCAAGGTTTGAGAAATCAATGTTTCCATCCAATACAAGCTGGTTATCATTACTTGCATACATCTTGAAGTCTTCAAATAGTATATTGCTGCCGACTATTCTTAAAGGACCTTCGCTGAAGCGCATTCGCACTCCATACTGGAAACTTCTCAAGTAACAGGAATCAAGTTTGATTTCTCCATTGGCGTTAGGGCGCATCAACGGACCGTTAATAGCCATTTGTCCGTCAGCATATCCTCTGAGACTAATTATACGGTCTGGCATAAATCCATTAAGAAGCCTCAACGGGAAATGTTCCATACTCATATTAGCATCAAGCACACCATCTCCTTCAGAAGTATACGTTCCGCTTATATCAGCAACTTTCTCATCATTATATGAAAGCGTTGCATCCACACTATGCGAACCGTCATTTCTTGGCATATACACAAACTCTGTGCTCAGATTACCCATCTTAACACGTTCATAAGTCATACTGTCAACAGAAAGAGATGATGATACGGAAAGTTCGTCTGGCGTTTGTATAACATGGAAATCACCGTTCATTATACCTGTCACTTGTGGCATATATGGAATAACGCTTAATACTTTCTCCAGATCGAACCTATTCAATGCTACAGTCAAATCCTGCAATGCCTCTGTATTTTCATCGTTTGTATATATCTGCACACCAGTACCGTCATCTGCCTGAAGTTTCAGATTTGCTGAGATACGGTTGTTTGTAAGCAGATATAGATAATTGTCATCATTAACATCAAATCTCTTATAGCCTAAAATAGGGTCATCAGTAAGCATACGTACTTTTATGCCGTCTTCTTCCATTGATGCTTCAATTCCAAGATTGAGACCAAGACTGTCTTTGGCATCATAAAAGCTGACATTCATACCAGAACCTTTCTCAAACACATAACCGTCTAACAATGCATTAAATATATATTGATTGCCTTTTCCGTTCTTTATTTGTGCATCGTATAAGCAATGGGTTGAATCTGAAGCAATATTGAAATATATAGTGTCAAGTCTAGCAGCGCTATTCTGTAGAGCAAAAATCTCCATGTTGCCATTTATACCATTTATTGGTGATGTGGTGACATCAACATTAGCTTCATTGAATGTATATCCTGCACGTGCCAGCATTCTGCTTAACGGATTGTCTTTACCCGTCGTGAGATTCAATTCTGCCAATGGAAGTTTCTCTCTTATTGAAGATATGTCAATCTTTCTGTTCTTCATATTTTCAGACAACATCTCTGTGAAACTATTGCCTTGATTCATTATTTCCTCATATCCTCCTTTGGCATTAAACAGCAGACGGAAGTCGCCACATCTTGCAGCTATATGTGTAGTATCCTTATTAGTAAGCAGATTGACGGTAAGATCATCTGGGGTATATGTCTTGCTTGAATCATTTATTGTAATGTTTTTTATTTCTCCATCAACAATATATCTGTCTTGCATGTTGGTATTTATGTCAACATTACAATTGAGTGATGTTGACAGTGGCTTTTCTACAAGATGGAGTCCGTACCAATCAGCATGCCTTAACTCTGCAATGATTTTCGTATTGATTTCCTTTGGATCCAATATTGCGTCAAGCATTATGTTTCCACGAAGCAAAGGATTATCACTATCTATGTCTGCTACAGCTTTTCCTTCTGTTATATATGCCTTAAAGCAAATTCCGTCAAGATTATACTTGTCGTAATTGAATTTAGTGATGCCTGCCTCTGCAGTCAGTTTTGTTTTCTTTGAAAGAAAGTCTGTTCCAGTACCATTTACAACCATATTACCTGTAAAGACTCCCATTCCATTATTGGGAACGTAATGGTCAATATTAAGATTCTCTACATCAAGTCGTGCATCATAGGTCATTGACTTAATGTTAACCTTTCCATTTGCCTTAACTTTTCCGCCACCTTCATTTGCAGTCAAGTCAGCAGAATATATGTTACCGTTGGCTTTAACGTTACCTTTAACACCTATGCCTCTAGGTATGCTTATACTATTGCTTCCAATAAAGGAACTTACAAATCCCATGTTGTATGTGTTGGCATTAAATGTAATGTCTGCCAGCAAACGGTCCATGTCAGTAATATTTGCAGCATAGCCTTTGGCGTTAAGATTAAATGCCGTAGGCAACTTTATGTTAAGCCCATAAAGCTTCAAATATTTCATGTTTCCGTCTAATACGGCATTTACCGTCAACGGATAGTTTGGCAGTTGACGTATTGCCGATGTAGGCATATCGCCCATGAAACGAACTATATCCTGCTTTCCTATAGAGCAGTCAGCAGTCAAATACATCTTTCCTGGATTCTTTTCATCGAAGGCATCAAGATCCATTTCGAAATCGGCTTTCAAATAAGAATCTGGTGTATTTATATATAGATCAGGCAGATAGACTTTTGTTGAGTCCATTCCTATATAGGAAGTGAAGCTCTCTACCGTTATACCGCTTTTTTCTTTAAATGAACATTCACGCAGTCGCATGCTGAATGCAGGGGTACAATATGAGAGAGAATCTATACCTATCTCGATGTCAGAAAGAGATATATGGTTTGTGTCAAGACCTTTTATACGCGGTTCAAAGTTATTGTCATACTTGATTTCACCTTTATTCAAATCAAAACATTGCACTGTATAAAGGCCTTTATATAAATCGAAATATCCGTTGCGGGCTTCAGTCTTATCCATATAAGCCTCTATCTGCAATGTATCGCCAGGCATGTGTATCGTTACACCTGTTCTCGCTATATCAAGTTTCTCGACAGTTATCTTCCAGTAATTCTTGCTTTCTGTAGTATCTGGTGGCACAGTGTCGCTGAGTTCTACATTCACTCTTGCATCACGAAGCAATGCATCATTGATATTTACCGTTTGCTTACCCCAGTCTATGCTATGGCTCTTTACATATAGCCGTGAAATAGAACCTTTGACACGGGCTTCATGCACAAAGTCTGCCGTATTGAGTTTCAAACTGTTGAATTCAAGAGCATCAAGTTCTACCTGCTGCTTGAACAAGGGTAAAAGCTTTATTTCCAAAACCAGCTGCTTTACATCTGCTATTGTATCCTTTACCTGTGGCAAAGAATCGTTTCTCTTTATCGCACGGAAACCTTCAACACCCAAGTCTATAGGAAATACAAGACTTACATGTTCAATGGTTATTTCCATCCCTGTCTTTTCCGAGGCAATAGACGCAACTTTCTTTACCGCCCAATTCTGAATGGGTGGAATATAGATTAAGATTGCAAATATTATAAAAAGAAATATGGGTGTCAGCAATATGCCTATTCCCCATTTAGCAGCTCTCCTAATCGTCACAGGCTTATCATTTTAGTGGGTTGGAAACTTTTAAAACTAATGCAAAGTAAATAAAAAATCGTGAGAAAAAGAAAACTTTTTGCGATAAATTGGATATATCACTTACATTTCGTATATTATTATGACAAAACGAGCCTTGTATCCAAATAATTAACAATTATCATCTAATGCAAGATGCAGATATTTAGTATCAGTTTCCTTATTTATCTCCACCTATAGCATGCCATAATGCATCGTCTGGCAATGGCGCTACGATGGTCATATTCTCTTTTGAGACAGGGTGTATAAACTCTATTTTGCGTGCCAACAAAGATATGCTTCCATCGGGATTGCTTCTTTGTGCACCATATTTCAAATCACCCTTAATAGGGCAACCCATATTTGCCAACTGGCAACGTATCTGATGATGCCTTCCCGTCATCAGGTTAATTTCAAGCAGAGTATAGTTTTCGCTTTTGCCTATGACCTTGTAGTGAAGCATTGCCTTCTTTGATTCAGGAACTTCTTTCTTATAGGCATAGCTTTTATTCTGCTTTTCGTTGCGCTTAATCCAGTCTGTCAGCGTATCTTCCAGTTTGCTTGGACAATTCTTTGTGATAGCCCAATATGTCTTATGCACCTCTCCTTTACGGAACATCTCATTAAGACGTGTGAGTGCTTTTGATGTTTTTGCAAAAACAACCAAGCCCCATACAGGTCTATCAAGTCGATGTGTTACGCCCAAGAATACATTTCCTGGCTTTGCATATTTTTCCTTAATATACTCCTTCACCACATCTGAAAGTGGCTTGTCGCCAGTTTTATCACCTTGAACAATCTCACCGCTTCGTTTGTTCACTATTATAATATGGTTGTCTTCGTATATTACCTGCATGGAAACTTTGGAAATAAAATTCTAGATAATTGTTTTGCTTATGGACACAACCTGTGCTAATCTAATTAAAGCATAGTTTTCCCATTGAAAAAGCTATGCTTTCTAACTTGAAAAGCATAGCTTTGTATGTAGGAAACGACACCATCCTTAAAGATAGATGTCTGTAGTCATGTCCTTTCTATTACATGTTCATACCACCGTCTACCTGAATAACCTGACCTGTAACGTAAGAAGAAAGGTCAGAAGCCAAGAATACAGCTACATTTGCTATATCATCTACAGTACCTGCACGACGGAGTGGAATCTTCTGTGTCCATTCCTTACGGATATCATCAGGAAGAGCCTGTGTCATAGCTGTATCGATAAAGCCAGGAGCAATGGCGTTTGCACGAATGCCACGTGAGCCGATTTCCTGACCGATACTCTTTGCCAATGCGATAAGACCAGCCTTTGAAGCAGAATAGTTGCACTGACCAGCGTTACCGTGAACGCCAACTACAGAAGACATGTTGATAATGCTTCCGCTCTTCTGACGCATCATGATTGGCGTGCAGGCATGGATAAAGTTGAAGGCAGACTTAAGATTAACTGCGATAACGGCATCCCACTGAGCCTCAGTCATACGCATCATCAGTCCGTCTTTTGTGATTCCTGCATTGTTTACAAGAATATCAATTGAGCCGAAATCAGCTTTTACCTGATTTACAACTTCTTCTGTCTGTGCAAAGTCAGCAGCATTGCTGGCATATCCTTTGGCTTTTACGCCTTTAGCTGCTATTTCTGCCTCTGTTGCTTTTCCGTTTTCATCAATAACAAGGTCTGTGAAAGCGATGTTTGCACCTTCTTCAGCAAACTTCAACGCGATAGCTTTACCGATACCGCGTGCCGCACCTGTAACAAGTGCAGTTTTACCAGTTAATAATCCCATTTTCTTTTTATTTGTATTAATAAAATATTTTACTTGTTTATAATTAATTCCTTGTAGCAAGAAAGGCTATTTTATTATCGGTTTTCCCAATGCTCCGTAAACAACCTTTGCTACCAACGGCTTGCTTGCTTCTGGGGTTATGCCATGACCAAGCCTTCCGCAGATATAAGGAACTTCCAGTCCTTTGATACAATAATGCGTGATATCGGCGACAAGTTCAACATTGTCAATGTCAAACTCTCCGTCAGCTTTGCCTTCCGCATACACCTTTCTGAAAAGTTCTATTTCATCTTCGTCAAAGTTCTTCCTAACTTTCTCTACCATCCAGATGTTACGAAAGAAAGCAGCACGCAAGTTTCCGTTTCTCATTACGGTTTCCTTTATCATGCTCAGATGTGTGTATATCAGTTCAATAATCTTGTCTTGCGGGCGAGTTTTCTTAGCCGCCACCTCGTCAAGTCTGTCGGAAAGGCGTTCCAATTCTGATTCTATCACAGCATAATACACATCTTCCTTACTTTTAAAGTAAGTGTACAACGTGCGCCTTCCCTTGCCTGAAGACAACGCGATGTCGTTCATCGTTGTGTTCTCCAAACCTTTTTTCGCAAACAGTTGCCTGGCAACGTCAACTAATTTCTGCCTTGTTTTTGATATTGACATCTGATTACTTCCTCCAAATACATTATTTGCACATCTTTCATACGATGTGCAAATTTATGAAATATCTTTGACATTGCAAAATCTTTGAGTGTTAAAAACAATTATGTCGCTATGCTCTAAGTTTCAGAATGTCTGCTATTGAATATTATCAGAACTGCTCCAGAATCTCAATACGCTTTTTTGTCTCTGGATGAGTGCTGAAGAGAGAATTGAAGAAGCCCATCATTCCTGGCGCGAAGTGCTGAGGATGGATAATGAAAAGCTGCGCTATGTCGTCACGTTTTACATTTCCCAGACCAGGGTCACCCGATATCTTACGCAATGCTGAAGCCAATGCAAGAGGATTGCCACATAGTTCAGCACCACCTGCATCTGCCATATATTCACGTTTTCTGGATATCGCGAATCTCGTCAGAAGCGTAAACAGATAGGCTATGGCACAACATACTGCACCGATAAGCAATACAACGACAATAGAAAGGCCGTTGTTCTTCTCGTTGCTGCTGCTCCTTCTGCCTCCTCCAAACCACATAACATTATACATTGTCTGTACTACCATGCTCATTACCGTAGACACGATGCCGACAAAGATTATGCTTGTAATAAGCAAACGTGTGTCATGATTGCGAATATGTGTCAGTTCATGACCTATCACACCTGCCAGTTCGTCATCATCAAGCAGATTAAGGATACCCGTAGTAAGTGTTACCGTATAGCTTTTCTTGTCAATTCCGCTGGCAAAGGCATTAAGCTGAGGGTCGTTTATGATATTAATCTGAGGCATGTCCATATTACATGTCATGCAAAGATTCTCAACTATATTATAGACTCTCGGATTCTCCTTGCGTGTCAATGGGCGCGCACCTGTTGCAGCACGCACCATTGCCGTATTTGAAAAATAGGCTATGGCAAACCAAATGCCTACACCTCCTACTACCCAAGGCAACGCATTGAGAAAGTAATAGTTAACGGTGTCTGCATCAAGCTGATGCACCACGTTGCCATACTGGTCGTAATAACCGTTGCCAAAGTAATTTACAAGAGCAAGGAATACCCAAACCATGCCGAGCATAATGACTGGAAACATCAGCAACAGCAGTATTGTACGCATGTTGTTGCGTCTGATTTGGGTGTACATTCCTACGTATTTCATAACCTAATGTTTGTTTAGAACTTGATTTCAGGTGCCTTGTCGTATGTCGCACGCTCTGCCTGAGGCACTTCAAACATTGGCTCTTTCTTGAAGCCGAACATCTTTGCAAAGATATTTGAAGGGAATGTCTCAACGGCATTGTTAAGTTCGCGTGTAGCTGAATTAAAGAATCTGCGAACGGCAGCAAGCTTGTTCTCTATATCAGAAATCTCGTTCTGAAGTTGCAGGAAGTTCTGGTTTGCCTTCAGTTCAGGGTATGCCTCAAGCGAAACCTTAAGACCTGCCAATGCGCTAGATAGAGCATTCTCAGCGTTAACCTTCTCGTTTATAGTTGTAGCTCCCATTGCTGCAGAACGTGCCTCTGTCACTTTCTGTAGAACTTCACGCTCATGTGTTGCATATCCTTTAACCGTTGACACAAGCTGTGGCACAAGATCGTGACGCTGTTTCAGCTGTACGTCGATATTGGCAAACGCGTTCTCACGATTGTTTCTCAACTTTACAAGATTGTTGTATAGGCTTACACACCAGATGGCGAGCAGCACCACAACCACTAAAATAATAATTCCTACTGTCATAATATAAAATATTGTTTTGTTATATTCTAATAGAATACAAATATAATGCCATTTTCCCGATTATATAGAATGTTTTAAGATTTTTTCTCTAATTCCTTTATTGATTATGATTTAATATGTTTTTTACATGAAAAAAGGCTCTGCAACTATGCCATATTTTATTCTGACATCATTGCAGAGCCTTGCTTTCGTTTGTTATGCTTTTACTTAAGCAACTTCATCACCTTATTAAAATAACGCTGTGTACCCTTCACGCTGTATCGCATACCGCCGTTCCATGAACGTATCGCCTGCTCTACGCTGTTCTTCGGGTTGTAGTATGACTGGAATAGAAGAAACATTTCCTTTGATTTCGCAACGTTAAAGCGGTCAGAAAGCTTATAACGCTTTTTACTGTTTCTCTTTTTCAGGATATTATTACACTCTGCTACGAGTATCGGAGTTATTTGCATCGCTCCGCAAGATTTTCCACTAACAGCATTAGGATTACCTTCACTTTCTACCTGAATTATCGCATCCATCACTGGATTCCAGTCAAAATTAGAGCTTTTCGCTTCCTTTCCATTTGCAAACGCATAAGTGTTTGCCAAACATACCAATAATAAAATTACTACTCTCTTAAATATTCTCTCCATAATCTATTGTTTATGGCACCTGAACTAGTATTATTAACCGTCTAGTGGCAATAAACCGTAACGTTCGCGAATCGGCCAATATGAGAATAAAGTTATGCCGAACCTGGATGCCAGTTAAATACTAACGCTTGAACAACGGCTTGCAATACAACAGAAGTTTCGCTATTCAAAGCCTTTAAACATGTCGCTGACTATGCAAATATAATGCAGAACCTCCAAACTCACGTCTGCGCGTTTAATGCTAAGATGCATATTATCAGAACATTTTCGGGTGCAAAGTTAGGCAAAATAATTGATGTAAGCAAGCAAAAGTCAATATTTTGAAATATTTTAATTTAAAATTGTCGCATTATATCATACTGAAAATCAATAATTTGGCAACACTTTTTGTAAAGATATAGTTACTATTACATACATATTAGACCGTCTTGAAAGCCTTATATATAGGAGATTTCAAGGCTATTGTTAATTGTTTTTGTTATCCTTTAATGAGCCGTTGAAATACCCAGTGTGTCACTTTAACAATATTTTAGATATAATACAGCTGATTTTAAGCCCGTTTTTAACATAAAAGGCACCGTTTTTTGTTCCATTTGCAAATCAACAACCAACATGTCAAGTATATAATACACGTCTTTATGAACAATAAAATCC
>JAUNIZ010000086.1 GCA_030523165.1 Prevotellaceae bacterium
ATTTCCTGTGCACCTTCACCTGCTGCAAAGCTGGAGATTGCTTTCCATGCTGCTTCCGGATCTTTACAGTTCTTTGTGATACCATAACCAAAGTCAACACCACCGATAGCCTTGGAATCGGAAAGTCCGTCTTCGATAGCCGGCAGATAGAAGTAGTCTATATGAAACATAAACGGGCATTGCAGAGTAACCGCAATGCCCGTTTCTATATAGAAAATAGTTTGTTTTGAAAAGTGTTCTCTATTGTTTTGAATTTGCAAAAAGAAGTTCTTGTATTTTGTTCTTTATAGTTTTGATTTTGCAGAACAAGTTTTTTGAAAAGTGTTCTCTATTGTTTTGAGAACAGATTGCCCCACGGATAACTTCCGGGCTTTAGCACTATTTCTGTCGAGCCGTATGTCATGCTGACTATTCCAGGTGCGTATTCGTTCTTGAGTTTTAGGCATTTCCAGTCCAATTCGTTGATTATCGAATATGCGGTAGCCCCTCCTTCAATTACTATAAGGTCTGGCGTTGCGGTCAACACAAGTTCTTTCGTTGCCTTTGCCATTACGTTTCGCAGTCTTACCGCGTAGTCTTTCCCTCCGTTTTCGGCTTGCCCGATTCTCATAATCAGCGCTTTCCGTTCCCGATACATGCCTTTTAGACTTTCAATCCATGCCGTCTCGTCATTGCCGTGATACACTTCCGACGGCATAACAGCCTCTACTGCATTTATGTCCTTTATGTATTTCTCTTCCGTCAGCGGCTTGCTCTGTGTACTTCCGCATATAAACAGCGCATGTTCCGGTGCCTCTTGCAGTTTGCAGGCACCTTTTTTCTCATCCGAACACCCGTTATTTATATTTTCGAGATCACCCTTTCCCATCTTGGAATTAAGGTATATCTCATCCAGAATAGTATTGAACATATCCGCACCGCCTGCCAACAACACATCAGAATCCGCCTTTCTCAATTGCAAAGACAATTCGTCTTGGTTTTCGGCATCAGCCACATATATCTTGTTTTCTGCCTTTATCGAATCTTGAATGCCCAGAGATACGACATTGCCGCCAAGCATTTCGATAACAGAGGAACTCTTTGCCGGGAACTCAGGGTCATGTTTAAAATCAGTGTCACATATTGGCACGTTGTTTATAAGATACCTTCCCTCCTTTATAACCCTGCCTTTTGTCGGGTTTTGCGCTATTAACAGCGATGCCTTGAAGCCCATTCTCTTCATCACAGTACGCAGTTCTTTCACAACGTAACCCCTCAGTACGGAATCCGTTTTCTTGAATATCAAATTATTATTCAAGCCGTTTCGCATATCGAGACGCCTTATGTTGTTGGTTATTCGCGTTATTGTTTCCTCTGCATCCGTCTCGTTTCCCGATCTGATATCAGTCGCTATGACCACCGCTTCCGCATCCGGCAGAGGTGAATCCACGTCAGTTGTAAGTGCGGTATCTATGTTTTTCCTCAGTGCAATGCCCGCTATTTCGGCTGCACCCGTTATGTCGTCGGCAATGACAATTATCATATTGTTATTAAAAAAGAAAGGTTTTGGTATTAAAGAAAACAGTCTTCTTTAATTGTGAAGACTGTTTTCAATATCTAAAACTAATAATTTCAATATTAAAGAATTACTCCCTCGACTTTGCCATGCGTGTTGCATAGTCAATGGAAAGGAGCAGCGCGTCAGGGCTTGCGATACCTTTTCCTGCTACATCGAATGCTGTTCCGTGGTCAACAGATACGCGGATGATAGGCAAGCCAAGCGTTATATTCACTCCTTTTGCCGTAGACATTTTGCCTGTTTCCTTGTCCCAGTTGAAGCCAACGACCTTAAAAGGAATGTGTCCCTGGTCGTGATACATTGCGACACAGCCGTCATACTTTCCGCATTTAGCCTTTGCGAAAAGTGTATCTGGCGGTACTGGACCTTCAACATTATAGCCTTTGCTCTTCAATTCCTCTACTGCCGGAGTTATTTCCTCTGCTTCTTCAGTGCCGAAAAGGCCGCCGTCGCTTGCGTGGGGATTAAGTCCCGCGATACCGATTCGTGGGTTTTCGATTCCGAATTGCTTGCAGGCGTTTGCGATAAGCTCCGTTACATCCATTATTCGCTCCTTCTTTACGAGGTCGCAAGCCTTCCTTAACGGAACGTGAGTCGATACGTGTATCACACGTAGGAACTCGTCTGCCAATAGCATAGCATACTTTTTAGTATTCGTAAAGTGTGCATATATCTCTGTGTGCCCGTCGAAATGGTGGCCTGCAAGGTTAAGCGCCTCTTTGTTAAGCGGTGCAGTTACAGTTCCGTCCACTTCCTTTTTCATTGCCAGTTCTATAGCTTTAGTAACTGCAAGAAAGGCTGCGTTGCCACACTGGACTGCCACTTTCCCTTGTTCAAATGACTCCATATCAATGCAGGCAAGGTCGTACACGTCAATTGTACCATACTCAAACAATGCTTCATCTACGCTTTTTACAGCATTGACTTTAAGCGGTGCGCCTGCCTGTCTTACCGCAAACTCCATTACTCCGGCATCTCCTGTAACTATAGGATTGCACTTTTCGTATGTCTCTTTCAGCAGTAACGAACTTACAATTATCTCTGGTCCAATACCGGCAGGGTCGCCCATGGTTATCGCCAAAATCGGTTTATCGTTCTTTTTCATGACTTTTATATTTATGAATCTAAGGAACTCGGTTTTATATTGTGGTTGTATAAGATTCGGAAAAACTTTATTTTGTAACAGTAAAGAAACTCTCTATTATATATAAAGAATCTCTTTACCGTTTGAAAATATGCTTTTTACTATTCGTAAATATGTTCTTTACTATTTGAAAATCTACTTTCTACTATTTATAAAGAATATTTCTACTATTAGTAAAGGCTCTCGTAAATTGCACGTGCATCGCTTTCTGTAACTTCGCGAGGATTGTTCTTCAACAGTCGTTGCACGTTCATTGCTGCTTTAGCCATGCCGTCTACAGCAGAGTGGGGTATTCCTATTTCAGTTAAAGTTGTAGGTATGCCACATTCTTTCGATAGTTGCGTGATAAAGTCAACGCCCTTCAATGCCGTTTCCTCGTCGTCTTTTCCTGGTTGAACTCCGCATGCAATAGCCACTTCAGCGTATTTCTTCGGGTTTGAAACATAGTTGAAGCGCATTACGGAAGGCAGAAGAATTGCGTTGGATAGGCCGTGTGAAATATGGAACTCGCCTCCTAAAGGATATGAAAGGGCATGAACCGCTGCTGTATTTACAGGTCCCAGGCACAAGCCACCGTACATACTGCCTACAGCCATAGCCTCTCTTGCTTCCACATCGTTGCCGTCTTTCACTGCTTTAACGATATTCGCAGCAATCAATCTGATGCCTTCCAGAGCGTACATGTCTACCATTGGATGTGCGAACTTGTTTGTATACGCCTCTATACAGTGCGTTATCGCATCCATTCCAGTCTCTGCCGTAACCTTTGCAGGCACTGTCCACGTTAGTTTAGGGTCTATATACGCAGCGTCAGCCAATAGATATGGGCTTACGACACCTTTCTTTAATGCATCTCTTTCGTCAAGCAATATAGCGTTAGGCGATACTTCGCTTCCTGTTCCTGATGTCGTTGGCATACATGCAAACCACTTTCCGCGTTTGCTGATGAAGCCTATTCCGAACAGGTCCTCTATCTTTTGTTCGCTGTCAACAAGCGTTGCCACAAGCTTAGTCAAGTCTAATACGCTTCCTCCTCCTATGCCTGCGTATCCGTCGGCTCCGAATGCCTGTGCTTCAGAGAGCAGCTTTTTGAAGTCGTTTACAGACGGCTCGTTGCGGATATCCTCATAAAAGGCAATCTTGACACCGCTTTTTTCAAGCTTTTCAACCACGTCGGCAATCATCGGACGTATAAACGGCAATGTTACAATGAATAGTTTCTTGTAGCCTAAAGCAATGAAGTCTTCGGCAAACTGTGCTGTGCAACCAGTTCCGAAGACTATTTTCTGCGGTTGTAATAACGTGATATTCTTCATAATCCTAATATTTTAGTCATAATGAAGAGCGGAAAATCGCTTTTCGATATTCCACTCTTCATCTTTATATTTTAGTTCTTTTGCATTCTTTTCTCTTCAAGATAGCCATAGATAGTGAGGCTCTTGTCGCATAGAGGTGTCTTGAACAGGAAACTTGCGGCATAACCTATTATTAGCACTATCAAGTGGCTATATACACCGAGCATATATGTTGAGTGCTTGAAGTTCCATTCGCCCAAGTCAATAAGCAGCTTTTTCTCGCCTCCACCCATATCAAACGGCTTTGACGTAAGCACTGCGTATGCGGTGAAAAGCACTGCTGCCGCTATACCTATATATAGTCCTTGCCAGTTGGCTCTGCGGCTGAACAGTCCGAGAAGGAATATTCCCACGATGCCTGCAGATATGATAGCGTATAAGCCGAACAGCGAGCCAAGCACTCCTTCACCGCCCCATGACACATAAAGCAATGCCACTAAGATGCTGCCGACACCTACTACAAGAACCGAAATCTTGCCTACCCATAGTTTCGACTTGTCGCTTGCATTAGGGCGAATGCGTGAGTAATAGTCTTCAACTACACATGCTGATATACAGTTGATACTGCTGTCGATACTCGATATGGCACCTGCAGCAAGTGCAGCGATAATGAGTCCGACGATTCCGACTGGCATTTCCGTCGCGATAAAGAACGGGAACACTTCATCATCCTTTATTCCTTCAGGCAGGATACCTGTATTTATATGGTAGTAAGCGAAAAGACACGTACCCACGAACATGAACAATGCCCATGCCGGAACGCTCATGAACACACCAAGATAAGACGCTTTCTTTGCGCTCTTGTCATCCTTTGCCGTAAGGTAACGCTGAACTATGCTCTGGTCAGTGCCATATTTCTGTACAGCGTAGAATATACCGTTCAGTACCATAACGAGGAATGTAGTATGCACAAGGTCCATCGTGTAAGGTCCGAAATCTATCTTGTCATACTCAGCGGCAATGCTGAATATTGCAGCAGGTCCACCGTCTGTAAGTATGAAAAGCATGATTATCGTAATGAGACCGCCGGCTATGAGCAGGAAACCCTGCACTACATCCATCCAGATAATGGCTTCCATGCCACCGAGATATGTAAGGATGATGATAACGACACCTACTGCAATGATAATCGTAGTTATGTCTACACCTCCGGTAAACATTGCCATCGCGAGTCCCATAAGGTACAATACGGCTCCCATCTTAGAGAAATTCTCAAGGATAAACGCCACTGAGCTATAGAAACGCGCAAAGGTACCGAAACGGCGCTCAAAGTATTCGTATGTGCTAAGCTTGATTACCTTACGATAGAGAGGCACTATGAAACCGATAAGTCCTACGAGAACAATTGGAACCATAAGACCCTGAACCAGAAGAATCCAGTTGCCGCCGTATGCAGCACCAGGATATGCAAGGAAAGTAACGCTGCTTATAATCGTAGCGAACATAGACATGCCCACAGCCCAAGCGGGTATTTTTCCGCTTGCGGCAAAGTAGGCGCTGGTCGATTTCTGCTTTTTAGAGAAATATACTCCCACTATTACGGCAAGGAGTATAGAAACTATCACTATTGTACTGTCTATCCAGTGTAATGAAGTTTGAATCATGGTAGAGGTTATTTAAAGTTATTTTAATGAATAAATTATTATTTTCCTATGTTTAACTGGACCTTTGCCTCGTTCTCAATCTTCTTGACCGTATCTGCGTCAAGCTCTGTAAGAGGTGCCAGCATATATGTTTCGCACAAGCCGTAAAGCTTCATGATAACCTTCAAGCCTGCCAATGACTGGCCTAAAGTCAATCCTGTAGTGTTTATCTTGCCTATTTCTATAGTCTCTTCCTGTAGCTTCTGGCATGTTTCCATATCGCCGTTAATGCCTGCAACAAACAGGTCGTTGTACATCTTAGGCAAGAAATTGCCGACGCTAGGCACGATTCCGTCTGCTCCAAGTGACAATGCCTTAGCAGAGTTAGCGGCACATCCGCAGAAGTAAGCGAAGTCTTCGCGGTCAGCGAACAGCTTCAATGCTTCTTCCATACGTGGTATATTGTTCTCAGAATCCTTGAGTCCTACGATGTTAGGATGATGGCTAAGCTTCTCTATAACGTCCATTGGTATGCTCATGTGGGTAGTTATAGTGATGTTATAAAGCATCAGAGGAATAGTAAGGAAGTCTGCAAGGTTCTTGTAATAATCGTACATCTGCTCAGGAGTGAGTGCATAATAGCAAGGAAGTGTAGCTGCTATGACATCGGCACCTGCTTCAATGAACTTCTTTGCGGCAGCGTACTGCTCGCTTACGCAGTTGCCTGCAAGGCCTGCATATATGGTTATTCTTCCTTTAGCGGTCTTTGCAGCTGCCTCAATCATCTTCGCTCCTTGTTCTACAGATACGGAATTTCCCTCTCCTGTAGTGCCCATGATAAGGGCAGAAACATTGTTTTGCGCGAAGTTCTCTATAATACGCTCTACAGCGGCAACGTCAATATCGTTTTCTTTAGTAATTGGTGTTACCATCGGAACTACCACACCGTGGTACTTGTTTAGATTTTTCATTCAGTAATTTATTTTTAAGTATGATAAGAAAAGTTATGTCTTATATCATGTAAACATGAAAATAATACATTTATTATGTATTAGACGCACTTTTATTCTTTTTGTACCTAATTTCCATTCGACTTTTTTCGACATTATGAATATAATGTTCACTTTTTGTATATTTATGCGTTTTTGTGAATAAATATGCATTTCAGTTTTTCCAAATCCATGACAAAAGTTTTTTGCGAAATAGAAAAGAAAGTGTCAAGAAAAGCTTTCGTGATGCGAAAAATTTGCTTGAAAATGTGCAAATATATGGTTTCTGATGCGTAAAAGTATCGTTTACGATGGCTAAACGGCACGTTTCTTGGTGCCAAACGATGCCTTTTCAAGTGAAAAACATGCCGTTTTTTGTGCGAAAATGCCCGTTTTTCATGTGATTTTCATTGCACATTAAGTTGAGAAACGCTGTAATCGCCTGATTCGTAAATATTTGCAATTGCACGCATTTTCTTGAGTTTTTTGCAACCAAATGTATTTTCTTGCTCAGCGAAGGCATTCTCAGAGCGTTAACTGTATTATTTTTGCTTTTTGGAAGTCATGGATTTCTGCATAAATATACAATAATCGGCGTTTTCTATACCCGTGGTTTCATAGATTGTAGTTTGTAAGTAATTATTTTCAAACCTGTTTTTGTTAAATTTTTGACATACATCAATAAAATGTTACTATATTGTATTTTATGGACCAAATTACTTGCGATTTTGTAAAAAGTCCGTATCTTTGCATCGTGTTTTTCATAGTATTAGATTTAAGGTTAACAAGGTTGGAGTACAGCGGTACTCCTTTTTTTATGCCTATATAATTTGTTCGTAACAATAATTTTGCTTATCTTTGTATCTGAATATCATGTAAGATGCAAGAAAACCAAAAGCAAGACCAATGAAAAAAGCGCTGCTGTTGCCGTTATACCTTATGTTTGCGTTAGTCATGTCAGCGCAAGGCTATCGCAATCCAGTTATTCCAGGCTATCATCCAGACCCGTCTGTGGTGAGAGTAGGCGATGATTTCTATCTCGTAAACTCGTCTTTCCAGTATTTTCCTGGTGTGCCTGTATATCATAGCCGCGACCTTGTCAACTGGCTACAGATAGGTAACGTGCTTGACAGGGAAAGCCAGGTTGACCTTAAAGACTTTTCTTCGTGGCTTGGAATATATGCCCCGACAATCAGATATAATGACGGTACATATTATATGATAACCACCAACGTTGGAGCAGGCGGCAATTTCATGGTGACAAGCGATAACCCGACAGGTCCGTGGAGCGAACCTATATGGCTGAAACAGCAGGGTATCGACCCTTCACTCTATTTCGAGAACGGCAAATGCTATATGGTAAGCAACCCTGACAATACGATTATGCTCTGCGAAATAGACCCGAAGACGGGGCGGCAGCTTACGGAAAGCAAGGCTATATGGCGCGGAACTGGTGGCAGATACCCAGAGGGACCACATATATATAATAAAGACGGCTGGTACTATCTGCTCATTTCTGAAGGCGGAACAGAGCTTGCACATAAGCTGACTATGGCTCGAAGCCGTAACATCTATGGCCCTTATGAGTCGAATCCTGACAATCCGATACTCACGCATTGCTCAATGGCAGGTCAGTCGAACCAGATTCAGGGAACGGGACACGGCGATTTTGTGCAGGCAAAAGACGGTAGCTGGTGGATTGTATTCCTCGCTTACCGTAATTATGGCGGCTCTTACCATCATCTAGGGCGTGAAACTTACCTTGCTCCAGTGGTGTGGGAGAAGGACAAGTTCCCTGTTGTCAATGACGGAAAGCCAGTAGATACGCTTATGAATGTTAGGACATTGCCATTGAAACCTATTGATATTGACCCTAATCCAACGGCAAAAGGATTCGACAAGCTTGGGTTTGAATGGGTTTACATTCAGAATCCAGATTCTTCAAAATACGCTTTGACAGACGGAAAGCTTCGCCTTTATGGTTCTGCCTCTACTCTTACCGAGAACAAAAAGCCGACGTTCATTGGCAGAAGACAGGAACATGCGGTGTTGAATCTCACTTCTGACATCGATGCTTCGGGGCTAAAGCCAGACGATGAGGCTGGTCTTACGGTATATCAGATAAACAACGGCCATTACGACTTGTATGTTCGTCGCTCGGAAAACGGCGCTTTGCAGGCAGTATTGGCTTATCAGATAAAATCGCTTCATAAGGAAGAAGCGGTGATAACGCTTGATTCCGATGTAGCAAGACTGCAGATCACGTCAGACGGAACAATGTACACGTTTCATGCCGGAACGTCTTCTGGCATGAAAACCCTTGGCGCGTTCGACACATCGCTTGTAAGTACAGAGGTCGTAGGCGGCTTTACCGGAGTGGTATTGGGCATGTTCGCGCACGGAAACGGCCATGCAGACTTCATGAACTTTGATTATCGTGGGCAGTAACATTTATTATCCGTAGACAATAGCAAGGGCTTATTATAGATAGGTATAACAAATACTTTCTGTAACCTGCATTTTGCAATTTCGGTAAAATAGAAATTATATAATGAAAATAATATCAAAATTCATAGTTTTGACATACGAAAAATCATGCTAATTCTTTGTTTTGACAAATTAAAATGTTAACTTTGCGCTGTATTACTAAGATAAAGATTATTTTTAAAACATAAATTTTTAAGTATTATGGTAGATTATAAAACACTTGGACTGGTAAACACCCGTGAGATGTTTAAAAGAGCCATCGATGGCGGTTATGCGATTCCTGCATTCAACTTCAACAATATGGAGCAGCTGCAGGCTATTATCAAGGCTTCTTCTGACTTGAAATCACCTGTTATTCTTCAGGTTTCTAAAGGCGCACGCAACTATGCTAATCAGACATTGTTGCGTTATATGGCTGAAGGTGCTGTTGCTTATGCAAAGGAATTAGGCTGCAATCATCCTGAAATCGCTCTTCACCTTGATCATGGCGATAGCTTTGAGCTTTGCAAGAGCTGTGTTGACTTAGGCTTTTCTTCAGTAATGATCGACGGTTCTGCTCTTCCTTACGATGAGAATGTTGCCCTTACAAAGAAGGTAGTTGAGTACGCTCATCAGCATGACGTTACCGTTGAAGGTGAGTTAGGCGTGCTTGCAGGTGTTGAAGACGAGGTTGCTTCTGAAGTTTCTCACTATACTAAGCCAGAGGAAGTTATCGATTTCACAACCAAGACAGGTGTAGATTCACTCGCTATCTCTATCGGTACAAGCCACGGAGCATACAAGTTCAAGCCAGAACAGTGTACTCGTGACCCGAAGACTGGCCGTCTTGTTCCTCCTCCATTGGCATTTGACGTGCTCGATGAGATAATGAAGAAACTTCCAGGTTTCCCAATTGTGCTTCACGGATCTTCTTCTGTTCCTCAGGAATATGTTGATATCATCAACCAGTATGGCGGTAAGTTGCCAGATGCAGTAGGTATTCCAGAAGAGCAGTTGCGCAAAGCTTCTAAGAGTGCAGTATGTAAGATTAACATAGACTCTGACTCTCGTCTTGCTTTCACCGCTGCTATCCGTAAGACATTGGCTGAGAAACCAGCTGAATTCGACCCACGTAAGTATTGCGGACCTGCTCGTGACCTTATGGAAGAGATGTACAAGCATAAGATTATCGACGTGCTTGGTTCTGACAACAAGCTTGGTCAGCTCGACTAAACCGATATTCAAGAATATCTATATTATTGTAAGCGGAAGCTCTTTTGGAGCTTCCGCTTCTTTTATTGTCTGTATATAGTTGTCTTTGGATATGGCTTTATTCTCAGTTGAACGTCAGTTTTAGCGTTCAGAAGTGAAAATCTTTTTGGGTTGGATATAGCCTTTATTCTCAGTTGAACACAAGTTCAAATGTCACTATACTTTGTTCTTTGTCTTGTTTCAGTATGATATAGCCGTTGCTAAGACGCATTATCTGGCGTGAAAGAGATAGACCTACGCCGCTTCCCTCTTTCTTTGTCGTGAAGAAAGGAATAAAGATATGCTGTGCAATATCGTCGGGTATGAGTTCTCCGTTATTGGAAATGTCGATGACAACGGCATCTTTCTCGTTGCTGAATGCCTCAATTCTTATTTGCTGGTCTTGCGTTGTTGCTTGAATAGCGTTCTTCAGAACGTTTGTAACCACATGTGCTATGAGTGCTTCGTCTGCATAAACCATAAGGTCATTGGGCTTGATGTCTATGTCAATCGCTCTTCCCGTCAGTGATACCATGCGCTCTATGAATGGCTTGACGTAGAACAAAGTAGGCTGTGGGGTAGGGATATGGGTGAACTTACGATAGTTTTCCACAAAGGAAATAAGCTCTTTGCCAGTCTTGTTGATAACGTCAAGACCTGCTTTCTGTTCGCCTTTCGCATTCTTGAGCAAGGTTTCGCTTAGCGAAGTGATAGGGGTTATGGTGTTCATTATCTCATGTGTGAGCACACGAATCAGCTTTATCCACGAATCAATCTCCTGATTGCTTAACTCATTGTTGATGTCGCTTATGGCAATAATGCGCACTTTCTTCTCCTTAAGAACAGATGTTGTCTCACGCTTTGCAAGGCTTCCGCTTTCAAGTTTGCCCTTTACCTGGTCAATATGTGTAAGTATATCGACACCCAAAAGCTTGTTTGCCGCCTTGTTATGCTGTAGAATGTTTCCTTTCTGGTTTACGATTAGTATGCCTGTGTCAACCGAATTGATAATCAGTTCATAGTATTTCTCACGTTCAAGTGCCTCGTCTCTGTTGTTCAGGAGTATCTGTTTTATACGGTTAAGCGATATGTTCAGAAGCCTGTCATTGCCAGATAAGCCATCTGTAGGGAATTTAAAGGAATAGTCATGGCTGTCTATCGAGTCGAACATGAACGTTACTTTCTTTATGTTGCGTTGGTATCGCTTGTAAAGACGTACATATCCAAATACGGCAATCGCCAATATCAGCAGGCAGACGAGAATGCTTTCTGAGGTCATAGGCCGTAGCGTTTTATCTTGTTGTATAGTGTTTGTCTGGAGATACCGAGGCGCGAAGCAACGGTAGACATATTGCCTTCACATTCGGAAATGCACTTTTCTATCATCTGTCGCTCCATTTCGTCGAGTGTCTGAACCTCTTCTGTAGTGCCTTGTGGCCTTGAATTGCCACATTCAATGTCGTCTGCAGATATCGTTCTGCCGTCAGAAAGAATTACAGCCTTCTCTATTGAGTGCTGCATCTCACGTATATTGCCATACCAAGGCAAGTCTATAAGCTTGCGTTCCGCGTCTTCCGAGAATGTCATTTCCTTCTTGTTGTAGACGTCAATATACTTTTTCAGGAACATGTTCGCCAATGGAACGATGTCGTCTTTCCTCTGTCTTAGAGGCGGAAGATGCAGTTGTATGGTGTTGATACGATATAAAAGGTCTTCTCGGAACTCCCCTGAGCCAACCATTTTCTGCAAGTCACGGTTTGTAGCGCATATTAGTCTAACGTCTATACTTATTGATTCGCTTCCTCCGACACGTGTTATTTTTCTTCGTTGCAGTGCGGTAAGGAGTTTTGCCTGTAGTGAATAAGAGAGGTTTCCTATCTCGTCGAGGAATAGGGTACCGCCTTCTGCAAGTTCAAACTTGCCCGGTCTGTCTGCCTTGGCATCGGTAAAGGCTCCCTTTACATGTCCGAACAACTCGCTTTCGAATAGCGTTTCGGTTATTGCACCCATGTCTATCGCCATCATTCCAGCATGAGAGCGTAGCGACAGATTGTGTATTTCGTTGGCAAGAACCTCCTTTCCTGTTCCGTTCTCTCCTGTAATCAGCACATTGGCATCAGTTACAGCCACCTTCTCAACCATAGCTTTAAGGTCAGCCATAGCCTCGCTTGTTCCCCAGAACATGTCGCCTGGCTTGCCCGTTTCCTGCTTCTTGGCTTTCCCTTTGTTATGCTTGTCTCTGGCAGAGCATAGAGTTTCAATCATCTTGTCATTCTCCCACGGCTTCACGATAAAGTCGGCTGCACCCTCTTTGATGCCTGTTACGGCAAGGCTAATGTCGGCGTATGCCGTAAAAAGCACCACTTCCGTCTTCGGGCTGAGGCTCTTTATCTCACGCAACCAGTAGAGTCCTTCGTTGCCGCTATTGATTCCGCTTGAGAAATTCATGTCAAGCAGTATCACGTCGGGGCGGTCTTCACGCAAGCGGGAAGGTATGTTGTTAGGGTTACTTATGGCAGTAATCGTTTCAAAACTATCCTGTAGCAGCATCTTGACCGTTTTCAGAATGTTGCGATTGTCGTCTACTATAAGTAAAGAACCTTGTCTTGCCATGATTGATTGAATTGATTTTCTGCAAAATTAGTTATTTTTAATGGAACGGCAAAAATAATTTTATTTTAACTGCGCATAATCTTTGTGTTTTGCAAAGCATAGTTTTCCTTGCCGTAA
>JAUNIZ010000087.1 GCA_030523165.1 Prevotellaceae bacterium
ACTGTCATAACTGTCATTACTGTCATTGTTTTCGCTGATTTGCCTTAAATTCACTGTTTACAGCAAAAATGCATAATAATAAAATAGCTTTACATTTTTCATTTAAGCTATCGTATAGTTCATGAGCGCTTGCAGGAGACAGGCATTTACTATCTTGATTGCCTCTATATCATACTGCAAACCAACGGCTTATAATTTTTAACATAAAACACGCACATAAACAGGCATTTTAACCGCTAAAACATCATGTGGTTTCAAAATAATTTTGTATCTTTGTAGGGTGATTAACTACTAACCAAATTAAAAAAATGAAAAACAATACATGTATGAAAAATCTTAAGACACTGATAATGTCAATCATGCTGATTCTGTGCGCATCGGCAAGTGCAGACGACGTATTGTCCTTCCCTGGAGCAGAAGGCTTCGGACGCTATGTTACTGGAGGCAGAGGCGGCACCGTTTACCATGTAACAACGCTTGAAGACAACAGCAGCAAGGGCTCGTTCAGATATGCCGTAAACCAAAGCGGGGCAAGAACAATCGTATTTGACGTGTCGGGAACAATACATCTGAAAAGCCAGCTGAAGCTTAGCCGCGACAACATAACCATTGCAGGACAGACAGCTCCGGGCGACGGCATCTGTATAGCAGACTATCCCTTCGTAATCGCAGCAGACAACGTGATTATAAGATTCATCAGATTCAGACTCGGCAACATCAATGTGGCTAACCACGAGGGCGACGGCTTGGGAGGATATGACAACAAGAACATAATGATAGACCACTGCTCGGTGAGCTGGAGCATTGACGAGTGTCTTTCTGTCTACGGCAACGAGAACACAACCGTGCAGTGGTGCATAGCATCGCAGAGCCTCAACAACTCAGGACACTCTAAAGGCGCACACGGCTACGGAGGCAACTGGGGAGGCAGTGGAGCGTCTTATCACCACAACCTCATAGCACACAACAACTCGCGCACGCCAAGACTTGGTCCGAGACCGGGAACACAGACAGACGAACGCATGGACTTGCGCAACAACGTTATCTACAACTGGGGAGGAAACGGATGCTACGGAGGCGAAGGCATGAACGTGAACATTGTGAACAACTACTACAAGCCGGGACCTGCCACTCTGAAAATCAGCGAGACAAAACAGAAAAGAATAGCCTGCATAGGCATAAGGACAAGCAGCTACACAAAGCATGACACCGATAGCCCTAACGACTGGGACAAGATGTGGCACGTATGGGGCGACTACTATGTTACGGGAAACGTCAACACGAAGTGGGATGACGTAACGCAGGACAACTGGACATACGGAATGTATAACCAGATAAGCAGTTCTGACAATGACGGAACATACACCCAGGAGACAAAGGACACCATGAAAGTGGACACTCCGATAGCCTTTGAAAGCGTTACTACCCACTCTGCTGAAGTGGCTTACGAAAGGGTATTGGCTTACGCTGGAGCAAGCCTACACAGAGACGCGGTAGACACGCTGATGGTATATGACACCCGCAACGGCTTGGCAAGCTATACAGGCTCTGACAGCAGCAAGCCCGGAATAATAGATTCACAAGACGACATAAAGCCTGCTGACGCTGACGACACTTGGAGCGCATGGCCGGAACTCGTGACAGACACAACGATTGACGTTACTGACACCGACGGAGACGGAATACCTGACTATTGGGAAACAGCCAACGGGCTTGACCCTAACGACGCGACAGACGGAAACACCATAGGCGAAGACGGCTATACCAACCTCGAAAACTATATGAACAGCCTCGTTGCGGAGATAATGGAAAAGGGCAATGAAGGTGGCGTTGTGCTGAGCGGAACAGAGGAATACAACGATGCGTCAGGCATAAGCAACGTCACTGTGGAAAAGCAGAATACAGGAAAAATATACAACCTGCAGGGAATGGAAGTGAAGAACCCAAAGAACAGCATTTATATTGTAGACGGAAAGAAAGTCGTTATCAAGTAAATTCCTGTAGCTTATATACAAGTCTATATTTGTCAGCCAGCTGTCGGGCTTTAGTGAAAGAACAGCAGCTGGCTGGCAATAAAAACAAAACATCTATTACCCCGAATAAATACTACAATAATAACAATCTTTTATCATAAACATATATTATTAAACAATTGATTACATGAAAAAAACAATTCTTCTGCTCGTTACATTTTTATCAACAATAGGAGCAAAAGCACAGACATTACCTTATCAGAACCACAATCTCTCTGCACACGAAAGAGCCGTTGACCTGTGTTCAAGGATGACACTTGAAGAGAAAGCACAAGTAATGACAGACGGTTCAAGAGCAGTTAAACGTTTAGGAATACCACAGTTCGCATGGTGGAGCGAAGCTCTGCACGGCGTGGGAAGAAACGGCTACAGCACAATGTTTCCCTCTTGTATAGGCATGGCAGCTTCGTTTGACGATATTCTGCTTGAACGTATCTACACTGCCGTCAGCGACGAAGCGCGCGCAAAGAACACTGCACAGCGAAAGAAAGGCAGCGTAGGCAAGTATCAGGGCTTGTCGTTCTGGACACCTACAATAAACATATTCCGTGACCCTCGCTGGGGAAGAGGTCAGGAAAGCTACGGCGAAGACCCCTACATGAACTCTCGCATGGGACAAGCCGTTGTAAGAGGCTTGCAAGGACCGTCGGACAGAAAATACATGAAACTGTATGCGTGTGCAAAACACTTTGCCGTTCACAGCGGCCCCGAAAAGACACGACACCACTTTGACATAGACAACCTTTCGCCACGCGACTTGTGGGAAACTTATCTGCCAGCGTTCAAAGACCTTGTGCAAAAGGCTGACGTAAAGGAAGTGATGTGCGCATACCAGCGATTTGAAGGCGAACCTTGCTGCGGAAGCAACCGTCTGCTGCAACATATTCTGCGCGACGAATGGGGATTCAAAGGACTTGTGGTAAGCGACTGCGGGGCTATCAGCGACTTCTGGATGCCTAACCGTCACGGAGTGTCAACAGACGCTATGGCTGCATCTGCAAAAGGTGTAATCAGCGGCACTGACGTGGAATGTGGAGGCAACTACAGGAACCTGCCTAAAGCGGTAAAAAGAGGTGACATAACGGAAGAACAGATTGACAAGAGCGTTGTAAGACTGCTTGAAGCAAGATTTGAACTCGGCGACTTTGACCCCGATTCGCTTGTAGAATGGACAAAGATTCCTGAAAGCGTCGTTGCATGCAAGGAGCATAAAGACCTGTCACTGACAATGGCAAGAGAACAGATGGTGCTGCTGCAGAACAGGAACAACATTCTGCCTTTGGCAAAAGACGCTGACAAGATAATGGTAATGGGACCTAACGCAGCCGATTCAGTAATGCTATGGGGCATATATTACGGTCAGCCGACACACTCGGTAACAGTTCTCGAAGGCATTCAGAACAAGTTAGGCAATAGCGTAAGATACAGCAAGACATGCGAGATAACGGCATTCACCGAGAGCGAGAGCATCTTCGGCAAGCTGACAGGCAGCAACGGCGAGAAAGGAATGAGCGCAAAGTTCTGGAACAACACCAAGATGAACGGTGAGCCTGCCTACGAGACAAACTATACTAGCCCGCTGAAATTCGACAACGGAGGCAACACAGCGTTTGCCCCTGGCATAGAACTGACAGACTTTACGGCACAGTTCAAGGGCTCTTTCATTGCCGACAAAGACGAAACGCTTGTGATAAACTATATCAACGACGACGGTTTCAGACTGGTAATAAACGGCGATACCATTGCGGAAAGATGGAAAACTGACCCGTTGAGAATAAGCAAGAGAGATTTTAAAGTCAAAGCTGGACAGAAATATGACGTTCAAGTGGAATACATGCAGCTTGACGGAAGCGCAACGCTGAACTTCGATATTGCAAGAGTAAACAACGTCAGCATGGCAGACGTGATAGACAGAGCAAAAGACGTAGAGACAGTGATATTCGTAGGAGGCATATCTCCTAACCTCGAAAGAGAAGAGGCGAAAGTAAACGAACCAGGCTTTGACAATGGCGACAGAACGAGCATAGAGCTTCCAGAAGTGCAGAGAAACATATTGAAGTCACTGCATGACGCAGGAAAGAAAGTGGTTCTCGTAAACTGCAGCGGCAGCGCAGTGGCACTAACACCAGAGACTGAAAGCTGCGACGCTATTCTTCAGGCATGGTATCCAGGCGAACAAGGAGGCAATGCCGTTGCCGATGTGCTATTTGGCGACTATAACCCTTGCGGAAAGCTTCCTGTAACTTTCTATAAAGACGACAGCCAACTGCCTCCGTTTGACGACTACAGCATGAAGAACCGAACCTACAGATATTTCACAGGCGAGGCTTTGTTCCCCTTCGGCTATGGCTTAAGCTACACTACGTTTGCTATCGGCAAGCCTGTCTACAATGCGAAAGAAGGCAACATAAGCGTAAAGGTAAGCAACACAGGCAACACAGACGGTGCAGAAGTCGTTCAGGTCTACCTGCGTAACCCTAAAGACACAGAAGGCCCCATCAAGACTTTGCGTGGATTCAAGCGCGTAGAACTGAAGGCTGGGCAATCAACAGAGGTTGTGATAGACTTCCCGAAGAGCAGCTTCGAGTGCTGGGATTCGCAGACAAACACAATGAGAGTGATGTCAGGAAAATACGAGATAATGGTAGGCTCTTCAAGCCTTGACAAAGATTTGAAGAAGATTACTGTCAAAATCTAACACCTGAATAAATCGAAAACGGCAACTTTTAGATTATTGATAATGTGTGCCTAAACGATATTGCATGCGAGAAACACGCTCATGAAAATATCTTTTAGGCACACTTTCTTTTATCACAATCTACCATTTACAAATAAGATTTAATACTTGTCTAATATCTTCTTGAACTTCTCTTGCTCTTCTGCAGACTTACCTCTGTGCCGTTTGAAGATAGAGAAAAAGTCGAGACCGCTTGGCGCCTGTGATGTTCTTGTCTCGCTTCTCACGACTTTCTTTATGTCGAGCGTTATCTTCGGACCCATAGCCGTTACGACAACACCGTCTATATAGTTCATCTTCGGCAATAGCCATATCGTGTCTTTCACCTCAGTTGTCTTAAGCACTCTCTTCTCGTAAGCGATATGCGAAAGCGTTATGCTGCTGCACTTGTCTTTCACAAAGAATCTTCCACGATAGTCTGAAGTTACCAATCCCTTAGGATTAACGAACACCTGAACGTCAGAAACCGGCAAGCGTGTCTCCATGTCGTATATGACACTCGTTACCTGCGCTTCGCAAACTGCGCACGCAAGAAACAGAGTAAACATAAACGCCAGTCTAATAATCATAATGTTTTAATAGTGCAGAATTTTATACAATTAAGATTTAATCATTCATGGATTTGGCTTAAAGCATAACAAAAGTAATCTTTATTTCCATTATTCCGACATTCCGTTACATAAGTTTTGCTTTGTTTTAAAGAGCGTAACGAAAAGAGAGTTAAATATTAAAGATTATTTCACGCTAAATGTCAGCTAAAAAAGTGTCCCTTAAAAGCATTGCCGAAATATGCAACTACTTTTAAGGGACAGACCTATCTGTTTTGACTTTAATACGAATCAAAGTCTCGCAATAGCCTTTACATTGGGAATCGTGGGCACGAAGAGGCTCTTCTTTACTCCCACTTTATTGTCGATGGAATAGTTATACTATTGACATGAATTAGCTATACTATTGTCAATATGATAGCTAAACTATCGCCTAAAATGTTTGAAAGTTCTTCTTTACTCCCACTCTATTGTCGATGGAGGTTTTGAAGAGATGTCATAACAAACGCGGTTAACGCCTTTTACCTTATTGATAATCTCGTTTGAAACCTTTGCGAGGAAATCGTAAGGAAGGTGTGCCCAGTCGGCTGTCATGGCATCCATGCTTGTAACGGCACGAAGAGCAACAGGATGTTCGTATGTTCGCTCGTCACCCATAACGCCTACGCTACGCACTGTAGAGAGCAGAACGGCACCTGCCTGCCACACTTTGTCGTAAAGCAGTTCACCGTCTTCACACACGTAGGTTTCCATTGCGCTGATATAAATATCGTCGGCATCCTGGAGAACGCTCACTTTCTCGCGTGTGATATCGCCAAGAATACGCACAGCGAGACCTGGACCAGGGAACGGGTGACGCTTGATAAGACGCTCTGGCATCTCAAGCTGATAACCTACACGACGAACTTCGTCTTTGAAAAGCCACTGCAGAGGCTCACATAGCTTCAACTTCATTTCCTTTGGCAGACCACCTACGTTGTGGTGGCTCTTGATTGTCATGCCCGTTATGCTAAGGCTCTCTATGCGGTCAGGGTAGATAGTGCCCTGTGCAAGCCATTTGGCATCGGTTATCTTCTTTGCCTCGGCATTGAATACCTCTACGAAATCTCTGCCGATAATCTTACGTTTCTGCTCAGGGTCAGACACGCCTTCAAGGTCTTTGAAGAACTTCTCGCTGGCATCAACGCCAATAACGTTAAGACCCAAGCCCTGATAAGCATCCATAACCTTCTGGAACTCGTTCTTGCGCAACATGCCATGATCAACGAAAATACATGTAAGATTGCTTCCTATGGCACGGTTAAGCAGAGTTGCACAGACAGAAGAATCGACACCACCACTCAAACCGAGAATCACACGGTCGTTGCCGAGCTGCTCTTTCAGTTCCTTAACGGTAGATTCAACGAATGAAGCAGGGCTCCACAGCTGCTCGCTTCCGCAGATATCAACGACAAAGTTCTTCAGCAACTGCTTGCCTTGTTCTGTGTGATAAACCTCCGGGTGGAACTGAACTGCCCAAAGCGGATTAGCGTCACTGGCATAGGCAGCGAACTTTACGTCAGAGGTAGACGCTATTACATGACAGTCGGAAGGAATAGCCGTAATGGTATCGCCGTGGCTCATCCACACCTGTGAGTTTTCCTTGAAGCCTTTGAACAAAGCATTCTCTCCGTCGAACTCTTTCAGATGGGCACGACCGTATTCGCGCGTATTCGTCTTCTCTACCTTTCCTCCGTTGGAATTGGCGATAAACTGCGCACCATAGCAGATGCCGAGAACAGGATACTTGCCGACAAACTGGCTAAGGTCTACCTTGAACGCCTCCGGGTCATGCACTGAATAAGGCGAACCGCTAAGGATAACTCCTATAATGCCTTCATCGTCTTTTGGAAACTTGTTGTAAGGAAGAATCTCACAAAATGTATCAAGTTCACGAACACGCCTACCTATAAGCTGTGTTGTCTGCGAACCGAAATCGAGAATGATAATCTTCTGTTGCATATTATTATATTTGGTTATATATTCGTATTTATCTTATTTGGCAATTTATTTATATTTGGCAGCTATTGGACAGCTATTTTGACATCATTTTGGAACTATGTTGACATCATTTCGGCAAATATCTGCCTGCTTTGTCTTCGCCTATATCCGAGCGATAAACTCTTCTGCCTGCGAGAGCGTGTCAAGCTTTCCTACATCCATCAGCTGCAAATCTGCCTTCTCGTAGCCTCTGATATTCACCTTGTCGCACAGGCTCAGATAAAAATCCATTATGCCGAACTTGTCGGGAAAACTATCCATAAGCGGAAAGAGACTTGGCGAGAACACATGTATGCCAGAGAACGCAAGCCTGCGGCAACTATTTACGTCTAGGTCAGGGTATGGGCTTCTCACCTCTCCCGTTTCGATATTTGTCCAGCCAACGAGCCTCATGTCGTCGTCAAACAACAGGTATCGCTTCGTTTTCCTGTCGCTTACCAGCAGCGTGGCGTCGTTGCCGTTGTGGCTGACGTATAGTTTCTTCAAGTCTACATTGCTCAGTATGTCGACGTTATGGATGAGTATGGGAGCGTCAGGAAGGAAAAGCCCTTGCGCTTTCTTTATGCCTCCACCTGTGTCGAGCAGACGGTCAGATTCGTCGCTGACGCATACTTCCATGCCGTAGCCATTGTTCCTGTCAAGGCAATCGATAACCTGCGAGGCGAAATGATGAACGTTTACCACCACTCGGCTTGCGCCTGCCGCCTTCAGCTTATTCATCACATGCTCAAGCAGAGGCTTGTCACCTACCCTTACGAGAGCCTTCGGCATAGTGTCTGTCAGCGGCTTCAGCCTTGTGCCGAGCCCTGCCGCGAAAATCATTGCCTGCATCATAGCCGTCACTCCTTTGCCTTTCCGTTATCTTTCGCATCGAGCACCGAACTTATGTTCTGCTCTCTGTGGGTTACATGCACTTCTATTCCGAACTTTCTGTTGATATGTTCCGCAAGATGCTGTGCCGAATAGACGCTGCGATGCTGGCCTCCTGTGCAGCCGAAACAGAACATCAGACTTGTGAAACCTCTCTGTATATATCGCCTTACGTGAGCATCTGCCAGCTTGTAGACGCTGTCGAGGAACGTCAGAATCTCGCCGTCGTCTTCAAGGAAACGTATTACAGGCTCGTCAAGCCCCGTAAGTTTCTTGTAAGGCTCATATCTTCCTGGGTTGTGCGTGCTTCGGCAGTCGAACACGTAGCCGCCTCCGTTGCCCGAATCGTCTTTAGGTATTCCCTTGTGGTAAGAGAAGCTGTAGACGCGCACGACGAGCGGACCCTTGTTGTCATATTTGGAGAATGTGGCAGGCCCGTCAGAAAGATGCGCCTCGTAAACGTTGGTTCCCGTTGTCTTGTATCCGTCAGAACGGCTCAGCGCAGGCTCTTCTATGCGTGCTAACTGCGGCAGTTCCGTAAGACGTTTGAGCATGTCCATCATGTATGGATAAGGGAACACGTTAAGCTGAATAAGTTCGCGAAGGTTCTGTATGGCTGGCGGTATGCTGTCAATGAAATGCTTCTTGCGCTCGAAATATCCCCGGAAGCCGTAAGCGCCCAAAACCTGCAGCGTGCGGAAAAGCACAAACAGACTAAGCCGCTCTACAAAGTGGCGCACCGAAGGCACCTCGGTATAATGCTTCAGCGAGTTGTAGTATTCGTAGACAAGCTCTCTTCTCAGCTTGTGGGAATACTTTGCCGACGCCTGCCAAAGGAATGATGCAAGGTCATAGTAGTAGGGTCCCTTCCTACCACCCTGATAGTCGATGAAATAAGGCTTGCCCTTTGCGTCGAGCATCACGTTGCGTGCCTGGAAGTCTCGATACATGAAGCTGTCGCTTTTCTCTGCCACAAGGTCTTTGGCGAAGAGGCGGAAGTTGGCTTCAAGCTTCAGTTCGTGGAAGTCGAGCTCTACAGGCTTGAGGAAGCAATACTTGAAATAGTTGAGGTCAAAGAGCACGCTGTCTTCATTGAACTCTGGCTGCGGATAGCAGTTGTGCCACTCCAGCCCTCTTGCTCCCCTTATCTGAATGTCGGGCAGCTCGCGTATGGTGTTCACAAGCAGCTGCTTTTCCATTTGCGTGTAGCGGCCGTCGGCTTCACGACCGCCTTTTATAGCGTCGAAGAGGGACACGCTTCCGAGGTCTTCCTGCAGATACCTGAGTTCGTCGCTGTCTACTGCCAGCACTCTTGGCACAGGCAGCTGGCGCTTGCGGAAATGATTGGAGAGATATATAAACGCATGGTCTTCGTCGCGGCTTGTTCCTATCACGCCGATTACCGAATGACCGTCGTCAGCCGTCATACGGTAGTATTCACGGTTGCTTCCTGCCCCAGCAAGCTTTTCAACGCCTGCAGGACGGGAACCGCACCATGATTCATATAGTTCTAATAACCTTTGCATGCCATTCTACTTATAAAGCTTTGCAAAGGTAAGAAAATAAATCAAGAATGAAGAATCAATAATGATTTATATCACAGAAAACTATGATTTATTGGCTGACACGCTCAAGGTCCATGCCGTTAGAGGTTGTCGATAAGCTTTATAGCGTCAACGTATTTGGCTATGCCTTCAGCCACCTTCTTGGCGTCGCGCATGGCGAGCACTACGGTAGACGGACGGTTTACCACGTCGCCACCTGCGAACACTCCCTTGCGGCTAGTCATTCCGTAAGGCACCTCACGCGTGAGCACATATCCGCGCTCGTCTACATTGATGCCCTTCGTGGTTGATACGATACGGCTTGCAGGCACAGAGCCTACAGCCATAAGAACCTTGTCTGCCTTCTCGACGCGTTTCTCGCCCTTGCATTCTATCTGCACTCCGCTAAGCACTCCGTCGAAATCGAGTATCTCGGTGATGCTTGATTCCCAGTTGAACTTCACGCCTTCCTCCACGGCTTCAAGGTATTCCGACCTGAGGGCTGTCATTTCTTCTTCCGTCTTATGGTAAATTACCTCTACGCTCTTGGCTCCCATTCGGATAGCTGTGCGCGCTGCGTCCATGGCTGTGTTGCCGCAACCGATTACGAACACGCGGTCGCCCTCATGCACAGGCACGTCTTCACGGGCAATGCTGCCTTCGTTGAAGAGGCTGACCTTGCGCAGGAAATAGACAGCCTGGCGCACACCTCTGAGGTTTCTTCCCGGTATGTCGAGCTTCCTTGGCTTCACCGTACCGGTTCCCATGAATATGGCGTCGAAGTTCTTCTCGAAGAGCTGGTCTATGTTGATGTCGGTTCCAACGGTGGTGTTGCAATGGAACACCACGCCGAGTTCCTCAATCTTCTTTATTTCACGCCTTACGATGTCCTTCGGAAGTCGGTATTCCGGAATGCCGAACATGAGCACTCCGCCCGGTTCAGGCTCCATTTCAAAGATTTCAACGTTGAATCCCTCGCGCGCCAAGTCGCCTGCAATGGTAAGTCCGGCAGGTCCCGAGCCTATCACAGCCACCTTGCCTCTTGTCTTCGGCTGCAGCTTCTCGCGTATAAGGCTCATGTCGCCGTCGAAGTCGGCAATGAATCTTTCCAGCTTTCCCACGCGTATGTTCTGTCCCTTCTTGCCGAGTATGCAGTTGCCTTCGCACTGTTTCTCGTGAGGGCACACTCTGCCGCACACCGCTGGCAGGTTGCTCTTGCTGTTGATGATACTCATGGCGTTGCCCAGATTACCCTTCGACAGCTCATGAATCCAGTCAGGAATGTCATGACTTATAGGGCATCCTTTCTTACACTGCGGCACCTTGCAGTGGAGGCATCTCTTGGCTTCGTTGATTGCTTCAAGCATGGTGTAGCCTTCATTCACCTCTTGGAATAAAGTCTTTTCTTTTTGTTGTTCGTCCATTTTCAGGCAGTTTGTTTGTTCTGCAAATCTTATTTTCTAAATAATAAATGTCGTCAATACTAATCGTCACATCCATAAAACCCTTGCTCAGTCACGGTGTTATCGCGCAAAGCAGAATGACTTTCATTTCGTGCTGCTTTTGTCCTTCATTTCATGGCATGTGCAGCTAAGACGGTGCAAAGGTAAGTGAAGTTGGCTTAAAATCAAAGCAAAAAGGGAAATTAATTTGTCTCTTTTGCACAAACGGCCAAAAGTGTGCAACAATATAAAGCCTTTTCTTGCCATATCATTAAAAAAAGTTTATTGCTTGCAGATGTGCTTCCGTTTGATTAACTTTGCGGAGATTATGAACTCTATTAAACGAATCAAACTTATGAAAAGACCATTCTCACTCCTCATATTGCTGCTCATGGCGGCAATGAACGTATGTGCCGAAGACTACGGCAGCTATTACCGCAACATGCCCGTAAGCATGCCAGTGCCCGTAACGCCAACGATTCCCGACTACACGGTAAGCATAAATGACTTCGGAGGCGTGGGCGACGGCATAACGCTCAACACCGAAGCGTTCGAGAAAGCCATTGCCGAACTCGACAGCAAGGGTGGCGGCCACCTGACGGTGCCTGCCGGTATATGGCTTACGGGACTGATTTCCTTGAAGGACAACATTGACCTGCACATTGAGCGCAACGCCATCATTATGGCTTCGCCCGACAGGAGCCTGTTCATAAAGGTGAAAGACGGTAAGAAAGACCGCAAATGCACTCCTATGATCAGCGCAAGCAAGCGCAAGAACATCAGCATAACGGGCGAAGGAGTGATTGACGGCAACGGTGTCTACTGGCGCCCCGTAAAGCGTTCGAAAGTGAGCGACGTGGAGTGGAACAGCTTCAAGTCAATGGGCGGAACGGAGAAGGAAGACGGCAAGCTGTGGTTCCCTTACGACCTTAAGCACTATGACAACATAGCCAGTTCGCCCGAAAGACAGGAGACCATGCGCACTCATCTGATACGCTTCACCGAGTGCGAGAACGTGCTTGTGAAGGGCGTTACGATACAGAACTCGCCGAAGTTTCATCTTATACCTACTCGCTGCAACAACGTGGTTGTAGACGGTGTGACGATTAGATGCCCCTGGAACGCTCAGAACGGTGACGCTCTCGACCTCAGCAGCTGCAAGAACGTGCTCGTGGTGAACAACACTATCGACGCTGGCGACGACGGAATCTGCATGAAAGCCGGTGCAGGTCAGTCGGGTGTGGGCAACGGTCCGTGTGAGAATATCCTCATAGAGAACAACACCGTATATCACGCTCACGGAGGCTTCGTCATCGGCTCCGAGTTTACAGGCGGCATGAAGAACATCGTGGTGCGCAACAACCGCTTCAACGGCACCGACACCGGACTGCGCTTCAAGAGTGGCTTAGGGCGCGGAGGAAAGACCGAAAACATCTTCATCAGCGACATCTACATGACCGACATCAAGGACGAGGCTATCGTGTTTGAATGTACCTACGTAGACAAGAAATACAGCGTGAAGGACAGCGACAACAAGGTGACAGTGCCTACAGACGCTCCTTTCGCCCCAGAGTTTACCGACATCAGCATCAGCGGTGTAGTGTGTCGTGGCGCCAAGACCGCCGTTTCTGCCCATGGTCTGCCAGGACTGAACTGCGTGCATGGCGTGACAATAGACAACTCCGTATTCTTCTACACCGACAAGGACAAGGATATCGACAGCAACGTGGATGTGAAAATCAGTAACACGAAGTTCGAAACGTTCAGATAATTTATAATTCATAAGTAAGAATTCATAATTTTGGCAGACGCCGTAAACGTTGGAATAATTCATATGCTC
>JAUNIZ010000088.1 GCA_030523165.1 Prevotellaceae bacterium
AAATATAAACTTCTAAAAATTATTTTCTGTGTCTACTTAACAGGTCCGCTGCAGTTTACTTAAGAGGTCCGCTGCATTACACAAAATAGATTTCGGTATTTTCGTACTTTTTCAATAAAAAGATTTCCGTATTTTCGTACTTTTTAGGCAAAAAGATTTTGGTAAATCGAATTAATCAAGTATCTTTGCGCTACATAAACGTCATAATATCAATATTTTAGCAATATGAACAGAGTATTCAAGCGCAAGGTGTACGATAAGCTAAAAGAATGGAAACAAACCGAAAACGGCAAAACTGCCATTCTTGTTGAAGGAGCACGCCGTGTAGGAAAATCTACAATAGTCGAAACTTTTGCGAAGAATGAGTATGAATCATACATCCTCATTGATTTTAATAGGGCATCCAAAAATGTCATATCGCTATTTGATGACTTGATGAACATGGATTTCATATTCATGCAACTACAAGCCTACTATAATGTCATATTAAAGGAACGAAAATCTGTCATTATCTTTGATGAAGTTCAGAAATGCCCAAAAGCCCGCCAAGCCATTAAGTATCTTGTGGCTGACGGCAGATATGACTATATAGAAACAGGCTCTCTTATCAGCATCAAGAAAAACACGAAGGACATTACAATACCAAGCGAAGAAGAGCGTATAGCCATGTTCCCCATGGATTACGAAGAGTTCAGGTGGGCACTTGGCGATGAAGCAACCATTCCGCTTCTTCGCATATTCTTTGAAAAGCGTATGCCTCTTGACAAAGCACATAGGGACAAAATGCGTGATTTGCGTTTGTACATGCTAGTCGGTGGTATGCCTCAGGCTGTCAATGCATATCTTGACACAAACAATCTCAGTATAGTTGATAATGTCAAACGCAACATTATCAAGCTATATCAAGACGATTTCCAGAAATTAGACCCGACAGGCAAATTGGAAACACTCTTTATGGAAATTCCGTCACAACTAAGCCAAAACAGCAATCGTTACAAAACATACTCCGTTTTAGGCAATGTTAACGACAACAAACTATTTGAATATATAAGGAATTTGGAAGACAGCAAGACTGTTATCTTTTCATATCACTCAAACGACCCAAATGTAGGAATGTCATTGACAAAGGATATTTACAAGTTCAAGATGTTTTGTGCAGATACAGGGCTTTTTGTTACTCTTGCATTTTGGGATAAAGACTATACAGAGAATATAATATATCAAAAGCTACTCAGCGACAAACTGTCAGCCAATCTTGGATATGTCTACGAGAATCTGATTGCACAAATGCTGACAGCAGCAGGCAACAGACTATTCTACTACACTTGGCAAAAGGATAATACCCACAATTATGAGATTGATTTCCTTCTATCAAGAGGAACAAAACTGCATCCTATAGAGGTCAAATCGTCAGGCTATAATACCCATGCCTCTCTTGATGCCTTCTGCGAAAAATTCTCTGGCATTATCGACAAGCGTTATCTTATCTATACAAAAGATCTGAAGAAAGATGCCGAGACATTGCTGTTGCCTGTGTATATGACACCGTTTTTATAGACAACACAAAGATAAAAGTCATGCGAAAAATGTGATAAACATAGCAAAAAGTCGTGCGAAAAATGTGATGTTTCAATCTTATTTTAGTAATTTTGCAACACTGAATACTTAATATAAACGTTTATACAAAATGAAAACTTCTACATTATGTGTGCGTGGAGGATGGAAACCCGAGAATGGGCAACCAGTGCAGCCACCTATAGTGCAAAGCACTACATTCAAATATGACAACAGCGAGGAAATGGCAATGCTGTTCGATCTGAAAAAAGAAGGATATTTCTATACCCGTCTGCAAAACCCTACAAACGATGCAGTAGCAAGCAAGATTGCCGCGCTTGAAGGAGGCGTTGGTGCTGTGCTGACATCATCAGGACAGGCAGCAAACTTCTTCGCAGTGTTCAATATATGTGGCGCTGGCGACCATATCGTGGCATCAAACGAGATATACGGCGGTACATACAACTTGTTCGGAGTGACAATGAAGAAACTCGGCATAGATTGCACATTCGTAAATCCCGAAAGCAGCGAGGAGGAAATACAGAAAGCGTTCCAGCCAAACACTAAGGCTTTGTTTGGCGAGACAATCTCTAACCCAGGCTGCCGCGTGCTTGATATCGAGAAATTCGCCCGCATAGCACACAGCAACGGCGTGCCTCTTATCGTTGACAATACCTTTGCAACGCCTATCAACTGCCGACCGATAGAATGGGGCTGCGACATCGTGACACATTCTACAACAAAATATATGGACGGACACGCATGCCAGGTTGGTGGATGCATAGTAGACAGCGGAAAGTTCGACTGGGATGCACATACAGAGAAGTTCCCTGGTCTGACAACTCCAGACGAGTCATACCACGGACTGACATACACAAAGGCTTTCGGCAAAATGGCTTACACCACAAAGCTGACGGCACAGTTGATGCGCGACCTCGGTTCTATTCCAGCCCCAATGAATTCGTTCCTCTTGAATCTCGGACTTGAATCATTGCATCTTCGTGTGCAGCGTCATTGCGAAAATGCCCAGAAGGTTGCTGAATTTCTTAATGCCGACCCACACGTAGCTTGGGTAAGATATTGCGGACTGAAAGACGACGAATGTTATGAACTTGGACAGAAATATCTTCCTAACGGTTCATGCGGAGTGCTTTCATTCGGTTTGAAGGGTGACCGCGAGACTGCCATTCGTTTCATGGATTCACTTGAACTGATAACTATTGTCACCCATGTGGCAGATGCCCGTTCATGCGTGCTTCACCCTGCAAGCCACACTCACCGACAGATGAGCGACGAACAGCTGCGTGAAGCTGGCGTAGCTCCCGACCTTATCCGCCTGTCTGTAGGTGTAGAAGACATCGACGACATTCTTGACGACATACGTCAGGCATTGGCAAAAATAGATTAACAAGCTATACAAATAAAATACAGCGGAGCGGGCTTTTCCTCTCCGCTGTATTTTATATCCACACTGATATCCAATAGAGAGCAGAAATACTTGAATAAAAACAAGTTAAATTAATATTTGTCTATTTTTTAAGCTTAAAAACTGGACAAATATTTTGTCGAAAAGAAATTAATCATTAACTTTGCATAAACAAAAGTATCTATTAAATGTCAACGAGTGAAATAATAAGGCAAAAAGTGATAGCGATGAATCCAGACAAAATTTTCAGCTATCGTGATTTCGGCTTTCCGCCTGAAGCTAACGGCTCTGTGCTTAAGTCACTAAGCCGCATGGCAAATCGTGGCATATTAACCAAGCTTTCCAATGGAAGATATTATAAACCGAAGCAAACTGTATTCGGCGCATTGTCACCGTCACAAGATGAAATAGTCAAAGACCTACTGGTGCAAGGTAGACGCACTGTGGGGTATCTTACAGGCCTGTCAATTTTCAACCGACTAGGATTGACATCTCAAGTAGCAAACATAATACAGATAGGCTGCAATGTCAAGAGAAACATGAAGAAACGAGGCATATACACTATCAAGTTTGTCGTTCAGCCCAACCCTATCACATCGGCAAACATAAAGCTACTCCAGATATTGGACTGTCTAAGATACATAAATGATATTCCAGATACTGATGTTTCCAACTCTGTCACAATACTAAAAGGATATATTTTAGACATGACAGTACAAGAGCAAAAAACTATGGTTGCACTATCAATGCGTTATCCTCCAAAAACAAGAGCCCTTTTGGGAGCAATTCTTGAATGTGGAGGCATCGTGACTATGGCTGAAACATTGTTCAAGTCACTAAACAATATATCTATATACAAAACAGGCGTTTCGCCATCTGTATTGCCAAATTTGAACAAATGGAAAATAAAATAGCTGTACGATGACATTAGACAAAGAAAACGAATTACTGAATGATGCCATTCGAGCTACATCAGAATGGATGGAGATTATGCCTGCCTTTGTAGAAAAGGACTACTGGACAAGCAAAATCCTACAAAATCTGTCGAATAGTGCCTATGGCAACAAAATCGTATTCAAAGGAGGCACATCATTGTCCAAAGGCTATGGTTTGGTAAGCCGTTTCTCGGAAGACATTGACCTTGCTGTATTGGCAGAGAATCTAACTGGCAATCAGATAAAGACATTGATGTCAAATGTTAGCAAGGAAATAACCATTGGGCTCAATGAGACAGTTCTTGACGGAGTAACAAGCAAAGGTTCCAGATACCGCAAGATGCTTTTTTCATATCCTACTATGTTCAATAAGAACAAGTCTGAAAACAGAGCAATATCAGAGTATGTTGTTCTTGAGATAAATTCGTTTGCCAATCCATACCCATACGAACGAATCACTATGGAAAGTTTTATCACAAGCTTTATGCGATATCGTGGTATGACAGATATGATAGAAAAGTATGACATGGGAACATTTGAACTTAATATATTGGACAGAAGAAGGACACTTACAGAGAAACTGGTTTCTCTAATGCGCTGTTCCATGGCTGACGACTATATTGCCAAGCTGTCGTCTAAGATAAGACACTTCTATGATTTGCATTACTTGTTGCACGATTCCGAGTGCCATAGATATCTTGAAAGCACAAATTTCAATAATGACTTTTCCGCATTACTAAATGACGATTATAAACGTTTTGACAACCCTGACGGATGGCAACAAAAAGCTGTAGCAGACTCGCCGCTTATCAATAATCTCCACGATGTATGGGGACAGCTATATCGTGTCTATCTTCGTGAACTTGCAGCATTGGCATATAAGCCTATACCAAGCCAGAATGATATAGAGCAAAGTATGGAAGAGATATTAAGCTATATACGCAACAAATGCATGTAATAAGCGTTTTCGCACACTTTTATTTGCTAATTCAGCCAACTTATGCTAATTTTGCATGATTTTCAAGATGAACATACAGGACATTTGCAATTTATACGCGAAGTCTCCGCAGTCGGAAGCTTTAGCAAAGATACTGGAAGACAAATCTATAAAGAAGGTTTTCCTGGAGGGACTTATGGCTTCTGCCACGCCGATGCTATTCGCTTCGGTAGCCTCAAAAACAAACGAGACGTTTCTTTTCATTCTCAATGACGCTGAAGAAGCGGGGTATTTCTATCATGACCTCACACAGATTATGGGGAACAAGGATGTACTGTTCTTCCCTTCCTCATACAGACGGCAGATAAAATATGCACAAAGAGACGCTGCCAACGAGATACTGCGCACGGAAGTGCTGAGCCGTCTGTCAGCAAAGGCATCAGGCGCACTGTATGTTGTTACATGCCCTGACGCAGTGAGCGAACAAGTGGTTTCACGCAAGAAGCTTGACGAGCGCACACTGCAAATGAAAACAGGCGACACCTTTGACCTGACAGCACTTACTAAGACATTGCACAGCCTTGGATTCAAAGAGGTTGACTACGTGTACGAACCGGGACAATTCTCCGTTAGAGGAAGCATAGTAGACGTGTTCTCATATAGCAGCGAATACCCTTTCAGAGTAGATTTCTTCGGCGACGAGATAGACTCCATACGAACATTTGAAGTGCAAAGCCAGCTGTCGAAAGACAGAAGAGAACGGATAGAGATAGTTCCCGAACTGGCAACACTTGCCGACGAGAAAGTATCGTTTATGCATTTCATGCCAGAAAATACTGTGTTGGTAATGAAAGACATAACATACATACGTGACGTTATAGACCAGACATACAGAGACGGTTTCTCTTCACAAGCAGTAAAAGAACGTCTTGAAGGAAAGACGGAAATGGAGCAGCAGGCTGAAATGAAAGAGCTACAGGCAGAGAACTCGCTTGTAAGCGGCACTGCTTTCACTGAAGAAGCTATCAGATTCAGAAGAATAGAGATAGGCAGCAAGCCTACGGGAACCCCGCAAGCAACGATAAAGCTTGACATATCGCCACAGCCACTGTTCCACAAGAATTTTGAACTGCTCACCAATGCTCTTGAAGACTATTCTCTAAAGGGCTATAAAATCTATATCCTTGCCGACAGCCAGAAGCAGAACGAACGACTGAAAGACATCTTCAGCAATATGGCAGAGGAGCAGAAAAGAGCACCGATAACATTTCTGCCTGTAGACAAGACCCTACACGAGGGCTTTGCAGACAACATACTACGTCTATGCTTCTTCACAGACCATCAGATTTTTGACCGCTTCCACAAATACAGCCTGCGCTCTGACGCTGCACGAACAGGCAAGATGGCACTGACCATGAAGGAACTTCAGGAAATGGAACCCGGCGACTATATAGTGCATGTAGATTTCGGTATAGGCAAATTCGCCGGATTAGTCCGCGTTCCTGTAGGCAACAGCTATCAGGAAGTTATAAGAATAATCTATCAGAACAATGACAAGGTTGACGTAAGCATACACTCTCTTTACAAGATTTCAAAATACAAGCGCAGAGACAGCGAAACACCTCCACGCCTGAGCACTCTCGGAACTGGAGCGTGGGACCGTCTTAAAGAACGCACAAAGAAGAAGATAAAAGACATTGCACGCGACCTTATCAAGCTTTACGCTGCACGAAGACACGAAAAGGGATTCTCCTTCAGCGCAGACTCGTTCATGCAGAATGAACTTGAAGCAAGCTTTATCTATGAGGATACACCCGACCAGTTGAAAGCTACCAACGACGTGAAGGCAGACATGGAGAGCAAACGACCTATGGACAGGCTTGTGTGCGGTGACGTAGGTTTCGGTAAGACGGAAGTAGCCATACGTGCTGCATTCAAGGCTGCATGCGATTCAAAGCAGGTGGCTGTGCTTGTGCCTACTACAGTGCTTGCATACCAGCATTTCCAGACATTCTCAAAACGTCTGAAAGACTTCCCCGTAAGAGTAGACTACCTTTCAAGGGCACGCAGTTCAAAGAAGCTGAAAGAGGTTCTTGCAGACTTGGAATCGGGCAAGATAGACATAATCGTAGGAACGCACAAACTCATTGGTAAAGCAGTGAAGTTCAAAGACCTTGGATTGCTGATAATAGACGAGGAACAGAAATTCGGCGTTGCAACAAAAGAAAAGCTTCGCAAGATGAAGGTAAACGTAGACACGCTTACAATGTCTGCCACGCCTATACCTCGCACACTGCAGTTCTCGCTGATGGGTGCAAGAGACATGAGCATAATGCAGACTCCCCCACCCAACCGCTATCCGATAAACACAGAGGTACACACCTTTGACAAAGAGGTGATTGCCGATGCAATAAACTTCGAGATGAGCCGCAACGGACAGGTGTTCTTCGTAAACGACAGAATAAGCAACCTGCCCGAACTGGCAGGCCTTATCCGTAAGTATGTTCCCGATGCAAGGGTTGCCATAGGTCATGGACAGATGAAACCCGAAGACCTTGAAAAAGTGCTAATGGGATTTATCAACTACGATTATGACGTGCTTCTGTCTACGACAATAGTGGAAAACGGCATTGATATCAGCAACGCCAATACGATAATTGTAAACGATGCCCACCGTTTCGGGCTGTCAGACCTTCACCAGATGCGAGGGCGTGTAGGGCGCGGCAACCGCAAGGCTTTCTGTTACTTGCTTGCCCCTCCTAAGTCAGTGCTAACGCAAGAGGCACGCCGACGACTGGAAGCTTTGGAGACATTCTCCGAACTTGGCAGCGGATTCAACCTTTCCATGCAAGACCTCGACATCCGAGGTGCAGGAAACCTGCTGGGAGCAGAGCAAAGCGGCTTTATGGAAGACCTCGGCTACGAAACCTATCAGAAGATTCTGAACCAAGCCGTAACAGAACTGAAGAACGACGAGTTCAGCGAACTCTATCAGGAAGAAATAGAAGAAGGCACAAACATAACAGGCGACGAGTTTGTTGAAGACTGCGCAATAGAAAGCGACCTTGAGATGTATCTGCCAGACCAGTATGTGCCGAGCAGCAGCGAAAGAATGCTTCTCTACCGCGAACTGGAGAATATCAATACCGACAGCGACCTTGACAAATATCGTCTGCAGCTGATAGACCGATTCGGACAAGTGCCTCATGAAGGCGAAGAACTTCTTCAGGTAGTGCCACTGAGAAGGATTGGCAAGCGGTTAGGCTGCGAGAAGATAATACTAAGACAAGGACAGATGCGCATGCAGTTTGTAAGCAACACTTCAAGCGCATACTATAAAAGCCGCATGTTCGACAATGTACTGAACTATATCGCAAGCAATCCACGCCGTTGCAACCTTAAAGAAACGGCAGGAAAACGAATGATGATTGTAGCCAATGTGAAGACAGTTGGCGAAGCCGTAAAGACACTGCGCGATATAGAGCAGAAATAAAACAATTTATAAAAATTGGTTTAAGTTCAAAAAATATCATGGTTCATAACATTAAGCTATGAACCATGATATGAATATTTATAATGCATGTCAGTTTTTACTTAGCTATCGAATCAGTGGCAGCCTTGCGTATGCGTCTTACAGGTGTGCTGTCAGAAGATTCATCGGCAGAACGTGATTTCTTGTTAACATACCATGAAGAATAATGATAGCCTGAATCACCATTCCAGTAAGGAGCAGAAGTCTTGACAAGTTCAAAATAGAGAGCGCTGTTATATCCGTCGCTTATATATCCTGTGAAATAGTTGTTGCTAAGACTGTATTGAGAGATGTAATAATACTGTCCTTCCTCAATAGAATAGATAACAATCTCACCGTTTCTTACAGTCCAGCTTATGTTGCTTGCATAATAATCCCACGGAGCATTGCTGTAATAATCAATCCAATAGCCTGTGCCTGAAGCATACTCGTAAGGGTCTTTGTCGAAAGCAAGAACCGAACTTGAAGCCTGGTATGTATATCCATCCCACTCGCTTTCAACATACATGTCACCTTCCCATACACCCCAGAGTGTATCAGCAATATCATCATCGTCATCACAGCTTGTGAAAGTAAAGGTGACTGCAAACATGGCTAATGCCATCGCCATCAAAATAGAAATCTTCTTCATAATAGTAGTGTTTAGAAATTAATATCGTTATTATCTTGGGTGCAAAGATAATGCAAATCGAGAGCAGAAGCATCAAACTTGTTTGAATGTTATGCCGAGATGCAGCTTATCTTGGGTACAAAGTTAATAAGTAAATGACATATTTACAAGTGTAATTCCATATTATTTTTAGGGTTTCCCCTATTAAGACATAGAGATTCAACTCAAATTTATCTTTTTCAATGGGTTAAAATATAAAAAATAAAGAGCCATTCTTTTTGCATTAAAACATAATTACAGTATCTTTGCAACGAAAAGGCACTGACATGAAAAGGCTTCCAATAAGTTACGATTATGTCGGTTATGCTGTCTATAATTTAAAAGTATTGATATTATTAACAAGAAAAAGTCAATAATCAAAGTAAAATGAAAACAGTTTATGATTTCACTGTCAAAGACAGAAAGGGAAAAGACGTATCATTAAAGGAGTACTCAAACGAGGTTCTACTCATTGTAAACACTGCAACAAAGTGCGGTTTCACCCCTCAGTACGAGGAACTGGAGAAGCTCTATGAGAAATATCACAGCGCAGGCTTTGAGATTCTCGACTTCCCTTGCAACCAGTTTGGCCAGCAGGCTCCTGGCACAGACGAGTCTATCCACGAATTCTGCAAGCTAAACTACGGCACTGAGTTCCCACGCTTCAAGAAAATCAAGGTGAACGGCGACGACGCTGACCCTCTTTATAAATTCCTTAAAGAACAGAAAGGCTTTGCTGGCTGGGATATGAGCCACCCTATCGCTCCTATCCTTGAAGATATTCTTTCTAAAGAAGACCCTGACTACAAGAGCAAGCCAGACATCAAGTGGAATTTCACCAAGTTCCTTATCAACAAGAAGGGTATGGTAGTAGCGCGTTTTGAACCTACAGAAAAGATTGAAAACATCGCTAAACAGATAGAAGAACTTTTGTAGTTGAAGAAGTAAAGTTCTGGAGTTAAAGAAGTTAAGGAAGTTAAAGGAGTTAAAGACAATACCGACATAAAGAGTTAGGAACTTTATAAAGACCAGTAGCTACAAAGCTATTATCTTTAACTCCTAGAGCCGTAGGCTCTAACTCCATTAACTCCTTTAACTCCTATAAATTTAACTCCTAAAACATAACAAGTAATATGGAAAAAGAACATGTACGTTGCCTTATTGTAGGCAGCGGTCCAGCAGGCTATACTGCAGCTATTTACGCTTCAAGGGCTAACCTTAACCCTGTAGTGTATTGCGGTCTGCAGACTGGAGGTCAGCTTACACAGACCACTATAGTGGAGAATTTCCCTGGCTATCCAGAAGGAATTGACGGAAACCAGATGATGCTGGAACTTAGGGAGCAGGCTGAACGCTTTGGCGCTGACCTTCGCGACGGTGTGATGGTTAAGGCAGACCTGAGCAAAGCCCCATATACACTGACAACAGACGAAGGAAAAGAAATTGAGACAGACACACTGATTATAGCTACAGGAGCCTCAGCAAAATATCTTGGTCTTGCAGACGAAGAGAAATACAAGGGCGAAGGCGTTTCAGCGTGTGCCACATGCGACGGTTTCTTTTACCGCAAGAAGACTGTTGCCGTAGTAGGTGGTGGCGATACAGCATGTGAAGAAGCGCTCTATCTGGCAGGTTTGGCTAAGCAAGTATATCTGATAGTCCGCAAACCATTCTTACGCGCTTCTGAGGTAATGAAGAAAAGAGTGGAAGAAGCAGAGAACATAGAGATACTTTATGAGCACAACACTATAGGTCTTTACGGTAACAACGGCGTGGAAGGCGCACACTTGGTAAAGCGCAAGGATGAGCCAGACGAAGAGAAGTATGACCTTCCTATAGACGGTTTCTTCCTCGCTATCGGCCACAAGCCTAACAGCGACATATTCAAGGAATGGCTTGAAACTGACGAAACCGGTTATATAAAGACAATCGGTGACTCGCCATGCACCAAGGTTCCTGGCGTTTTCGCTGCCGGTGACGTTGCTGACCCACACTATCGTCAGGCTATTACAGCTGCTGCAAGCGGTTGTAAAGCTGCCATTGAAGCAGACAGATTCCTTAGAATGGGATAAGCGAATATCCATTATAAGGAACACAATATTCATTAAAGGCATGAACGCATATTATGTTTAGTTCATGCCTTTATTATTTTGCTCTGAACAATAAAATCTTTACCTTTGCATCATGTTAATGATAATCACCGTATTGGTATATTTTGCCATACTATTCGCAATGAGTCGCATAACGTCAAGGCATGCGACAAATGCAACATTTTATAGCGCAGACAAGCAGTCGCCATGGTATATGGTGGCGTTTGGCATGATTGGAGCCTCTGTTTCTGGAGTCAGCTTTGTTTCCGTTCCTGGAATGGTAGAACATAGCGACATGACTTACATGCAGACTTGTCTCGGCTTTATTCTCGGCTATTTCATCGTTGCGTTCATTCTCTTGCCTGTATACTATAGGTTAAACCTTACGACAATATACACTTATCTGCTGCAAAGACTTGGAAGAAGGTCGTATAAGACAGGCGCTGCATTCTTCCTGCTGTCCGACTTGACAGGTGCTGCGGTAAAGTTCTACATAGTCTGCATCATTCTCCAGCGCTTTGTTCTCGACGGCTATGGCGTACCGTTCTTCATTACTGTACCTGTGCTGATGCTTCTTATATGGCTATATACCCACAAAGGAGGTGTAAAGACACTTGTGTGGACAGATTCTTTCCAGACATTATGCATGATAGGCGCACTGGTACTGATAATCGTCAAGGTAGTTGAAGCGTTGGACATGAGCATGGCAGAAGCGGCCAGCGCAATAGCTACAGACAGCAAAAGCCGTATATTTGTCTTTGACGACTGGCTGTCGAAGCAGAATTTCTGGAAGCAGTTCATCAGCGGAGCTTTCATTGTTGTGGTAATGACGGGGCTTAACCAGAACATGATGCAGAAGAATCTGACATGCAAGACGCTTCGCGAAGCGCAGAAAGACATGTGCACTTACGGCTTCGCTTTCGTGCCTGTAAATCTTCTTTTCCTGTCGCTTGGCGTTCTCCTCGTCATGCTTGCAGACAAGCAAGGCATTGCACTGCCTTCTGCAGCAGACGAACTGCTGCCTATGTTCGCTGCTACGGGCAATCTTGGCACTTTGGTTACGGTGATGTTTATCATAGGAATAGTAGCGGCATCGTTCAGCACCGTCGACTCTTCGCTTACCGCACTTACGACAAGCTACTGCGTAGACATAAAGGAAAGACCCGACGACGAAAGCCTTCGAAGAAGAACACACATAATGATGACTGTCTTGTTTGTGGTATTCATATTGCTTTTCAGATACGTCAATTCAACGAGTGTCATAGATGCCGTATATATACTTTGCTCTTATACATACGGTCCGCTGCTCGGTTTGTTTGCTTTCGGAATGCTCACAAAGCGTTCTGTCAATGACAAGCTCACGCCTTATATAGCTATCGCCTCCCCTATCCTGTGCTTTGCCATTGACACTCTGACCACTGAATATACAGGCTACCGCTTCGGCTACGAACTTCTTATGCTTAACGGTCTAATCACTTTTACTGGGTTGTGGCTTACAGGAAGCAGACAAATAGCGCAGAGCGATAGGAAATAAATTAGAGACAAACAAAAAATAATTCAGCTTTGTCAAAACTCGCGGCAAAGAAGTAACGAAGAGAAAAAATGCCCGATTTCATCGGCTTTTTCATGCCTCTTGCACATCGGGAAACTATACAATTTATAGCGGAAAACATATTTTTCGTCAATGGAAAACTATGTTTTCCCTGATTATGATACATGTAAAAGCAGTGATTTACATGCAAGAAATTAATTGTCATAACTGTCATTATTGTCATTGTTTTGATGTTTTACATGCAAGAATTTAATTGTCATAACTGTCATTACTGTCATTGTTTTGATGCGGAAGAGGATAAAAATTGTCGTGCCGCAACACTTGTCTTTAGGTAATTTTATTAAACAAAATACATGGTTG
>JAUNIZ010000089.1 GCA_030523165.1 Prevotellaceae bacterium
AGCATATAATATAATTTAGATTAACCCTATAATATAATAATGTGTGTGAAAAAGTTTTGTTTTTTGCACAAATTGCTTTATCTTTGCACACCATATTGACGAGTTTATTTGCACTTGAAATGTGTAATATTCTCATAGGAAACAGAATTTTAAATTAAGGAATTTATTATACAATGGCACAGGAAGATGTTTTTAAGAAAATAGTTTCACACTGTAAAGAGTATGGATTTGTTTTCCCAAGCAGTGAGATTTATGACGGTTTAGGAGCTGTTTATGACTATGGACAGAACGGAGTTGAACTGAAAAACAATATTAAGGAATATTGGTGGAAGAGCATGGTGTTGCTTCATGAGAATATCGTGGGCATCGATTCTGCTATCTTCATGCATCCTACAATATGGAAAGCCAGCGGACATGTTGACGCTTTCAATGACCCGTTGATTGATAACCGTGATTCAAAGAAACGCTATCGTGCCGATGTATTGATAGAAGACCAGATAGCAAAATACGAAGAGAAGATAAACAAGGAAATAGAGAAAGCACGCAAGCGTTTCGGAGATAGCTTCGATGAAGCAAAGTTCCGTGAGACAAGCGCACGCGTGATAGAGCATCAGCAAAAGAGAGACGCGCTTCATGAGCGTTATAGCCAGGCTATGAATGCAATGAATCTTGAAGAGCTGAAGCAGATTATCCTTGATGAAGATATAGTAGACCCGATAAGCGGAACAAAGAACTGGACAGATGTTCGCCAGTTTAATCTTATGTTCTCAACAGAGATGGGCTCTGCTGCAGATAGCGCCAGCAAGATTTATCTTCGCCCTGAAACTGCACAGGGAATCTTTGTAAACTATCTTAACGTGCAGAAGACAGGCAGAATGAAGATACCTTTCGGTATAGCACAGATAGGCAAGGCGTTCCGTAATGAAATCGTTGCTCGCCAGTTTATTTTCCGTATGCGTGAGTTCGAACAGATGGAAATGCAGTTCTTCGTAAAGCCAGGCACAGAGATGGAATGGTTCAAGGCATGGAAGGAAACTCGTATGAAATGGCATCAGGCTCTTGGCTTTGGTGCAGAGAACTATCGTTTCCATGACCATGAGAAACTTGCTTTCTATGCAAATGCCGCTACAGATATAGAGTTCAAGATGCCGTTTGGCTTCAAGGAAGTTGAGGGAATACATAGCCGTACAGACTATGACTTGTCTCAGCATGAGAAGTTCTGCGGAAAGTCAATAAAGTATTTTGACCCTCAGACAAACGAAAGCTATACTCCGTATGACATCGAGACATCTATCGGTGTTGACCGTATGTTCCTTTCAATCATGTGCCATTCATATTGCGAAGAGAAGCTTGAAAACGGCGAGACACGTGTAGTATTGAAACTTCCAGCAGCTTTGGCACCAGTGAAACTCTGTGTTATGCCTTTGGTAAAGAAGGACGGACTGCCAGAAAAGGCACGTGAAATAATAGATTCGTTGAAGTTCCACTTCAATTGCCATTATGAAGAAAAAGATTCTATTGGCAAGCGTTACCGTCGTCAGGATGCTATTGGTACCCCGTATTGTGTAACGGTAGATCATGACACCCTAAAAGACAACAAGGTAACGTTACGCTTCCGTGATACAATGGAGCAGGAAAGAGTAAACATTGCTGACCTCAATGGAATAATCGAAGATAAGGTCAGCATAGCAAGCCTGCTAAAAAAACTGCAATAAGACAATGAAGAAAAGAAAGTTATTAATGTTTATGCTGGCATTGTTGCCTATGCTTGGCTTTGTCTCATGCTCTGAAGAAAGCGAGACGGTAGAGGAATTTCCTAACTGGCAGGCAACGAATGAAGCCTATTATGACAGCATCTATAATGTAGCTGTTGCTAATGCTGATGGGAGTTGGAAGGTTATAAGGAATTATTCTTTCCAGGATTCTATCGAACTTACAAGCACCGACTACATAGCTGTGCATGTCCTTACTGAGGGAACAGGAAGCGGTTGCCCTATGTTCACCGATTCTGTAGTTGTAAGCTATAGCGGAAGATTGATTCCTTCTACATCATATTCAGAAGGATATATTTTCGACTATACATACTCTGGAACATATAACCCTGAGACGTCTGCCTATACAACGCTGGTTGTTTCTGAAGTGATTGACGGTTTTTCCACGGCATTGCAGAACATGCATATAGGCGATGTGTGGAGAGTATATATGCCTTATCAGCTTGGATATGGTGAAAGCGGCTCGTCTTCAATACCTGCATACAGCACGCTTATATTCGACATTGCCCTCAAGGCATATTATAGACCTGACCACAATGTATCGAGAACGGCAGGTGTAGAGCCTAAGGGTGTTTGGATAACAGAATAATTTTCTTTGGAAAATAAAAAGCAGATGGCATCGGAAAATAATTCTGATGCCATCTGTTTTTATTTGTATTCATGCGATAAAAGATAGTTTTCGTTAGTGTAAAACTATCTTTTCTTATCACGAAACGATAGCTTTCCTTGTCAATACGTGTGTATATAGCTTGTCTTGATTTATTCTGTTAGTTTTGAAGACATGCCTCTTGTATTCTTGTTAAATGCTTGGAATAATGCTTTTGGCGATAATTCATGAAGCAAGTTCAAATTGGTTTGAAATGGAACACTCGTAAAATATAATTAATTTTATTTTGTGTTCCGCCTAACTTTCATTATCTTTGCATAATGTTATCAGCGTTCAGGCATATTAGGATATATCTTGTATTGTCTGTTTGCTATTATGGTATATGATGCGCCGAGATTGGCAATATGATAGTAAAACATTAGTTGCAACCGAGGCTAGTCATTGTATATGATGGACTGCATTCGAGTGATTTGTGATTAAACTGAAACATATTCCGCTTGTTTGCATTATCTACAGAGTTAAGAAACGCATAAAATGAAAGTGGACTCAAACGATTTTAACCTTTTAAGTAACATAAAATACCCGGAAGACCTGAGAAAGCTGAAGGTAGAACAGCTTCCCCAATTATGCGATGAACTGAGGAAAGACATTCTCAAAGAGTTGTCTGTCAATCCAGGACATCTTGCATCAAGCATGGGAACAATCGAGATTACCGTGGCTTTACACTATGTCTATAACACGCCAGAGGATAGGCTTGTATGGGACGTAGGGCATCAGGCTTATGGGCATAAGATACTTACAGGTAGGAAAGACCGCTTCTGTACAAATCGAAAACTGCATGGCATAAGGCCGTTCCCTTCACCTATGGAAAGTGAATACGACAGCTTTGTGTGTGGGCATTCGTCTAATTCCATATCAGCTGCGCTTGGTATGGCTGTAGCAGCCAAGAAGGCAGGGCATAGCCAAAGGCATGTCGTTGCTATAATAGGTGATGGCGCAATGAGTGGCGGTCTGGCATTTGAGGGGCTTAACAACGCTTCAACAACCCCTAATGACATGCTCATAATATTGAATGACAATAATATGAGTATCGATAGAAGTGTAGGCGGGCTTAAACAGTCGTTGCTTAGGCTTAATACAACAAAGACATATAACCGTCTTAGATTTAAGATATCAAAGTGGCTTAATGCGCGTGGCTGTCTTAATGATGACCGTCGCAAGGGAATTATACGCCTGAACAATGCCGTTAAGTCGGCTATTAGCCATCAGCAGAATATATTTGAGGGCTTGAATATACGCTATTTCGGACCTTTTGACGGGCATAATGTGATAGACCTTGTACGTCTTTTAACGCAACTGAAAGACATGAATGGCCCTAAGCTGCTGCATTTGCATACCATAAAAGGACATGGATATGCACCAGCGGAAAAGGCTGCTACGATATGGCATGCTCCAGGTAAGTTTGATATTGACACAGGTGAACGTATCGTTTCTGATGAAAGTAATGTGCCTCCTAAGTATCAGACCGTATTCGGAGAAACGCTTTTGGAACTGGCAAAGCAGAATCCTCGTATAGTTGGCGTTACTCCTGCTATGCCGAGTGGATGCTCAATGAATATAATGATGGAAGCGATGCCTGACCGAGCATTTGATGTTGGCATAGCTGAAGGGCATGCTGTAACATTCTCTGCAGGTATGGCAAAAGACGGTTTGCTTCCGTTCTGCAATATATATAGCTCGTTCTCGCAGAGGGCATACGATAATGTTATACACGATGTGGCTATTCTTAACTTGCCTGTTGTGATATGTCTTGATAGGGCAGGACTCGTCGGAGAAGACGGTGCGACGCATCATGGAGCCTTTGATTTGGCTGCTTTGCGACCCATACCGAACCTCACGATATCATCTCCGATGAATGAACATGAACTCCGTTGCCTCATGTTTACAGGTCAATTGGAAGGAAAAGGCACGTTTGTTATACGTTATCCACGTGGTCATGGCGTGCTTCTTGACTGGCGTTGCCCTTTCAAGGAAATAAAAGTAGGAACAGGAAGGAAACTGAAAGACGGCAAAGACATTGCCGTATTGTCACTTGGACCAATAGGGAACAATGTAGTTGAGGCTATAAAGCAAGTGGAAGCAGATCATGAAGAATTGCAAATAGCCCATTATGACATGCGTTTCCTGAAGCCTTTGGATGAGGAACTGCTTCGTGAAGCAGCAAGTAATTTCAGTCATATCATTACTATTGAAGACGGAGTGAGAGCCGGAGGATTCGGTTCTGCCGTACTTGAATGGATAAATGACCATGATTTTCATGTCGAGACAGTTCGTATGGGACTTCCTGACGAGTTTGTAGAACATGGAAAAGTATCAGAACTACAGCATATTGTAGGCATTGATACTGAGGCTATTGTCGCTACAATAATGCGTGAGGCAGGTTTATGATGTGCTTAAAATGACAAATAATATTCCGGCAACAACTTACTGATGCCGGAAAACGTAATATATGAAGATAATTATTGCAGGTGCTTATGCCATAGGAACCCATTTGGCAATGTTGCTTTCACGCAACGACCAGGACATTGTGCTTATTGATGAAGATGAGGACAGGCTAGAGAACATAAGCGGAGACTATGACCTTATGACAATTCATGCCTCTCCTTCAAGCATCAAGACCTTGAAGAATGCCGGTGTAAATGGCGCTGACCTTTACATAGGTGTTACTCCTGACGAGAATATGAATATGAACAGTTGCATCTTGGCTAAGGCTTTGGGTGCCAAGAAAACTGTTGCCAAGGTCAATAACTATGAGTTTGTTGACCCTAAACAAGCCTCATTCTTCAATAAACTGGGTATCGATTCCCTTATTTATCCTGAGAATCTTGCTGCACGCGACATTATTAGCGGACTTAAGATGAGCTGGGTTCGCCAACGTTGGGATGTGCATGACGGTGCTCTTGTTATGCTTGGCATCAAGATGAGAGAAACCGCAGAGATTCTGAACGAGCCGTTGAAAGACTTGTGCAAGCCAGAAACGCCATATCATATTGTAGCAATCAAAAGAGGAGAAGATACTATTATTCCGCGAGGTGATGATGAACTGAAGATCTATGACATGGTCTATTTCATGACAACTCGTAATTATATACCTTATATCCGCAAGATTGTAGGCAAGGAACACTATGTTGACGTTAAGAATGTAATGATTATGGGAGGTGGAGACACTGCTATAAGAGCGACAAAATATCTGCCAGAATACATGAACGCCAAGATAGTTGAGAAAGATGAACAAAGGTGTGAGTATATCAACGAGGAAGTAAACACCGACCAGATAATGGTAATTAACGGTGACGGACGTGACCTTCCGTTGCTTCTGGAAGAAGGTATAAAGAACACACAGGCTTTCGTTGCTCTCACCGGCAATGCGGAAACAAATATATTGGCATGTCTTACGGCAAAGCGACTTGGTGTAAGAAAGACTATCGCAATGGTGGAAAACCTTGATTATGTAAGCATGGCAGAGAGTCTTGACATAGGAACTATTGTCAACAAGAAGGCTATTGCCGCAAGCAATATATACCAGATGATGCTTGACGTTGATGTTACTAACACGAGATTTCTCATGAATGCCAATGCCGATGTAGCTGAGTTTACCGCTCAGGAAGGTTCAAAGGTTACGAAGAAAAAGGTTTATGAGCTGGGGCTTCCACAAGGCGCTACTATCGGAGGACTGGTAAGAAACGGTGAAGGACACCTTGTTTCCGGTAATACACAGATAGAAGCCGGCGACATAGTTGTCGTGTTCTGTCATGAAGTAAATATGAGCAGGTTAGAGAAATTCTTCAATTAAACCCTACTGATGATAAAGTTCAAGCTAATTTATAAGGTTATAGGCTCATTGCTTTTCATAGAAGCTATGATGATGTTCTATTGCTTTCTCGTATCGCTCTACTATCAGGAAGACGATACGTTTGCCTTTATCATCACTATAGCTATAACTGTTCTTGCAGCAATAATATTCAAATATCTGGGCTATCATGCCGAAAACAGCATGGGAAGGCGCGACGCTTATCTGCTTGTAACGCTGACATGGATAGTCTTTAGTGTATTCGGTGCATTGCCATTTATTATAGGTGGCTATCTGGAAAGCTATACAGACGCCTTTTTTGAAACCATGTCAGGCTTTACAACTACTGGCGCTACAATTATAGATGACGTGGAATCGTTGCCGCATGGACTGCTTTTCTGGCGCTCATTGACCCAATGGATTGGTGGACTTGGTATTGTTTTCTTCACGATAGCCGTGCTTCCCTCTCTGGTAGGAGGTAGTGTAAAGGTCTTTTCCGCCGAATCTACGGGACCGATAAAGGCAAAGATGCATCCAAGACTAAGCACAAACGCCAAGTCAATTTGGGTAGTCTATCTGCTTCTTACGGCAGGTTGTACTGGGTGTTTCTACCTTTCCGGCATGAGCTTGTTTGATAGTATCAACTATTCAATGTCTATTACTGCGACAGGTGGATTCTCTACACATAATGCGAGTGCGGGATATTTCGATTCTGCAGCAATAGATTATACGGCGATAATATTCATGCTTTTGTCGGGAACTAACTTCATGCTTCTTTATCTGGCGATATTCAGAGGGAAGTTGAAATCGTTTGTGCGTGATACGGAACTTAGGTTTTATCTTTCTGTAGTAGCGGTATCTACGGTTGTGATAATGTACTTCCTGATAGCGGACAACGACTATAGCCTGATAGATTCCTTCCGTTATGCGTTGTTCCAGGTGGTGTCTTTCATTACTACTACAGGCATTTTTAATGACGACGCAGGCAAATGGCATCATATTACATGGGTGGTTCTTAGCTTCTGTATGTTTCTTGGCGCATGTGGAGGAAGTACCAGTGGAGGTCTGAAAAGCATTAGGGGAGCAATGCTGCTCAAGATTGTCCGCAACGAATTCAGGCATATTATACATCCGAGAGCTATTCTTCCGGTGAAGATAGCCAACAATAACGTTACTGCACAATCACAGGTTCGACTATTGGTATTCCTTGCCTTGTATCTTGCGACATGCTTTTTCGCATATTTCTGCCTTATCTGTATGGGTGTTGACAGTACTAATTCGATGACAATAGCAATAAGCTGCGCAAGTAATGTCGGACCTACTTTAGGTCTGGAAATAGGGCCTACGATGTCGTGGAGCATGCTTCCTGACGTGGGAAAATGGATTTGTTCGATACTTATGCTTATCGGACGTTTAGAGTTCTTCAGCGTTCTCGTGTTGTTTACACGTGCGTTTTGGAATGAGAATTGACAATTAAAAACCAACAATAAAACATTTATTATTTCAGTAAAGGTATATTATTATGAAACCAATCAAGTTTGATCCGATTTTGAAACAGACCCTATGGGGAGGCGAGAAGATAGCTGTTTTCAAGCGGTTAGGGGCTTCTCAAGAACGGACCGGGGCTTCTCAAGGTGCGGGCGACGGTGTTTCCAATGACCGAATAGGGGAGAGTTGGGAAATTTCTGGCGTTGAGAACAATGAGAGTATCATAGCAGACGGAGAACTAAAAGGCAAGACTTTGACAGAGGCGGTGACTGAATTGAAAGACAAGCTGGTAGGTGTTGACAACTATAAAAGGTTCGGAAACGATTTTCCGCTGCTTATAAAGTTTATCGATGCACGCCAGGACCTTTCTATACAAGTGCATCCTAATGATGAAATGGCTAGGCGAAACGGCATGAAGAACGGCAAGACCGAGATGTGGTATATAATGGATTCAGACCCGAAAGCAAAGCTTTTCAATGGGCTAAAGAGGGATATAACTCCTGAAGAATATACTAAAATGGTGGAGAACGATACCATTTGCGATGCGTTGGCAGAGTATTCCGTGAAGTCAGGAGACTGTTTTTTCATTCCGGCAGGGCGTGTGCATAGCATCGGTGCAGGCTGTTTCCTTGCTGAAATACAGCAGACATCAGATGCAACATACCGCATTTACGACTTTAAACGTAAGGACAAGAACGGCAATTACCGCGAGCTTCACACTAAACAGGCGGCAGATTGCATTGATTACAATGTTGAACAAGACTATCAGACAGACTATGTCCCGGTTGTAAACCAGGGCGTTTCATTGGTAAGATGTGCTTATTTCAATACTGCGGTGTACGAACTTGACGAGCCAATGACGCTTGATTACAGTGAGCTGGATAGCTTCGTGATATTCATTGGAATAAAGGGCGAAGGTGTATTCGTGGACAATGAAGGCAATGAAACTACCTTGCGCGAGGGCGAAACAATACTTGTTCCTGCCACAACAGATACTTTATACGTTACGGGAACTATCAAATTCCTTGAAACATACGTATAAATTGGTGGTTGAAAAACGACTTTTGGAAATATGATACAATATTAAAGGGAGGTTTATAAAGCCTCCCTTTTTCTTTTATTCTGTATTTCTTATGTTTTTATTCCGTATTTCTTACTCAATTATCCGACATCTGTAGCACAATTATTCGGTATACATTATCAATTTATTAGAGGTATATAGCCCAATTATTCAGCCTTTCTTTTTCAGTTATTCCACATCCGTCTGACTTTCATCCTTGCCTATTCCGAGATATTCCTCTATATCCTTGTGCATGCGTTTAAAGGCTTCCGAGGCTACATAACCGAAGTTTTTCTTCAGCATTTGGGTTATATCCTGGATGCTGTGGCTATAGCAAGAGAGTTCATTACGCATTTGCGTGGAGTGGACAGACTGCTTGCGGATTTCGTTCTCGCGCTCTCTAACAAGCCGGTCGCATACTTTACTGACAATGGGAACTACTATCTTGCTGAACAAGTGATGCCCCTGAATATACAGATATGTGGTTTGTGGAGTTACGCCGAGGCGCATTAAGTCGTTCTTTACGGCAAGATACGACTGCTTGGCATTAGGGTTTCGCTGTCTAAGCCACGTTGTTTTCTTTGTAACCTTGGCGCGCAAGTTGTTCAAACACTCGTCCGGAGAAGTTACGGAAAAGCCGCCTAGCTCTACTACACGGTCGAAATCGGTTATCGTGAACTGCCCGTAAATACTCTGACGATAGTGCCATATAGACCAGACAAACAACGGAAAGATTGCCTCGCTGTACTGTCTGAAAAAGTCATTGAAGTCGAATATCGAGTGGTCGTTTAGCGTTACCATCACGCAAACGTTATGCAACGACGGCGCATAGCACTGTAGATTCTCTATTGCATAGGCGTAGGTGTGGAACACGTAAGGGTTTGTTATTATCTCATGCGACGTCTGTGTGGCTCCTTGCATGAGGTAATCGTAGTCCGCGTCGACGCATGCAATCAGGTCTTGCCCTATGTTTTTCGAACTGATAAGCATGTTAAGCGCAGAGCGTTTGCCACGTTCAAGATTGTTTCGAGAGGGGAGCATCACCTCGAAATAGCGCGTTTCGTCTTCGAAGTCAGCGAGTATTGTGCGCCAAAAGAGCACGTCATCATAGCTTTCAACATAGGCTACGATGCGCCGGCGTGCCTTTTTCGACTTCAGTCTGTTGGCTGCCGAAACATAGTCGGAAGATATATTGTCGCGCAGTCTCTTGTTCATTGTCAGTCAATAATCAGTTTAAAACACTTCAATATTCAGTCTATTGCTCTTCTATCTGGTCTGTTATGTCGCTCACCTCGGTAACGTTATCCATCCAGCCGTTCATGATTACGGCAGGCGAATGGGTTGTAAGCACTATCTGCACATTAGGATTCAAGTCCATAATCAGGTCGATTAGCCTTTTTTGCCACTCTACATGAAGGCTCACTTCTGGCTCGTCCATAAACAGAACATAGGGCTGGTTGTCCTCGATAAGCACGGTAAGCAATATTACGAGCATCTGTTTCTCGCCGCTTGACAGCAGGTATGGATACAGCGTTTCGCCTATCTGCGAGAAGCGTATCTCGTTTTCTGTCCTGATAATCTTCTTTCCCGTCTCAGCGAAAAGGTCGTCTATAAGGTCCTGGAACTTCTTTTTCGGCTCTGAAATCCTCTGCGCTTCAGCTGCGGCATCTGGTCTGCCCGACTGCAATACGGCAATTATCCTGTTTCCAATATTTACTTGATAGTCAAGATACTTGCGCTGCAACGTGTACAACTGCCAGTCTAATTCAGTGGCAAGATTGGCTCCTATCTCCGCAAGAACATCGGCATTGATAAGCGGGCGGTCGAAGGAACGGATTATATCGAAGCGTATTGCCTCGGCGTCCTCTGGCGAAACGACAAGCGAAACGCCCTTCAGCTGTCCGTTGGCTATGCTTCCGTTCGTGCCTATACTCTTCACTACCTTATTTAATATAGTGCTTTTCCCGACACCGTTGACACCGCTCAGAACATTGACACGGCGGTCAAGATTCCACACCACATGACGTTTGCCGCTCCACAGCGACTCGATTTCAATCTGCTTGATATAGTCTGCGTACTTCTGCATAGTATTATGTTTAAGTCAACACCGCAATTCCGTAGCCTTTTCTGCGGCTTTTAAAATTGCAAATAATCACCTACAAATATAATTATTTTATATGAAATGTGTACCTTTGCAGGCAGTTTTTTATACTAATTTCATACATAATGAACAATAAAAGAGTAATTATTGCACATCTGTGCATGCTTGGCGCATCTGCGGGATGGGGTCTTATGGCTCCGTTGGGCAAGCAGGCAATGTCTGCGGGAGTAAGCGGAATAGACCTTGTATCGTTTCGCGTGGCAGGTGGAATGGTGCTTTTCTGGATAACATCGCTCCTTTGGCGCAGTTCAAACGAGAAGGTTTGCCCACGCGATTTGCTGATGTTTCTCTTCGCAAGCATGTTCGGTCTTGTCTTCAACCAGTGCTGCTACACAATCGGCTTGAGCATTACATCGCCTATAAACGCCAGCATCGTGGTTACGTCGATGCCTATTTTCACGATGATTCTCGCAGCCATAATACTTCGCGAACCTATCACCAGCAAGAAGGTAATGGGCATTCTCTTCGGCTGCATAGGCGCTATAATACTTATATTGACAAGCGCTTCTGCAATGAACGCCAAGGTTGGCGACATCCGCGGCGACCTTCTCTGCCTTTTTGCGCAGCTCAGTTTCGCCCTATATCTTAACCTTTTCGGCAAGCTTATTAAGCGTTACCATGTCATAACGGTAAACAAATGGATGTTTACATACGCCACTTTGCTCATTCTCCCGTTCTCTTTCAACAGCGTAGCGAGCCTTCCTTTCAGCGAGATAGGTGCAGTAGCGTGGCTTGAAGTTGCCTATGTCGTAGTTGTAGGAACCTTCCTTGGCTATATTCTGATTATGTTCGGACAGAAGACACTGCGCCCGACGGTTGTCAGCATATACAATTACGTTCAGCCGATAGTATCTGTTTCGGTCAGCGTAATGATGGGCATCGGCATATTCAAGTGGGGTCAGGCAGTTGCAGTCCTGCTCGTTTGTTTCGGCGTATGGCTAGTAACGAAATCCAAGTCGCGCAACGACATGCTTAAGGAACAGGCAGAAAAAGAATAGGCGTTTGCTCTTTCAAGTTCGCATAAACACGGCAAGGACACGCTAATCACTAGCCCGTCCTTGCCAACACACATTGTTTAAAATTGAGAAAACTTTACTTACTATATATATTTACTCCTCATTAAATATTACTTTTCCACTATATTCATTTGATACAACGACTATTATGCATGGCGTTATAGAGTAAGAACGTTTCTCGCCAATTGTGTATTTATATGAAAAAACAATCATGTCCTTATCGTTGCGGGCAAGTCCTGTGGTGTAAAGCATGGCTTCATGATATGTTTCAGGCATGCTTACGGCTATCACGTACTCGCGGCTGAAGTCTATCGGCGTAGGCTTTCCGTTTTCGCCCATTACCGTAGCCATGCCGAAAAGACTATCAAACTCCTCTCTGTTGTCTATCTTTTTGATAACTGTCTGCTTTATGTCGTTGCGCAGGAAATAGCCTTCCGCAACCTTGTACGGTATTTCTTCACTGCCGTTATTCACGCTGCTGACATTGCCGTCGGCTACTGTCGACTTCGTATGACATGCCGTAAGCGTGAAAAGAACCATTGCGGCAATTATCAGATAATACTTTTTCATTTTCATATTTCTCGTTTGTTTGTTCTTTATTAAAACGTTCACACTATGCAAAACCTTGCACGCCAGATGCATGTTTTTACGTTTTTTGAATTTCTAAATAATATGTTTGTAATTCTTTTCTATTGTTGTTGTCATACCGTTTCTTGTTTGAATTTCTGCTATTTAAATGCCGTTTTTCAATAATCTTGCCTGAATGGAGCAAAAAAATCAATAAAATTCGTTTCTGACATAATGCTACTACATTGTCCGTTTAGCGTAATTTCGATGAAATCTGAATAAGAAAACTTGTTTGTCAATAGTCTTTTGTGACAATTTTGAATATAATATAACTTTACATTTTAATCGTGATCTAGTTTGCTCTTTTATGTATATTTATGCAGAAAATCATGCTTTCATAAATAGAAAAATATCACGTTAACGCGCTGAGAAGGCCTGTTTTTTGAAATAAAAATGTCGTGGCCGCAAAAA
>JAUNIZ010000090.1 GCA_030523165.1 Prevotellaceae bacterium
TTCAGTTTTTATTGTTATTTTTGCAATCAATAAATTCTTACCTCTTGTTTGCTAAAGTAAATTTAATATGAACAAAAAAGTTAGAATAAAAGACATTGCAGAAAAAGCTGGAGTATCAGTAGGAACGGTTGACAGAGTTCTCCACAACCGTCCAAACGTTTCCAAAACGGCAAGGGAAAAGGTAGAAGCCGTATTGGAAAAGTCTGACTATCAGCCTAATATGTATGCAAGCGCTCTTGCTTATAACAAGTCATATACATTTTATTGCATTATACCGAAGCATGAGTCTGAAGCTTATTGGGAAGAGATTGAAGAAGGTGCAGCTAAAGCTTGTGAAGCCAGAAGAGACTTCCACATTGACGTTAAGATGATGTATTACAAGAGATTCGACAAGAATACATTCATAAAGAAATACCAGGAATGCCTTGAAAGTGACCCTAGCGGGGTCATTGTCGTTCCTAGCGACCTTGACGTTACCAAAGAATTTGCCGACAAGCTGCATGAAAGGAACGTACCTTTTATATTATTAGACTCATACATGCCTGACCTTAAGCCGCTGTCTTTCTATGGGCAGGATTCATTCTGCAGCGGATATTTCGCGGCAAAGATGCTGATGATGATTGCATCGAAAGAGAAAGAAATCATGCTCATGAAGCAGATGAAAGACGGCAAGGTGGCAAGCAAGCAGCAAGACAACCGCGAAGTGGGCTTCAGACATTACATGCACGACCATTTCCCGGAAATAAAGATACAGGAACTGAACCTGCCTCTTGACGGTGACAGAAACGAATATGACAATCTCTTGGAAAAGTTCTTTACCGAACATCCGCAGGTACACCATTGCATTACCCTATGCTCAAAGGCTCACATTGTAGGCGAATTTCTGCTAAAGACCAACCGCAGAGACATTCAGATAATGGGTTATGACATGGTTGACCGCAATGCAAAATGCCTTCGTCTTGGATCTATATCGTTCCTGATAGCGCAACACGCCTTCATGCAAGGTTATAATTGCGTTGACACATTATTTAAAGCCATTGTGCTGAAAAAGAAAGTTTCACCTGTAAACTATATGCCGATAGAACTGCTTTTAAAGGAAAACATCGACTTTTACAGAAGAACTCAACTATAAACAAAAACAATAAAACAAATCATTATTTAAATGGAACAAGTATCTTTCATTAAAATCAATCCGGCAGACTCGGTTGTTGTCTGCCTGAGACCTTACAAGAAAGGCGAGACAATTGAAGTAGACGGCAAGTCTATAACGCTGCTTCAAGACACACCAGCCGGTCATAAGGTGCTTATCGATGATGCTGCTCAAGGCACGAACATCATCAAATATGGTTATCCAATAGGTCATGCGAAAGTTGATCTTAAAGCTGGAGAATGGGTAAACGAGAACAATCTCAAGACCAATCTGTCGGGAACTCTCACATACGAATATCACCCTGTAAACGAGGAACTTAATATTCCAAACGAGAACCTTACCTTTAACGGATATGTTCGCAAGAACGGAGAGGTAGGTATCAGAAACGAAGTATGGATTGTTCCTACTGTTGGATGTGTCAACGGCATAGCAGAAAAGCTTGCAAAGAAGCTTGAAGAGGAAACAAAGCTTGAAGGTATCGACGCTGTTCATTCATGGCACCACAACTATGGATGCTCTCAGCTGAGTGGAGACCACGAGAATACAAGAAAGGTTCTTCGTGACATCGTGCTTCACCCTAACGCAGGAGCTGTTCTTATTCTAAGTCTTGGATGCGAGAACAACCAGCCTGACGAGTTCGAAAAGCTACTCGGCGATTATGACAAGGAGCGCATCAAGTTCCTTATCGTGCAGAAAGTTGAAGGCGATGAGGTTGTTGAAGGAATGAAGATTCTACATTCTCTCTATGACATCGCAAAGAACGACAAGCGCACACCATGCCCGTTGAGCGAACTGCGCATAGGTCTTAAGTGTGGCGGTAGCGACGGTTTCAGCGGAATTACTGGCAATCCGCTGGTCGGAGAATTCTCTGATTTCGTTGTTGCACAAGGCGGAACGTCTATTCTTACCGAGGTTCCAGAGATGTTCGGAGCCGAGACAATATTGATGAACCGTTGCAAGACAGTTGAATTGTTCGACCAGACAGTAGAGCTTATCAACGATTTCAAGGAGTATTTCCTTAGCCATGGCGAGCCTGTTGGCGAGAATCCGTCACCGGGAAACAAGGCTGGAGGTATCTCTACGCTTGAAGACAAGGCTCTTGGATGTACACAGAAGTGTGGCCGTGCCCCTGTAAGCGGTGTGCTTGGCTATGGTGACCGTCTTCAGACAAAGGGTCTTAACCTGTTGTCTGCACCGGGTAACGACCTCGTTGCAGCTACTGCTCTTGCATCAGCAGGTTGCCAGATTGTATTGTTCACTACCGGTCGCGGTACCCCATTCGGCACATTCATACCTACAATGAAGATTTCTACCAACAGCAATCTGTATAAGAACAAGCCAAACTGGATTGACTTCAATGCAGGTGAACTCGTTGACGGAACAGACATGAAGACTCTTCTGAGAAAGTTTATTGAGAAGATAATATCAGTAGCCAACGGAGAGCAGACATGCAACGAGAAGAACGGATATAGCGAAATATCTATCTTCAAGAACGGAGTTACTCTCTAACAAAATAACAGACATGCCGTTTGCCAAGCGTAAACCTATGGTTTGCGATGCGTAAACGGCATGTTTATCATGCGTAAAGCATAGGTTTACGGAATACAAAGAAAACGGTATAATAAGACAGGGAAAAGCGGAAATAGCCGTAGACTGAACAAGAACGGACATCGAAAAGTCTAAATACAGACATTGAGAAATCTGAATACAGGCAATGAAAAGTCTGAATACAAGGTAAGACAATAAAGATTGTAAACAAAGCAATGAGCAATAAAAAAGGATTAATAGCACTTTCACCACTTATATTTCTTATCGTTGTATATCTGGTTACATCGATTATCGCAAACGATTTCTACATCGTTCCGATAACCGTTGCTTTCATGGCGTCATGTATATATGCCATTGCCATATCGGTAAAATACCCGCTTAACAAAAGAGTAGAGATATTCAACAAAGGCGCTGGCAACCCTAACATAATGCTCATGATATGGATTTTCGTGCTTGCAGGTGCGTTTGCCAATACCGCAAAGGATATGGGCTGTATCGATGCAACGGTAAATCTTACTCTCAACATATTGCCTGGCAATCTGCTTTATGCCGGTCTGTTTCTTGCTTCATGCCTAATATCGCTTTCTATCGGCACCAGTGTCGGAACCATTGTCGCGTTAGTGCCTATTGCAACAGGAATTTCCAGCTCTACTGGCATTGACCTTCCTTTGGTCATAGCGATAGTTGTCGGTGGCTCTTTCTTTGGCGACAATCTTTCTTTTATATCTGATACCACCATCGTAGCCACCAGTACGCAAGGATGCAGACTAAGCGACAAGTTCAAGGTAAACTCATATATTGCTGTGCCTGTTGCCTTGATAATATTCGTTATCTATATTTTCCTCGGTTCGGATATTAACTTTGTACAAGAGACAAAAGAGATTGATTTCTTGAAGATTGTGCCATACGCAGTTGTCTTGATAACCGCTATTTTCGGAATGAACGTCATGGCTGTGCTCACACTTGGCATTCTTCTGACTGGAATAATAGGCTATATTGATGGCAGTGCTGACCTTTTCCAATGGCTGAAATCAATGGGCAACGGCATTATATCAATGGGAGAACTTATAATAATTACCATGATGGCAGGCGGTTTGCTTGAGATGATTAGGGCTAACGGTGGCATTGACTACATCATAGAGAAAATAACAAAGCGCATAAAAGACAAGCGTGGCACTGAGTTTTCGGTGGCTATGCTTGTAAGCATGGTCAATGTTTGCACGGCAAACAATACGGTAGCGATAATTACAGTCGGTGACATAGCGAAGAAAATCGGTGACGCTTATGGCGTTGACAACAAGAAAAACGCCAGTCTTCTCGACACGTTCTCATGCTGCATACAAGGACTTATCCCTTACGGAGCGCAGATTCTCATAGCGGCAAGTCTGTCTAAACTTAACCCTGTAGATATAATAAGGTATCTATATTACCCCGCTGCATTGGGCTTGTTCGCCTTGTTGTCGATATATTTCAGATACCCTAAGAAATACAGCTGATATAAATGGAAATAGTTTACAGGAATTTCATAAGGCTTCTTTCTATAGGTTCCTTCAATCAAGAGGAATCAGTAGAACCTATGTCTGTATTCAAATGGAAACAGCTACTTATGCTTGCCGACACATACGAGGTAACGGAAAACATCTCTTATGGAATAATCAAAACCGACAAAAAGACTGACTATCTTGTTCCGAAAGGCATAATAGAGATTGCCAATCAGAATATAAGCGGCAAAAGCACTGACTTTACTTATAAAAAGACAAGATACAACTATGCCCACAAATATGAAAATAGGTTTGCAAACGTGTTTCTCAACCATAGGCTTAAAAAGCTTATCTACAACGAAGTTCACAGCATTGACACGTCTATAGCCTCACTTGTCTTTCTTGACAAGACCATAGAAAACATCAATGCAATAATCTCAAGCGGCATAAACTTCAAGGATATCATTGACATAGGATTGTATCTAAGGAAGAACGGCGACAAGATTGACTTCATAAAGTATGAACAATGGATAAACTCATTGGGCATAAAGAACGCGTCAAATGCCATTGGAAGCTATCTCATAACCTTGTTCTGCTTTGAGCTTGACGAACTTCCGTATATGAAAAACTACAGAAAGCAGACATTCAATATGGCATGCAAGCCATTGAAATATACATTGACACAAGCAGCAAAAGACAACCATAAGGAAAGCTATGAGCAAAGAATAGCCAAGAAACTCCACTTGCCTAACAGCAAGATACTTAGTCATTTCTCTTTCTTCCCTCTTGAAGTGTCAAGCAAATTCATAGCAGGCATCTACAAAAGTCTTTCAAATATTGAGGAATAACTAAAATTATATAATTTTTTTTGTTATCCGAATGATAAGGCTTACCTTTGCAGAAGTGAGGATTTTAATAATGAAACGATATATATATTTAATTGTAAGCATATTAATATTTAATACATTTCAAGCTTCAGCCCAGTCTGACGACGATTACGTTCAATGCGAGGACACATGTAGACATATTCACGGAATAGACTTAAGCCATTATCAGGGAGAAGTCTTTTGGGAACATGTCGGGGCTAACAGCAAGATGGCATACGTTTATCTGAAAGCTACAGAAGGCGGAACACATATTGACGAGACATACAAGCGCAACATTGAGCTTGCACATAAATATGGACTGAAAGTCGGTTCATATCATTTTTTCAGACCAAAATCAGAACTTACATTGCAGCTGGAGAACTTCAAGTCGCAATGCAGACCAGGAGATCAGGACCTTATCCCTATGATTGACATTGAGACAACGGGAGGATTGAAGACTGACGAGTTCTGTGATTCCCTATTCAAGTTCCTTGAACTCGTAGAACAGGCGTATAGGCAGAAACCTCTGCTCTATACATATACCAACTTCTACAACAAGCATCTTAAAGGCAAGATTGACGACTACAAGCTTATGGTAGCCCAATATAAAGACGAGGAACCACAGCTTGCAGACGACAGAGACTATACCATGTGGCAATATACAGCCAAAGGCAGGATAAACGGCATAAACACTTATGTCGACAAAAGCCGTTTCATGGGGCGTCATGGAATGCGTGAAATAAGGTTCAGGCATTTCTAGCAATATCATAGAACAGGTAAAAAAGAACAATTAATTAAATTAGAGGATACAAACAAATGGCAATTATCAAATGTCCGGAATGCGGTCATCAAATCAGCGACAAGGCTCCTGTATGCCCCAGTTGTGGAGTTGAGATATCAGGAAAGATAACAAGATGCACAGAATGTGGAGAAGTTTATTTCAGAAGTGATGTAGTTTGCCCTCATTGCCATAAGCCAAACAGCACTAGCGCAATGAACAGACAGAGCCAGAATGCCCCACAGGAAACTATGGTTCAAGTCACTAAAAAGGAAGAAACACAAGTGCCTGCACCTCAGACAACTACGACAGGCAACAACGACAACGATAAAAACAAAAAGAAAAACTCTACTGTAATCATTATCGTATCAGTAGTCTTTGCCATTATACTTGTAGGTATATGCGCTTATTTCTATAACAACGCACAGGAAAACAAGGAACAAGAGGAATACGAATTTGCATTGAACAGCGATGACCCTACCATTCTCAACACATATCTAAGCAACTTCAAGGAGAGCGCGCCACAGGAACATATCGATTCCATTACGGCTCACCTCAATATGCTTATACAACAAGACCAGGAATGGACTAATGCTGCAGCAAGCAATTCCAAGTCTGCTTTGACGGAATATATAAAGAATCACCCTAACAGTATACATGTTCAGGAAGCAATGAGCAAGATTGATTCTATCGACTGGGCGCAATGTTCAACAACAAATACGGTAGAAACATATCAGCTTTACATAGACAATCACCCTGACGGCAACCATTTCGATGAAGCGTCTATGGCACTTGAAAGTCTTAAGTCAACGGTTGTCAGCGAGGAAGAGAAACAGACATTGACAAACTTGTTCCGTCTATTCTTCATTAGCATCAATTCCAAAGACGAAGAAGGACTGACTTCTACGGTTGACGACCTTGTTTATTTCCTTGGAAAGCAAAACGCAATAAAGAGCGACATCGTCTCATACATGCACAAGCTATACAACAGAGCTGACGTAAGCAAACTTGTATGGAGCATATCTAAAGACATGACGATAGACAAGACCGTAACGCCTGAAGGCGAACAGCAATATAACGTAACCTTTATGGCAAACGAGAAAGTAGAGAAGTCAGACAATTCAAGCACAACTACCAATTACCGTATAAACGCTAAAGTAGGTTCTAACGGAAAGATTACCGAAATGTCAATGACAAGACTCGTAGAATAAACATACAGAATTCTTAAAAATCTATTATATGTATAGGTTAGTAACATTAGCACTGTTGTCTTTTATCATCAATATTCCTATCATGTCAAAAGAAAAGACCGTTAATCTGCGTATCATACAGACGAGCGACGTTCATGGTTGCTTCTTCCCTTACGATTTTATAAACCGTAAGCCGGCAAAAGGCTCTATGGCAAGAGTAAGCAACTATGTGAAAGAACTCAGAAAGACATACGGAGACAATGTCTTGTTGCTTGACAACGGTGACATATTGCAAGGGCAGCCTACATGCTATTATTGCAATTACGTGAAGCCAGAAATGCCAAACGTTGCAGCGTCTGTAATCAATTACATGAACTACGATGCACAAACCATTGGCAACCACGATGTTGAGACAGGTCACCCCGTATATGACAAATGGATTAAAGAGGTGAAATGCCCTATGCTGGGAGCCAATATAATAGATAAGTCTACAGGCAAACCGTATCTCAAGCCTTACGAAATATTCACAAGAGACGGTGTGCGCATAGCTGTAATCGGCATGCTTACGCCCGCTATTCCCAACTGGCTTAACGAACAGCTATGGGAAGGAATGTATTTTGAAGACATCAAGAAGAGTTCCGTATATTGGATAGAATATCTGAAAAAGAACGAAAACCCTGATATAGTCATAGGTTTGTTCCACTCTGGTTGGGATGAAGGCATTACAACAGACGCATATTCAGAAAACGCGGCTAAGGATGTTGCAGAGAATGTTCCTGGTTTTGACATCATTCTATATGGACATGACCATAGAAGCAATGTGGAAACTATAAAGAATATCGACGGTAACAATGTTCTGTGTCTTGACCCTTCATGCAACGCTTACTTTGTAACCGACGCTTCTATCAAGGTAACGCTTAGTGACGGCAAGGTTATCAGCAAGGAAATAAGCGGAAAACTACAGGATGTCAGGAACTTGCCGATAGACAAAGACTTCATGGAATATTTCACAAACGACATTGACAGCGTCAATTCTTTCGTGAACAAGAAGATAGGCGTATCAAAGGAAGCTATATATACAAGAGATTCCTATTTCGGAAGCAGCCCTTTCTGTGACTTCATTCATAACCTGCAACTGAAGATAACCAAAGCAGACATATCTTTTAATGCCCCATTGTCATTTGACACGAGCATTCCGGAAGGGGATATACATGTTAGCGACCTGTTCAACTTATACAGATACGAGAATCAGATATACACCTTGCGCATGACAGGCAAAGAGGTAAAGGATTATCTTGAGATGAGTTATGACCTTTGGGTAAACACGATGAAAAGCCCAGACGACCATCTAATGCTGCTAAATGAAAGCAACGGCAACGACATGCAAAGGTATGGCTTCAAGAATCTTGCCTTCAACTTTGATAGCGCTGCAGGCATTGACTACGTGGTAGACGTTACAAAACCTTTCGGACAGAAGATTATAATATCTAGAATGAGCAACGGTGAACCGTTTGACGAAAGCAAATGGTATAACGTTACCATGAATAGCTATCGTGGAAACGGTGGTGGCGAACTGCTGACCAAAGGTGCTGGAATACCGCATGACTCTTTGAAACAAAGAATAATCTTCGAAAGCGAACGTGACCAGCGCTTTTATCTCATGAAAGAGATTGAAAACGCAGGAGAAATGAATCCGAAGGCTAACGGCAACTGGAAGTTTGTGCCTGTAGAATGGACAGAGGAAGCTATAAAAAGAGACAAGGAACTGTTGTTCGGCAAACATTAGAAACTGTTCTGACCGTATTGGTATCAACAAATATATAATTGGCTATGAAGAAATATTGGTTTGTATTCTGCAAGACCGACCTTATGCTTGAGAAGACTGATGACGGCACATATACTATTCCGTATCAGGAAGAGCCTCCTACCCCAATAAAGGAATGGACCGACATTCATAACATTACGCCATTGAACGATACTGAAGTAAAGGCTTATCGCATTGACTTTCCTGTAACAGATAACCCGAAATACGAAATGTGCGGGCTACGCCCGTCTTTCCACAAGCTGCCGAAAGAACTTTATCTTAAAGCAGGCAAATGCGAAGAGATTCTTTATTGGGACTCAAACACCAAGTTTTGCGGTGTGTGCGGTGGTTCCATGAAACTTAATACTGATATTTCCAAGAAATGCGAGAACTGCGGAAAGGAAGTGTGGCCACAACTCGCAACCGCGATAATCGTTCTCATTCATCGTGGAGACGAGGTGCTTCTGGTACACGCAAACAACTTCAGAGGCAATTACTACGGGCTTGTAGCAGGTTTCGTTGAGACAGGCGAGACACTTGAACAGGCAGTTATGCGTGAGGTAAAGGAAGAGACAGGACTCACGATAAAGAACCTTAAATACTTCGGTTCACAGCCTTGGCCATATCCATGCGGACTGATGGTAGGATTTTATGCCGAATATGAAAGCGGAGAAATAAGGCTCCAAAGGTCAGAACTCGGCGCTGGAGGATGGTTTAACCGCAATAATATGCCAGAGATACCCGACAAACTGTCTATAGCAAGAAAGCTGATAGACAATTGGTTAGATAAAGAAGGAAAGGTATAACCCATAAAACAAAAGGTACTTAAATATCATAAAAAGTACCTTTTGTTTTGTTTTTACATTATTTTAAGCTAACTTTGCATCAGAATACAGTGTTCCGGCTCTGCCGCTGGCATGGCTATACATGCGAGAGGAAAGTCCGGGCAGCACAGGGCGCTCCACTTCTGAAACTGGAAGCTATTGGTGACAATAGGATAATGCAGAAGAAAACAACCGCCAGGCTTTATGCCAGGTAAGGGTGAGAAGGTAGTGTAAGAGACTACCAGCCGACGGGTGATCGTCGGGCTGTGCATTCTGGGGGCTGCAAGTTCGCGTAAACCGTCGTCTGAGGATAGCCCGTCCGACTAATTCCGACGGAGGGTAGAATGCTTAAGTTATGGGGTGACTCATAAATTAGATAAATGGCAGGCACCGTCATATCGGCGAGAGTCTATGGCGGAACAGAACCCGGCTTACAGGAACGCTGTTTTCTTTTATATGAATAAACACGCTTACATTTATAATATTTACTTTCAAGCTTATGAACAGACGGATACGAAATGCCATAAACTTCTTCACCATAGAGATATGGAGGATAAAAAGACAGGATGTTCCGCCATTGAAGTTTTTCCTGTATGAGATAATCAAGAAGCTTATTCTTGCCATTGAGATTACCACAACCAAGAGAATCATAAACTCGGCTGCGGCATTGACATACTCTACCCTGCTTGCCATTGTTCCTATACTTGCCGTTGTGTTTGCCATTGCCAGAGGTTTTGGCTACAACAAATATATTGAGAACTGGTTTCTTGAATCTTTCGAGAGCCAGCCACAGGCTGCAAATGTAATAGTCGGCTTCGTAAACTCATACCTTGTACATACTAAAAGCGGCTTGTTTCTTGGTATCGGACTTGTATTCATGTTGTGGACAGTGATAATGCTTATCAGCAACATAGAGCAGACATTCAACTATATATGGCAAGTAAACAAACCGCGCAGCGTGTTCAGGACAATAACCGACTATATGGCTATGTTCCTGCTAATGCCGATTATCATTGTAATAACGTCAGGATTGTCTATCTTTATGGCAACCATTGCCGGAGAGATGGAGGGATATATACTTCTTGCACCGATGATGCGTTTCTTTATCGCCCTGATGCCTTATGTCCTTATGTCTGCCGTATTCATTGCATTATATCTTTTCATGCCTAACACGAAAGTAAAGATTACAAGCGTCTTGTTCCCCGGCATACTTGCAGGTGTGGCAATGCAAGGATTACAGTTGTTCTATATACATTCACAGATATGGGTCAGCAGCTATAACGCAATATACGGTTCGTTTGCCGCACTTCCATTATTCATGTTGTGGGTACAGATATCATGGATAATTTGTCTGTTCGGTGCAGAACTATGCTATACAAACCAGAATCTTGAAGAGTTTGCTTTCCGTGCAAAGACTGAAGACATCAGTCATCGCTATCATCTAATGCTGAGCGCACTGCTTGCAAGTCATATATGCAGACGCTTTGAAGAAGGCGGAAAGCCATATACGGCATTGGAACTGAAACTTACAACAGGCATTCCTATAAGAGTTACTCACGACCTTTTGTATGAACTTACGCAGGTGCATATCATCACGGAAATAACCAGCGACGAAAAGAGCGAGGAAAGTTCTTACCAGCCGGCAGAACCTACAACAAGACTAAGTGTCGGATTGCTTATTGACAGACTGGAATCTCAAGGCAAATGGACACTTGAAATGGATATGCATAAACTCGACAACGATGAATGGCGGCAAGTGGTAACTAACCGCACAGGCTATCTTGACGTGCAACGGAAAATATTACTAAAGGACCTATAGACAAGGTTTGTGAGAATTGTTATTCTGCATACCAATTCATGCCAATAGTATTATTGACTACAAAAATATGCAAAAAGTACGAATTAGATAATATTTCTTTGGTGTAAGAAAAATAATTCTTATTTTTGTAATCCTATTTAACAACAAAACAAAAGTTCAGATGAATCTACCAGATTTCATGTCTTACTCTAATAAATTCACTAATAGCGAATTCTTAGAGAAAATTTCCAGAATAGCAAAACGCGCTGGAGCAAAATTAGTCTACGCGGCTTTGATTCTTTACTACACGCTGCAAAGCAAAGAGATTTCAGTCAAGGACAAAGCTATAATTATCGGTGCCTTAGGTTATCTCATTAGTCCACTGGACGTTATTCCTGACGCTATACCTATCGCAGGCCTTGGCGATGACTTGGCAGTGCTTATTTTCGTATTGAACAAAATATGGGGTAATGTGTCTGACGAGGTCAAGGAAAAGGCGAAAGAGAAGCTGAACAAATGGTTCGATGAAGACGAAATAAAGGAAATCGACACCCTTTTCGACAAAGAAGACTAGTTCTTACAACGCATTAGTCCAATTAATTTAAATCTTTAATACAATAAAACATTATGATTATAGACGCGAAAAACATTGAAGAAGTTGTAATCAACGGCTTCAAGGGAGGTAAAGGCGAGTTGCTAACCCGCAATTATGTTGACGACAAATGTAAAATCATGTTCAGTACACTGCGCCCTGGTGCATCTAGCGGTTTGCATACCCACGAGGGAAACTGCGAGATTGTCTATATCATAAGCGGTGTTGCCACATTCTACTACGATGGAGAAAAGGAAGAAGTAAAAGCCGGACAGGTTCATTACTGCCCTGAAGGTCATGCTCACTTCATGGAAAACAACACTGAAGAAAACCTTGACTATCTGGCAATCGTACCGGAACATCATTGCAAATAATCAACTATTGCATAAAAAATTAACGGCACTTCAATAAGAGGTGCCGTTTTTTATTTGTTTAATCACAGAATTAAATGATTGAATTAAACCCAAATCGGTCATTAGACCGATTTTATGCCTTATTCCCTGTATTGTCAGTTCTTTTCGGTATCTTTCCGTTTGCAGAGGCATCTGCTGTACTATGCTTACTCAGTGTAGCCCGCTACACTGAGTAAGCATAGCTTGCATCTGCGCACTGCAATACGAAAAGCGATCCGAAATATAATGGCCGATTTGGGTTAAAAACAGTATGTAACATGATATGACATTAATGTCATTGAAAGAATATATGATTATAACAGCGACAACAAACGCTAAAGAGTGACAAATGGCTAATTCATTATTTGCATAAATATTCACAATTCTGAATAAATATACAGTTTGCGTTTTCTGAAATCAGGACAAAAGTTTTTCGCGAAATAGAA
>JAUNIZ010000091.1 GCA_030523165.1 Prevotellaceae bacterium
AAAGGGTTCCTACGATTGAAACACCCTATTTCTTGACATTTTATTTACAATTTCTAAAATTCCGATTTCTAGATTGTCGAAAAATGTAAACACAAACATGAAGTCAATATGTAAGCATTATCCGCTTTTAGGTTGCATTATGTAAATTCCGTATGTCATGGCTATTTGGCATTAAGGCACAAATATTCACATTAATATGCTCATGTTTTGCGAAAATGACAAATATTTTAAGTAAATTTGCAACATAATATTTATCAACGAGAAGCAATGGAGAACAACTATATAAAGCAATTCCCCGAAATAATGAAAGGGAAGAAGATATTGTACGTTCATGGCTTCGGCTCATCAGGACAATCAGGCACTGTGACAAAGATAAGAGAGATGCTGCCTGAGGCGGAGGTGTTTGCTCCTGACCTTCCGCTGCATCCCGAAGAAGCGATGCAACTGCTGCGCGATACGTGCAAGACGTTCAGCCCCGACCTGATAATAGGCACTTCAATGGGAGGAATGTACACTGAGATGCTTTACGGATACGACCGCATATTGGTGAACCCGGCATTTCAAATGGGCGAAACCATGATAAAGCATGGCATGCTTGGCAAGAACACTTTCCAGAATCCCCGTCTTGACGGTGTGCAGGAGTTTATTGTGACTAAGGCTTTGGTAGAGGAATACAAGCAGATTACCGCCCAATGCTTCAGTAGCGTTACCGAAGAGGAAAGCAAGAAGCGCGTCTACGGACTTTTTGGAGACGAAGACCCGTTGGTTGACACCTATCCGCTGTTTGCCAAGCACTACCGCAACGGCATCGGATTCCACGGTGAACACCGTCTTAACGACAAGGTGCTGATTCACTCCGTTATACCTGTAATACAATGGATTGACGATTGTCAGGAAGGTAGAGAACGCCCTATCATCTACGTAACACTAGACGCCATTCGCGATAGTCACCGTAATATGAGGTCGAGCGCTATGAAGGCGTTCCGCTTTCTATTCGAGAAATACAGCTTGTATATAGTTGACCAGGCTTCTACGACCGACCCTTCGCTTATGGCAGAGGCGCAATGGTGGATTCAGGAAATGGTTAATGTGCCTGCGTGGAACCACATAATCTTTACCAATCACCTGAACCTTCTCTATGGAGACTACCTCATTTCGCCGACGGAAGACTATGGAGCCGACGAGTTTATGGGTACCCGCATAGATTTCGGAAGCGACACTTTCAAGACTTGGGAGGAGATAATAGAGTTCTTCGGAAGGCTTGGAGGACAGTAAATAATTCATAATTCATAATTTAGAATTCATAATTCATAATTATTTGCTTTGTCTATTCATAATTTAGAATTCATGTTTATTGGCTTGGTAATCAGTTTATTGCTTTAAAATAATATCAATACCGTTTAGATGCAACCGTCAGAACTGTTTGCAAGGATACTTGAAATTTCACGGCTTAACGATAGCGTAAAGCCTGAAAACGTTAACAAGATGATGCATGAAACTCTTGTTCTGGCTTGCCATGAAGGTCTGAAAGACAGCGGACAGGCATTTGGAAACCTGTTTTCGCAGGTAGATTTCCTCTGCAAGCTGCATAACGTGGCGCTTGCAGACAGGATTGCCGTTCACGCAATGCGCCGCCACTCAAACCATAGTAACGCTTTGACGAGAGAGGAACTGCTATATGACCTTAGAGCGTTGAGCAGGTTTGTTTCAGCCGTTTTCCACGTTGACGAACCTGGATTCCTATTGAATGTGTTGCCGGCAGACAGGAAAACGTTTGACAGGAGAGACGGTCTTGACGTGAGATATGTGCGCTGCATCGTAAGAAACTGGGACGATGACTATCTGTATGTGACCGTTGAAAGCGGACTCGAAGGGCAGTCGCTTGCCGTTGATTGCACTGCAGAGCATCTTTCATATATACGCGATATCGTGTGGGAAAGCATGCAGATGAATCTTCTGGACTGCAAGTTGACGGATATAAACATAAGGAAAACAGAAGGCAACGATACCGTAGACAAGGTTATACACCCAGGGATAATCGTTGTAGAACCTGACTATCTGATCGACATAAGCACCATAGCGGCATGTTTCAAGGAGTACGGGCACCATCCGTTGACCTATTTTGTAGACCAGATGAAGCCAAAAGCCAACAGCCAGGCGATATTGGTTGGTAATCTTGCAGGTAGCGCACTCGACGATATAATTAACCGCGGAGATGACCATAGCATAGTTGAAACAATCAAAGGAAGCTTCCGCGAAAAGGCTCTTGAATACGTCTCATGTACCGACTTCGCAGCAGTAAAGTTCAAGGAAGAGGCGAATAGGCAGTCTGTAAACCTGCAACAGGTGGTAAAAAGGCTTTTCGCAGACAATGCAGGCGACAGCAATACGCAAAGCACAACCGCATCCGGCAACATGTATTCACGCGACAAGGCGATACTAGAACCTTCGTTTGTGTGTGAACAACTAGGACTTCAAGGTCGTGTAGACCTTATGACAACCGACTTCCGACTGCTTGTTGAGCAGAAATCAGGGCGCAACATGAACATTGAACGCAACACACAGAACATGCACGGAAGCATGCAACTGGAACAGCACTACGTGCAGCTGCTTCTGTATTATGGCGTGTTGCGGTATAATTTCAATGTCGGACAGAACAAGACAGACATTCGTCTGCTCTATTCAAAGTACGAACCGGAGCGCGGACTAATGTCTGTAGCTTTCTATCAGAAACTCTTTCGTGAGGCTATAAAGCTTCGCAATGAAATAGTAGCGATGAATTTCAAGATTGCGCGAAACGGATTTGAAAGCATAATGGACGACTTGAATCCTGTGAATCTTAACGTTAACGGACTTTCATCCTTCTTCTATGAGAGGTATCTGCTGCCGCAGATAGAAATGATAACATCGCCTATACACGACATTCCGGATATAGTAAAAGAGTATTTCTGCCGTATGATGACATTCGTATATAGGGAACAGCTTGTCTCTAAAGTCGGCGTTCAAGAAGGCGTAACATCATGCGCTGCGGATTTATGGAATATGCCTCTGGCTGAAAAAATAGAGACGGGAAACATTTATACACGGCTTACCGTCACGGCAAAGGCTATTAGCGGAACAGGCAACGGCTATGACTTGATAACGCTCGACGTGCCCGGACAAGGCGAAGACTTCCTTCCAAACTTCCGAAGGGGCGACATGGTATATCTTTATTCCTATAAGGAAGGCGAAGAACCTGACGCCAGAAAAAGTATTCTCTATAGGGGTAACATAACGGAAATACATTCTTCGGAGATTACCGTGACGCTTAATGACGGACAACAGAACCCTTATATACTGAATATAAATAACGGAAAAGAGAACACTCTCTATGCTATTGAACACGCAGGAAGTGATGCTTCATCGTCTTCTTCGGTGCGAGGGCTTCATGAATTTATAACTTCACCAGCCATTCGCAGGGATCTTCTGCTTGGACTAAGGGCTCCCGAGCGTGACGAAAACGCGACCCTTACAAAGAGTTATAATAAGAACTATGACGAGATATTGCTTCAGGCAAAGCAGTCTAAGGACTATTTTCTGCTTGTAGGACCGCCGGGAACGGGCAAGACATCTATGGCATTGCGCTTCTTGGTGGAGGAGGAACTCAATGATCCAAATACTCCCGACGCTTCAATCTTGCTGATGGCATACACTAACAGGGCGGTTGACGAGATTTGTGCAATGCTTGAAGACGCAGGTTTAGACTATATCCGTCTAGGCAGCGAATACAGTGCGGACAAGAGATACAAGCCGCATCTGTTGGACGAAGTGGTCAACGAATATCCTAAACTCTCTGATATTAAAAAGCTGATAGCGTCTTCTCGCATCATAACGGGTACAACTTCTATGCTTATGTCACGCCCGTTTGTGTTTGATATAAAGCATTTTACACTCGCTATAATAGACGAGGCGTCACAGATTCTGGAGCCTAACATAATCGGATTGCTGGCTTCTCATCGCAAGAACCAATACAACGAGGATGTCTGTTGCATAGACAAATTCATTCTAGTAGGCGACCATAAGCAGTTGCCTGCCGTAGTGCAGCAAGGCGAAAAGGAATCTGCCGTACACAGCGAAGCGCTTAATAGCATACATATATACGACTGCCGCGACTCTCTTTTTGAACGTCTTATACGCACAGAACGTGCCAATGGGCGTGAAAGCTTTATCGGTGTGCTCCACAAGCAAGGACGCATGCACCCTGATATAGCCGATTTCCCATGTTCAATGTTCTATAGACGCGAGAGGCTTGAACCTGTTCCTTTGCCCCATCAGACGGAATGTGAACTGCCTTATCCTCTGCATATCGGAGATAAAGATAACCTTGATGAAATATTGAGAAAGCACAGAATGATATTCATACCGTCACGTACATGTAAACGACCAGACCTTTCTGACAAGGTAAATACCGATGAGGCACGCATTATTGCATTAATTGTAAAGCATGTAAAGGCATTGGCTGGCGATAGTTTTGATGCAGCAAAAAGCATCGGAATTATAGTCCCTTATCGCAATCAGATAGCCCTGATTCGCAAGAAAATAGAGCTTCTTTGCGAAAAAGACGGATTAGAAGACATATCTATTGATACTGTTGAAAGATACCAAGGCAGTCAACGAGATGTTATAATATATTCCTTTACGGTCCAGAACAATTACCAGCTTGATTTTCTGGCTGCAAATTGCTTTACAGAAGAAGGTTTGACGATAGACCGCAAACTCAATGTCGCAATAACTCGTGCCCGTAGACAAATGATAATTACAGGCAATCCTGACGTCTTGAAAAACAACAGCGTTTTCAGTAAACTGATAGACTATATCAAGAAGAAAGGCGGATTCGTGTCAGATATATGATGTCCAACATAATGCCATACACGTCTTCATCAAGATAAAATAAACAAAAAAAAGATGTTTTATTTTGTTTTTATGCAGTTTTGCCGTACCTTTGCACACCTTATAAATAAAAACTTAAATTACAATGGCATATTTGTTCTCATCAGAATCAGTATCAGAAGGACATCCTGACAAGGTTGCCGACCAGATATCAGACGCTATTCTCGACCAGTTTCTTGCGTATGACGAGAAAGCGCGTGTAGCTGTAGAAACTCTTGTAACTACAGGTCAGGTGATTATTGCAGGCGAGGTGAACAGCGATGTATATATAGACTTGCAGACAATAGCCCGCAAGACAATTGATAAGATAGGATATACTAAATCGGAATATCAGTTTGACGGAGAATCGTGCGGCATACTTAACGCTATCCATGAGCAGAGCGATGACATAAATCGTGGCGTCGATAATGGAACTGAAGAAGACCAGGGCGCAGGCGACCAAGGTATGATGTTCGGTTATGCATGTAATGAGACCGAAAACTATATGCCCGTTACACTTGACTTGGCACACCTTCTTATGCGCACGTTAGCGGATATACGTCGTGAAGGAAAAGTCATGACATATCTTCGTCCAGATGCCAAGAGTCAGGTTACTGTTGAGTATAGTGACGACGGTGTGCCACAGCGCATAGACACAATAGTCGTTTCTACGCAGCATGACGAGTTTGACAAGGACGATGAACGCATGCTTTCTAAAATCAAGGAAGACGTTATAAACATCCTCATTCCGCGCGTTAAACAACAGATACATAGCCAGAAAGTGCTTGATTTGTTTAACGATGACATAAAGTATTTCGTTAATCCTACAGGTAAGTTCGTTATTGGCGGACCACACGGCGACACAGGACTTACAGGAAGAAAGATAATTGTCGATACATACGGAGGCAAAGGCGCACATGGCGGCGGTGCTTTCTCAGGAAAGGATTCAAGCAAGGTAGACCGTTCAGCTGCCTATGCCGCACGTTATATAGCCAAGAACATGGTTGCCGCAGGAGTGGCTGATGAAATGCTTGTGCAGATAAGCTATGCTATCGGTGTTGCTCGCCCAGTAAGCATATATGTCAATACTTACGGCAAAAGCCATGTAGGCATTTCTGATGGCGAGATAGCAAACAAGATAAGTAGTCTGTTTGATTTGCGTCCGAAGAAAATAGAAGAAAAGCTTAAGCTACGTCAGCCTATGTTCAGCGAAACGGCTGCATTCGGACATGTAGGCCGTCAGTATGAAGTGATAGAAAAGACCTTTACAAGTCGCTACCACGAGACAAAGACAATAGAAGTAGAACTGTTCACATGGGAAAAGCTTGACAAGGTGGATGAGATAAAGAAACTGTTCTCTTTGTAAGAAGTAATCGTTCTCTTTGTAAGTAAGAAGGAACTATTCTCTTTGTAATTCTCTGTTATTATATAAAATAATTGCTATTATATTAGGCGCGTTAATTCGGAATACAGATGATATTTCATCAGGCAGATTCTACGGCGGTTAATCAGACAGAAGACGTGACTGCTGTCCCCGTAAAAGAGGAAATACAGGAAAGCGAACCGAAACATCCTTATCAGGTGTTGCAGTCGCTTCCTGCCGATGCAACGCCTGCACAGCAGGATTCGGCTATACAAGCTGTTTTCCATGTAGAGAATACACATCTCAGCACACGCCCTGATACGCTTCATCTGCCGGGACAGGATATTGGCGAAAACGTCAATGAAGTTAATCTGCCTCAATATTATCGCGAAAATTTCTTTTCAAAGGATTCATTGCTTCATCCGGAACTTGACGGAGGGCGATATGGTATAGCAGGAGACCCTGTGCCGTACACCATACGTGGCGACGATACTATTACCGCATTGCTTTTGGGATGTTTTATATTGGCGATGATAGCTTTCTCAAAGTCAAAAAGATTTATCTTCAGACAGGCAAAGAACTTCTTTTATGAGCCAAGTTCTCTTACAACGGAGATAGCAGAAACCACCAATGAAATACGATTCCAGTCTTTCCTTGTACTACAGACATGCCTGCTTTTTTCCATAGTGTCTTTTCTTTACACGTTGGAATGTGTGGCTGATACGTTCATATTATCGTCGCAATACCAGCTTATAGCAATATTCTTCGGTGTTCTTGTAGCATATTTTCTGTTCAGGTATTTCCTGTATGGACTAGTGAATACGGTGTTCTTCGGCAAGAGGAAAAGTGTACGCTGGCTCAAGCATTTGCTGTTCATCACATCCGTAGAAGGAATATTGATTTTCCCTTTGGTTTTGCTTCAGTCATACTTTGACCTATCCATCCAAAATGCGGTGATTTATGTGGCAGTTGTCATAATATTAGTGAAAATCTTGTTGTTTTACAAGTCATATGTTGTGTTTTTCAGACAAAAGGGCATGTTTTTGCAAATATTTTTGTACTTTTGTGCCCTTGAAATAATGCCTTTACTTTCATTGTTGGGCATTCTAGAAATGATAGTTGACTATTTAAAGATAAAGTTTTAGATTATTGACTGATGACTAAGAAGATATTAATTTCACAACCAAGACCGAGTAGTGACAAATCTCCATATTTCGAGATGGAAAAGGATTATGGCGTAGAGTTGGTATTCCGTCCGTTCATTAAGGTGGAAGGACTTTCGTCAAAGGATTTCCGTCAGCAGAAAATCAGTATCCTTAACTACACAGCAGTTGTATTTACTTCTCGACATGCTATAGACAATTATTTCAAGCTCGCAAAAGAAATGAGGCTTGAAATTCCTGAAGGCATGAAATATTTTTGCGTTACTGAGACTATAGCGTTATATATACAGAAATACGTTCAGTATCGCAAGCGTAAGGTTTTCTTTGGAAAGACAGGCAAGATAGACGATCTTATTCCTACAATGGTCAAGCATAAGACAGAAAAATATCTTATCCCGATGAGCGACGTTCATGACGATACTGTGCAGAAGCTGCTCGACGCAAAGAAACTGAACCACACCGAATGTGTCATGTACCGTACTGTAAGCAATGACTTTACAGAAGAGGAAGTAAAGACATTCGATTATGACATGTGCATATTCTTCAGCCCGTCGGGTATAAACGCATTCACAAAAACCTTCAGCGATACAAAGAACAATGTTGTTGAGGTAGGAACATTCGGACCTGCTACTGCAAAGGCGGCTCATGACGCTGGACTCAAAGTGACAGTAGAGGCTCCAACGCAGAAACATCCGTCAATGACAAGCGCATTGAAGGAATATCTGGAGAAGAACAAATAGGAGGCAAATGCCTGAATCTGGTGCTTATAAATTCAGGAAAGAAGAGCGAGTCTATAGCAGAAAACTCATAGAAAAGCTTTTCAACGGAGGCGGAAGCCGTTCAATGGCATCGTTTCCATTACGTCTTGTATATATGAAGACTGAACCTGAAACAGGAGCACCAGCTGTAAAGATACTCGTAAGTGTACCGAAACGATGCTTCAAACGTGCGGTGAAACGCAACAGGGTGAAGCGTCAGGTGCGCGAAGCCTACAGAAAGAACAAGGCTATATTGTATGAAAAGCTTGAAGGCAAAGAGTATGGCATTGCAATGGCGTTTATATGGCTTGATGACAAGCTGTATCCGACGGCAGAAGTAGAAAAGAAGGTGGTTAACCTTATACAGCGTTTAAGCGAAAAAACGGAACGGCTATGAAAAATATCATCAAATTGGTATCACGCTTTGCTGTATGGCTGCTATGTCTCCCAATATGGTTTTACCAAAGATGTATATCTCCGTTCACGCCTCCTTCATGCCGTTTTACGCCCACTTGTTCTGAATATGCCCGTCAGGCACTGATAAAGCACGGGCCGATAAAAGGGCTGGCATTGGCTGTATGGCGCCTGTTGCGTTGCAATCCTTGGGGAGGAAGCGGATACGACCCTGTGCCGTAATTAGGATAGGGAAGGAAAAGAATCAATTTTCTTAAATAATAAAAGAATAAAAACAAAACTATTAACGATGGTAAAGAACTTTGTTGAAGAACTTAAATGGCGAGGCATGTTGGCACAGATTATGCCTGGTACAGAAGAACTTTTGCAGAAAGAGCAGGTTACCGCATATCTCGGTACTGACCCTACGGCAGACTCTCTGCACATAGGACACCTTTGTGGTGTCATGATGTTGCGTCATTTGCAACGCTGTGGTCACAAGCCGTTAGCACTTGTAGGTGGAGCTACCGGTATGATTGGCGACCCGTCAGGCAAGAGTGCAGAGCGCAATCTTCTTGACGAGACTACTCTTCGTCATAACCAGGAGTGCATCAAAAAACAGCTGGCTAAGTTTCTTGACTTTGAAAGCGACGCTCCTAACAAAGCCGAACTGGTTAATAACTACGACTGGATGAAAGACATGGGCTTTCTGCAGTTTGCGCGTGAAGTGGGAAAACACATCACCGTAAACTATATGATGGCGAAAGAAAGTGTGCAGCAGCGCCTTAACGGTGAGGCACGCGACGGATTGTCTTTCACAGAATTTACCTATCAGTTACTTCAGGGATATGATTTCCTGCACTTGTATCAGACTATGGGATGCAAGCTCCAGATGGGAGGAAACGACCAGTGGGGCAACATGACTACAGGTACAGAGCTTATCCGCCGTACACTTGGCAACGAGGCTACAGCATTCGCTCTTACATGCCCGTTGATAACAAAGGCTGACGGAAAGAAGTTCGGAAAGACCGAAACAGGAAATATCTGGCTTGACCCTAAGCGTACTTCTCCTTACAAGTTCTATCAGTTCTGGCTGAACGTAAGCGATGATGATGCTGAACGCTATATTAAGATATTCACAAGTCTCGACAAGGAGACTATAGACGGTCTTGTTGAGGAACATGCAAAAGACCCAGGTCTGCGTGTATTGCAACGCCGTTTAGCTGAAGAAGTAACGGTTATGGTACATTCACGCGAGGACTACGATACGGCAGTTGAAGCGTCTAATATCCTTTTCGGCAAGTCTACGAAAGAAAGTCTGCTGAAACTTGACGAACAGACACTGCTCGACATATTTGAAGGTGTTCCTCATTTTGATGTAGAGAAAGACAAGCTCGGTCTTCCTGCCGTTGACCTGTTTACTCTCGGTGCTCCTGTGTTTGCAAGCAAGGGAGAGATGCGCAAGCTGGTTCAGGGAGGTGGCGTTTCAATAAACAAGGAAAAGCTTTCTGCGTTTGACCGTCCTATAACCGCCGAAGACCTTATTGACGACAAATATCTGCTTGTACAGCGTGGCAAGAAGAATTATTTCCTGATTACGGTAAAATAACAGGTTATTAGGGAAAAGCGTAAAAGTGCATTGCGCGAGTCCTTTGGCTAACATGCCAGATTATCATTGCAAACAACAATTGCATATATCTAAAACGGCACTTCTTTAGAGGTGCCGTTTTTATTTTTTTTACCATGAAGGGCATTTGAAATTTGGATTTAATAGTTATCGCCTTTTGGCATTCTTCTGTATTCTGAATCTTGTTGAGCGTATTGCCTCTTGAGTAATTCCCATTATCTGGCGTATGTCCTTGTCTTCCTTTCCCATGTCATACAATATGAGGAAGAACATGTTGTGGATTGTTTTTGGCGAATATTTCTTTTCTATATGAATAAATGAATCATAGTCAATGGCTTTGTAATAATCAACAAAACATTTGAATTCCTTATTGGACCAGTCTGATACGGTTTTGTTCTGCCTGATATTGTCATAGAGTATCTTTCCCTTTATAAGCCGAGGAGCTTCCTGTTCCATCAATTCCTTTATTTTGCCGTTTAGTTCAGTTATCTGCTCTTTAGCATCCGTACATGTTGTTTCAAGATAGCTTATATGGTCTATATTCTCTTTTATCTTTCTTTTCAGTTCTGTTATTTCTTCGTCTGCGTTGTTTCCTGATACTTCCAGTTTTCGTATTTGCTCTTCATAATCATTTATAATACCATTGAGAGTTTCAATTTGCATGCTATTCTTTGTTTCTGACTCTTCAAGTTTACGGATTCTGCTTATATAGGTGTTTATGATAAACTGGTGATTGGCAAACATAATTCTTGCCTTGTACTTCTTGTAATTTATGTAACCTGTCAATGATATTATTATGACTGTCAACACAAGCACAGCCGTAATCCACAGCAATCTTGTATTCTCAGCTTTGCTTTCTGCCACCTTCTCGTCATATTCGTCTTGCAGCTTTTGTACGGTTCTGTCTTTCAACACGTTGTTCAGACTGTCTTTGATTGACACCATTTTATATAGCCGTTCACTTGCTCCATTCATGTCGTTATGTGCAATGTCATATTGCAGGATATTATAGAGAATGATGTCTTTCGGTGTAACGTCATCAAGCAAGAATGCCTTTTGCCACAGTTCATAGGCTTTCTGTTCGTTTCCTTCCTTCCGATATATGAATGCCAGATTTTCCATTGTCCTTGTCAACGGCTTCAACGATAGAGATTTCTCTATATATTTGCGGGCTTTTTTCATGTCTACCCACATATATGTATATCCAATGCTGTTAAGTATGTAGGGCAAGTCTTTTTCATATACATATTTCAGGTAAGGAACGGTCTTGTCGGCATATACGACTGCACTGTCCGTCTTGCCTTGCATCATGTAAGCCTCGTTCATATAATTGTATGAATATGCAATCCAATTTCGGCTGCCCAGTTCTAGCGCTATATTTAATGCATCCTTGACATATTGTAGCTGAAGGTCATATTCACCGCATAGACAGTTGATGTATGACAGACTTTCTGCAACCTTGAAACGCTGTTTCATGTTCTTTGATTGCCGTGCGGTCTCTTCTGCCTTCTTGTATAATATTATGGCTTGGGTATAGTCTCCGTCTTTTAAGAGGTATTCCGCTTTATAGTAGTATGCGTCAAATAACTTTTCCTTGTTGTCATGTTCCTTATAGTATGCTATAGGTTGGTTTATGACAGAGTCAGGAGGGGCTGGGTTTCTTGAAAGATATGATGTCTTTGTCAAAAGTAGACAGTAATGTGCCTTGTCTTCTTCATCAGTAATATACGGCATTTCTGTTCTCAACACTTCATGATATGCAGAATCGTACAATTCTTTCATGACAAGAGAATCAATCTCGTCAAGTCTTGTAGAACTGAATCTGTTTCCGCAGCATGCGAAAAGGATGGTTATTGTAATAAAGAAAGATATTTTTTTTGTCATGCCATCTGAATTATGGCGTAAAGGTACAAATAAATATCATCAAGAACCATGTCAAAAACACTATTTTGCGTATCAAGAGTTTGCCTTAAAGCGTTTTTTCTTTCATTACAACTCATGCGTAATACAATATAACATTGTGTATATCAGGTTTTTATGCTTGTGCTTATGCGAAACGCTAGATAAAATCTTTTTCTAAGCAAAGCGTTTGAAATATCCTTTGAAAGAGCTATTTTTGCAAAAAAAATAATAAGTTATGCAAATAAAATCTTATAGTATTATTTCTCCGAAGATTATCTTCAATGCCAGTTTCTTCAGATACGTCATCTACCACCACTGCCTGTATCAGAAAATCACAGAAGGAAAGGCTTTTACAGACAATCCGATAACGCAAAGGTTCTATCGTTTGGCAAACAAGGAACTGATGTCTCCATCATTGAAAGACTGGCGAGATATGAAAGACCTCATTTCCGACGAAGTGCCGGAATTGAAAGCTATAGCGCATAAACATTCATTGAAAGACATAGAATATGAGATATGTATATTGGTATTGCTTGGCT
>JAUNIZ010000330.1 GCA_030523165.1 Prevotellaceae bacterium
AAAGTTGTTCATTTAGTTAACCATTCTTACAGCGCTCTCTACGATAGGGTAGGCGCATAGCGCTCCTGTTCCTTCGCCGAGCCTTAGCCCAAGATTGAGCAGAGGTTGTGCAGACATAAGTTCAAGCATACGTTTATGACCGCTTTCGTCGCCCTGATGACCGAATATCATATATTCTTTTACTGCGGGGTAAAGCCTTGAAGCAGCCAAAGCGCATGCAGACATTATGAATCCGTCTATCAGAACAAGCATGTGCAGTTCTGCTGCATGTAGCATTGCGCCTATTGCAGCTACCATCTCGAAACCTCCGAAATATCTGATTATCGTTTCCGTGTCGTCAGCGTCAGCAACGGTATTCCTGTAGTTTGCAATAGCCTTGTCAAGCACTTCATATTTATGCCTTATGCCTGGGGCATTAAGGCCAGCTCCAGCGCCTACACATTCCACTAACGGAATGTTTCCGAAAAAACTCATCCAAACGCTCGACGGTGAAGTGTTGGCAATGCCCATTTCGCCTATACATATTATATTAGTGCCGTCAGCATGGCATTGGTCAACTAGTTCAGCGCCTATTTCCATAGCTCTGTCATATTGCTCTACGGTCATGGCAGCTTCATACAGAAAGTCGGCAGTTCCGTTAGCAATCTTTCTGTCAAGTATTTCTTGGTAAGACGTCAAGTCATAGTCAACGCCAACATCGGTTATGCGCAGCTTGAATCCATGTTGCCTGCAGAACATATTCACGCCTCCACCACCTTTGGTGAAGTTTATCATCTGCTGCCATGTGATGTCTCTTGGCGAAACGCTTACACCTTCACGCTCTATTCCGTGGTCTGCTCCGAACAGAAGATGACTAGGTGCAGACAACTTTGGCGTCAATGTCTGCTGCACAAGACAAATCTGGAGCGCAAGAGATTCAAGTCTGCCCAATGACCCTTTTGGCTTGTTCAGATTGTCTATCTTGTCTATAATGTCCTTTTTGATTGCCTCGTCAGGAATGTTTATATTATATTTTCTCATTGCTGCAAATTAATTATCCTTTTATTCTATCCCTTTATCTTGACTGGTATTCCGCTTACCATCAGCACCACTTCGTCAGCATGTGCAGCTACGTATTGGTTCATCCAGCCTTCCATGTCGGTGAAACGTCGCTGAACGGCATTTTCGCTTACGCCTCCGCTTCCTATCTCGTTTGTCACGAATATGAACGTAGCGTCTTGGTCGGTAAACTTGTCAAATTCTTTTTGAATGTCAGCAAGCGCCTTGTCTACTGTCGGCTGGTTGTCTTCCGGCATATTTCGGTCATAGAAGAAATTCGTGCACCATAGCGTAATGCAGTCTATTACGACTACTCTTCCGCTTACGTCATGCTTGGCAAGCGATTTCTCCTCTTCTATATTAGTCCATTGAGATCCGCGTCTTTCCTGATGTCTTAATACCCTTTGTCTGAATTCATCGTCCCATACATGAGCCGTAGCAAGATATACGGGTTTGTCAGACAAACTGAGTGCAAGTTTTTCCGCATAGACGCTCTTTCCTGAACGTTGGCCTCCTGTAATCAGAATAATTCGTTTCATTTAGGGGCAAACTTAATAAAAAAAATCGAATTATAGCCTTTTCGGTGCAATGAATCTTTGATTGCAAAGAAAAAAAACATCATTAATGTGAAACATTTATACATAAACATATTATTTCCAAGCCATAGATGTAGAGTTTTGATTCAATTTATTTCCGATATGATGATTTAATTTTGAAAAATGTGAACAAATATATATCCTAAATATCATGATGCTTGTTGTTTTTAATGTCATTTTTATTGTTCTATTTCACCATTAAAAACATTATATTTCATAATTTTGTAAACTTTTTATTGATTTTGCTTTGAACTTTTAATCATAATTGCTAACTTTGCACCGGGTTTATCTGACAAATGACAAAGAAATAAGTCTTTTAAT
>JAUNIZ010000092.1 GCA_030523165.1 Prevotellaceae bacterium
GCCTCATTTACAACACTACCAAGTTTTATGTCCAACTTTTTGGGTGCACTTCAATGTTTCGGGTGGCGAAATTACTAAAAATATCCGTATTTCCATTATTCCTGTTGTGTTTTTTTAGTTTTTATCCGCATAAAGTTATAAATCTTCACTTTTTAAAAGCTATCTCATTAAACATAAATATATCATTAGAACACATAATTGCATTAAAGCCTTTTTTATGCTTTTCGTTCTCTTTCCGATACCCAATGACCAATTGGAATTAAGTCTAAATCAAACAATATCGCTATTATGAAATATGAATATCTGCTTAAATAATATGCCTTTGTATCTTTCACGTATTCTTTAATATCTCAAAAAATATCAAAAAACCTCTCGTAAAATTTGGTGGAATAAAAATAATGCCGTATCTTTGCACTCGCTTTCAAGGAGCAAGGGCGTTTAGCTCAGCTGGTTTAGAGCATCTGCCTTACAAGCAGAGGGTCGGCGGTTCGAATCCGTCAACGCCCACTTAACAAGCCTCATTGTCCAAACGGATAATGAGGATTTTTGTTTATATATTATCAAGTTATTTTTATGTTCCTTTGCCGATGTCGGCAAAAAGTTATATCTTTGCAATTAATTGCAACTAAGTTAATACCGTATTTCTATATAAAACTATGAAACAATATACTGCAACTCCTTCCTTAGGCTTTGTTGAAGCATTAGACGAATCAACACGTAAGATATTCCAGTTTGAAGGTCGCTCAAGGCGTTCAGAATACTGGTGGACTATGTTAGTCGTGATTTTGGTTAACCTATTCTTCACGCCTATATTGGGTTTCTTGTTTGAACTAGCTACAATACCGTTGAAGTTCAGACGCTTGCATGACACAGGTAGAAGCGGCTGGTGGTGTGGCTTTGAATTGATACTAGGCGCATTGTTTTGTGCGTTTATAGTTTACGATGTTTTGACATGTGTTGTTGATGTCGCTGATGTCGCCTATAATGTGGAGCAATCAATAGAACCCCATAATGTAGAGCAATCAATAGAACTGATAGTTTTTGTATTTATGAGATATCTTTTGGTTATGTTCGTTTTGTTCGTGTATAAGATTGTGGTATTCGTTTTCACTTGTATAGATAGTGATGTGGAGGAGAATCAATATGGCAAATCTCCGAAGTATATAGAGGTAGACGTATCGGAAGGATAGTTAATCTTCAATGTCAAACGTGCATGAAAAATGGTTACATAAACATCTGTTATACGTTATAATATAAATGTGATATATGAAAAATAGCATACATATTCTTACTTTCTATAGAAAAGACAATAGGGGCGGTTACGGTATATTCAGAATATTGCTGTTGTCGCTTTTCTACATGTTTTCTTTGACCTTTATGCAGGCTAAAGATTATGTTCCCGACGACTATACATGGACAACGCCAAGCAAGAACTCTTCTGAATCAATGCCTTGCGGTGGGCATGATGTTGGAATGAACGTATGGGTTGAAGACGGTGATGTATTGTTTTATGTTTCTAAAAGCGGAATGTTTGACGAGAACAATACGTTGCTTAAAGCAGGGCGTTTTAGATTGCACCTTTCATCGGAACCGTTCAATAATGATAGCAAGGAATTCCGTCAAACGCTAAGACTTGATGACGGCGCTATATATATAATAGGTGAAGGAACGGAAATACGCCTTTGGACTGATGTATATACATCTGTGGTTTTTGCCGAAATCAAGTCTTCAAAAAAGATTGACGCGATATTAAGCTATGAGAGTTGGAGATACAAGGATAGACCTGTGACCAAGGCCGAATGTCAACAATGTTCTTATAAATGGGTGTTACCGAAAGACTGTACTACATATAAAGATTCTATAAAGGTAACGCAATTGGGTTTAGCTTTCTGGCATAAGAATAGAGAAAAGACCGTTTTCGACTTTACCGTTGACAGAGAGAATCTGAACGAAATAAAAGACAAGTTATACAATCCGATAGGAGGTATGGAGTTTGGTGGAAATGTATCTGCACCTGGATTCAGATTTATAGGAACGGAAGACGGCAAATATGCTTCTACAGACTATCGTGCATGGAAATTCCAAGCAAATGGCATCCGTCGTTCTACAATAGAAATAAGTCTTTATGCAGGCAATGACAAGGCAGAAAAAGTAACATCAGCTATATCTAGAAAACGTAGTGCAGAGTGGTGGCACAACTATTGGCAACGTAGTTATATCATAGCAGAAGGTGAAGCGGCACAGATGGTGCGCAACTATGAGTTGTTCAGATATATGCTCGGATGTAATGCATACGGCGAATGGCCATCTAAGTTTAATGGAAGTCTATTTACTTTCGACCCTGTTTATGTAGACGAGAAATTTCCGTTCACTCCTGATTTCCGTAAATGGGGAGGCGGCACTATGACCGCCCAGAACCAGCGTCTTGTTTATTGGCACATGCTTAAAGGCGGTGATACCGATTTGATGCGTTCTCAGTTTGATACATATCTAAGGTTATTGCCAGCTGCAGTAGAACGCACGAAATATTATTGGGGCCACGATGGTGCGTCATTTACGGAACAGCTAGAAAACTTCGGTCTACCTAATCCTGCCGAGTATGGCAAGCACAAAGATGGTGATGATTATGGAATGGAACGCAATGCATGGCTTGAATATCTATGGGACACGTCTTTAGAGTTTTGCTCCATGATACTTCTCGCCAATGAATATGCAGGAATGGATATTACGGAATATGAACCGATGATACGCCAATGCATTGTGTTCTTTGACCAACATTATCAATATATAGCCAAACGCAATGGAGTAAAGGCGCTTGACGGTAACGGAAAGCTTATTCTATATCCGTCTTCTGCATGCGAAACATACAAGATGACATACAATGCTTCAAGTCTTGTGGCAGCATTGAAAGCCGTTGTTGGCCAGTGTGAGCACTATGACAGAAGCAAGTTGGAGAATAAAGGAATAGACTCAACAAGTGCTTTCAAGTCAAGCATAATAGACTATACAATAAAGAATCGAATACCAGATATACCTCTTCACGTGATAGACGGTGCAACATGTATAGCTCCAGCCGTTGTCTGGGCAAGAATACAGAACGTTGAATCTCCCCAGCTATATCCTGTTTTCCCATGGAGAATATACGGATTAGGAAGAGATAATATAGAGATTGCACGCAACACATACTATAAAGATCCTCATGTGTTGAGTATGCGTTCTACGAAAGGCTGGAAACAAGACAATATTTGGGCGGCATGTCTAGGGCTTACAGAAGAAGCAATGAACCTCAATAAGGAAAAGATGACAATAAACGCTTATCGTTTTCCTGCGTTCTTTGACCCAGGCTATGACTGGGCTCCAGATTGTAACCGTGGAGGTGCGGCAATGATAGGAATACAGGAGATGCTTCTTCAGGAAACTCCCGAAGGTGAACTTCTTTTGTTTCCTTCATGGGATAAAGGCATCAATGCCAAGTTTCGTCTTCATGCTACAGGTGGCCGTATAGTAGAGGCAGAGATAAAAGACGGAAAGATAACATCGTCGGTAATCACAAGCCAGTTGAAATAAAATATTAGAAACATCCATCAATACATTATATAATTGAAACCCATTAATAGAAATATAATATATGAGACACCTGTTAATAGCCCTTTTAGTGATATCTTCTTTGCCAGCAAGTGCAAAGCTGAAAGTGACAAAGCTAACATGCAACTATCAGCAAGGTTTGGCGATAACCCAAGGCGATGTGCGTATGGGTTGGCAAATGACATCAGACGTAAATGATGATAAGCAGACCGCATATCAGATAAAAGTTGTAGAGAACGTTACGAACAAGAGCGTATATGATTCTGGAAAGAAGAAGTCAGGCGAAAGCCAGATGATATCTCTTCCATGCCTTTCATATAACAATCATGGCTACAGTTGGCAAGTGCGTGTATGGGATTCTAAAGGAAAACCTTCAGACTGGAGCTTATCGCAAATGATTCGTGTAGTGCCAGATAACCTTGATGCCCAATGGATAGGTGCAATAACATATAAAGACGCAAAGATACCCGAAGGTCGTTGGTCTAATGCGGTATTCAAGAAAGAAGAATTCAAGTCTGCATGGAAAGACGTTGACACGCTATCGGCAAAAAGCATAATCTTGAGAAAAGAGTTCTCTACAGGCAAGCGAACTATAACCGATGCAGTAGTATATGTAAGTGGCATGGGGCATTATGAGATGACGCTTAACGGAAAGAAAGTAGGCGATAGCGAGTTTGCTCCACTTTGGAGTGAATACAGCAAGACCATATATTATAATGTATATGACGTAACGTCAATGCTTGAATCAGGTGAAAACGCTATTAGTGTATTGTTGGGCAATGGTTTCTTCAATGTTCAGAGGCAAGACAGATACAGCAAACTTCAGACAAGTTTCGGCGCTCCTCAGATGATAATGCGCATGGATATAAACTATAGCGACGGAAGCCATCAGACAATAGTAAGCGACAACAGTTGGAAATATGATTTCAGTCCGATAACATTCAATAGCATATATGGCGGTGAGTCATACGATGCACGTCTGATTCAGAAAGGCTATGACAAGCCTGGCTTTGATGACGCAAAGTGGAAGAATGCCGTTACGGTAGAAGGAGCGAAGGGAATACTCACGCCACAGATAGTGCAGCCGGTAAAGATAATGGAGCGATATGGAATAAAGAGCTGGAAAAAGATACCATACGATTCTCTCGCTTCTGCATCAAAGCGTACAAAGAGATATATAGACTCTTCCGCATTCGTTGCAGATATGTGGCAGAATCTTGCCGGTTTCCCGGAGATAACGGTAAAAGGTAAAAGAGGACAGAAGGTTACAATGCTTGTAGCTGAAAAGCTAACCGCCCAGGGTGCATGTGACCAGGGGCAGACCGGGCGCCAGCATTATTATGAATATACCTTGAACGGAGAAGGAACTGAAACATGGCATCCAAGATTCTCTTATTACGGATTCAGATATATTCAGGTAGAAGGAGCGGTTCTTGAAGGTGAGCCAAATCCAGATAACCTTCCTGTTATATCCAAGCTAAATAGCTGCTTTGTATATAATTCCGCTGAAGAAGTGTCATCGTTTGAATGTTCAAATCCTTTGTTCACCCAAACCCATCGCCTGATAGAGCGTGCCGAACGCAGCAATATGCAGAGCGTATTGACCGATTGTCCTCATCGTGAGAAGTTAGGTTGGCTTGAGCAAGACCATCTTTGCGGTCCAAGTCTGCTATATAATTATGATATGACAAAATATGCACTGAAGGTGATACGCGACATTACTGATACGCAGAAAGATAATGGAATGGTGCCTACCACGGCACCTCAGTATGTCTCTTTTGGAAATCTATTTGATGATTCACCAGAGTGGGGTAGCACTTTGATTATTCTTCCGTTCATGTATTATGACCATTATGGCGACAGCACTCTGATTACCCGTAACTATACCGCTATGCGCAGTTATGTTGATTATCTTACTTCACGCTCAGAAAACGGCATAGTAAGTCATGGTCTTGGCGATTGGTACGATTACGATCCTTGGCGTGCAGGTTTCTCTAAGAATACGCCTATACCGTTAGTCGCAACGGCTCACTATATCTTTACTCTTCAGCTTCTTACGGAAGCCGCCAAGATGACCCATAACAAAGATGATGTAAAGAAATATCGTGAGTTGACACAAGACGTTACGGCAGCTTTCAATCGAGAGTTCTACAAGGCAGATTCATGCAAATATGGCACTGGAAGCCAAACGTCAAACGCCTTGCCTTTATACCTTAACCTTACGGGGCGCAATCGTCAAGCGGTATTCAATAGCCTGATATCTGATATAGAAGCCCATGGCTATCGTCTTACAACAGGTGATGTAGGCAACCGTTATCTTTTCCAGACGTTGGCGCGTTTCAACCATAACGAGCTTCTTTACAAGATGCTCAATCATTATGAAACTCCTGGATATGGTTTCCAATTGAAGCATGGCGCTACGACATTGACCGAACAATGGGATCCTCGTCAAGGCTCGTCATTGAACCATTTCATGATGGGGCAGATCGACGAATGGCTATTCAAATCTCTTGCAGGAATACAGAATCGTGAAGGCACTCATGGCATGCGTCATCTTCTTATCGCTCCGAATCTTGTTGGTGACCTTCAATATGTAAAGGCAAAGACATCTTCTCTTTATGGAACCATATCGGTTGATTGCACACGCTCGTCGCTGACGGTAGAGATTCCAGTTGGATCAGATGCTACTATAATATTGCCTAACGGAGACAAGGAAAACATAGGAAGCGGAAAGCATAGTTTTACATTTTAGTTGAACATTATAAAAACAGATTATTATGAAGAAATTAATGTTATCTCTCATTGCCGCAATGATATTTCCAGTGGCAATGCTTGCTCAGACTTCTGAGTATCCAAATGATGTCATAAAGACAATAATGGAACGCCGTTCCATAAGAAAATATCTTGACAAGCCTGTAGAACATGAAAAACTTGAAGTTATAGTAAAGTGCGGAATCAACGCTCCAAACGGAATGAACAAGCAGCCTTGGGCAATCCGTGTTGTTGAAGACCAAAGCTTTATCAATGGCGTTACCGAGCTTTTCAAGAAGGCAAATCCTGATATGGTGAGCAGAGACAAGAACTTCAAGAATATGTTTCGCAATGCTCCTAACATCATTTGTATAGCTACGCCTAATGGAGAGAGTAGTGTTGATGCCGGGCTTTTAGGGGAGAACATGATATTAGCGGCACAATCATTGGGTCTTGGCACATGTTGTCTTGGTGGTCCAGTCAGATTCCTTAACTCTTCAGAAGAAGCAAAGCCTTATTTGGAGAAGCTGGATATACCTGAAGGGTATGCCATCAACTACATTATAGCCATAGGCTATCCTGATGAGACTCCAGCTGCAAAGACAAGAGACGAGTCAAAGGTGAAGTTTATAAAATAACATATAGAAGGAATACAAGTTTAAAGGGTTATAAATTGGGAAAGGCAGGGATATACACTATAAGTGTTTTCCCTGCTTTTTTTGCATGCATATCTAAACACAAATGCGGTCAGATAATTTATTAGGTTTAAAATAAAAAGAAAAGCAGAGTATAATAAATACCCTGCTTTTCTCTTGCTTAATATAGCTTATGCTTAATATCGTTTTGTCTGTTCAATCATTGTTTTATTCATGAACATACAAATCCCAGCCAAGATAGCTTTCAATAGCTTCCTGAAGAATATCAACGGCATTTGTTCTTACCATAGCTACATGGTGCTCAAATCCGTTCTTGCAGATATACTTCATGAGCTTCTGCAGATTATCAACCTTTGTAACGGCGATACATCCGTCCATTCCGTATGGGTCATCTGTCAATTCTCCCTTGCCAAGATATGCTTTTATGCAGCCCTTAGGGTCATCTGTAGAGATGCGGAAGAATGTAAATTCACCCTTTGTAACCTTACCGTAAACTGCACCGAATGTATGAACCTTGCCCAAAGTTCTTCCAAGCACGCCAAGAGTGCCGAGCTTGATATCGTTCTGAATGAATGACTTAGGGAAGTTACCGCAATGGGTGCAAACACACTTGTTGCGGTCTTCGGCAAAGTTGTTGTTCCAGTCGAGAAGTGCAGACGAAGCCTTAGTTGCCAATGTCAACGCATACATTGAAACGGCACCTGCTATATCTGTCTCGCAAGCGGCAGGAAGCAGCTTGTCGCCAAGCATACTCATTGTAACGCATGCAGCGCAGCCATAGTTCTGCTCAAGAGAATCCCAGCACTGTATAGCCACAGCGTCAATCTGGTTAGCCTCAATCCAACGCTCTACGGCAACACCGAACTTAGCCTGAAGCACAAGCTTGTCGCTATATTCGCCAGGCACGGTTGCATAGCCTTTGATGTCTTCTATCTTCTTAACCAACTCTGCGTCATTGTCTTCTATCTTGCGGGCAGCGCCAAGAATCTCTGACAGGTCAACTGGCACTACAGTTATGCCGCTTCTTTGCAAAAGCTTCTCGCTGGCACGGCATGTCTGGAAGCCTGCTGGGCGAGTGCCGATAGCACCGATGCGTGCATGGCGCAGTCCGTTTACTACACGGCAAATAGCCGCAAACTTGTTGATATCCTTTATGAGAAGGTCAGAATAAATAGAGTAGGTATGCAATGTGGTATCAGTGAAAGGAATACCATACTGATAAAGGTTGTTGCATACAGAAATCTTTCCGCAGAACGCGTCACGACGACTATCAAGGTCAACCTTGTCATTCTCGTCATCGCAAGCCTGTACAAGCACAGGAACATTCAGGTCAGCCACGCTTATCGCATTGATAATGCCGATCTCGAATCCGAAGTTAGGCAGAGACACGATAATTCCGTCTATGCGGTCGCGGTTCTGACGGAACAGTTCAGCGCATAGAAGTCCGTCTTCGCGTGTTTCTATACTGCTGCTTCCCGTAGGTGTAGCGTCTTCAGGAAGAATCACATAGTCATAACCTTCGTCTTCAAGAGTTTTCAGCAACTGCTTGCGGACATCTTTTGCCAATTCAGAATTGAAATAGGCACGGGTGCCGATGATGACACCAAAACACATTTTTTTCTTGTTTCGCATGATTCAATTATTATGTTTTTATTTTATCAGTTGATTAACCGCCTTAAGCCATCCGTCGTGCCACTTCACAATGACAAGCTCATTGTCTTGAGGCGTTATTCTCTGTCGGCTACGGCGCAGGGCAGCTATCTGTGAGAAGTCTGTCCACACCTTGCGCGCTATGCCGTTCATTACAACGGCTCCAAGTGCCGATGCTTCTTCTACGTCAGAGCAGTCAGTCGGCACGCGAAGGCAATCTGCCTGGAACTGCATCAGGAACTTGTTCTTCGTAGGGCCACCGTCAACGCGCAGCTCCTTCAGCTTTATGCCAGCCTTTGATGTCATTGCCTCTACAAGATCTTCCACCTGGTAGGCTATTGATTCAAGTGCAGCTCTCAGCACATGGGCTTTTGTCGCTCCTAAGGTAAGTCCGAATACGGCTGCCTTTACCTCGCTGTTCCACCATGGTGCGCCAAGACCTGCAAAAGCAGGCACGAAATACACACCACCGTTGTCTTCTACAGATGTAGCTTCGCTTTCAATCTCAGCAGGCGAACCTATCAGATGAAGCTGGTTAGTGAGCCAGTTTATAGTGGCTCCAGTGCAGTGGATATTGCCTTCAAAGGCATAGAACACCTTGCCCATAGCGGCAAAGCCTACAGACGTTACAAGTCCGTGAGGAGCTGAAACCATGTTCTCGCCGATATTAACCATAACGGAAGAACCTGTGCCGTAAGTGGCTTTTCCCTGACCTTCCTCAAAGCACATCTGTCCAGCCAACGCTCCATGGGAGTCGCCTAATACGCCTGCTATTACGATAGGCTTCTTGAATAGCCCGCCTATAGTAGTTTCGCCGAATATAGCGTCGCATGGAAGCAGCTCAGGCAACATGCTCTTCGGAATAGAGAACAGTTCGAGCAGCTCGTCATCCCATTGCAGGGTATTGATGTTCATCAGCAATGTTCTTGACGCGTTTGTATAGTCAGTGGCATGGCTCTTGCCTCCGGTTAGCTTCCATACAAGCCATGTGTCGATAGTTCCCATAAGCAGGTCGCCGTTCTCGGCGGCTTCTCTTGCGCCTTCAACATTGTCGAGAATCCATTTCACACCGCTTGCAGAGAAATAAGGGTCAATAAGAAGACCGCTCTTTTTCTGCACGAACTCGCTATAACCCTGTTCTTTCAGTTTGTTGCAGAACTCCTCGCCGCGCATGCATTGCCAAACTACGGCATTGCAGACAGGCTTGCCCGTATGCTTGTTCCATACTACAACGGTCTCGCGCTGGTTTGTTATAGCCAGCGAATAAGACACGTTTTCAAGGTCTTCGCCCTGCATCAGTTCCGTGATAGCCTTCAGCACGTTGTTATATATTTCCTCTGCGTCATGCTCAACCCATCCTGGTTTCGGATAATATTGCTGGTGAGCCACGTTCACGCGGTGCATCATCTCGCAATTTTCATTGAAGAGCATCGCCTTTGTAGCAGACGTGCTTTGGTCTATCGCTATAATATAATTTTTCATATAGATTAATGGTTCAAGGTTGTAATATCTTTACGGCAGGAAGCTGATGGCTGCCTTTACTATACCTTCGGCGTTCAATCCGTAGTGTGCGAATATTTCTCCAGAGTTTCCATGAACCACGTTCTCGTCAGGTATGCCCAATATTCTTACTGGTACAGGGTTCTCGGAAAGAATCTCTGTTACCATAGCACCAAGACCTCCAAACTTGCTGTGCTCCTCTACCGTGATTATGCGTTTTGTGTCATTGGCAGCCTTGTATATGGCTTCCTTGTCGCAAGGCTTAACCCAAGACATGTCAAGCACACGTGCAGAGATGCCTTGCTCACGTAGCTTCAGGCCAGCCTGATAAGCGTGGTAAACGGTTTCTCCCGTACCTATTATAGTAAGGTCTTTTCCGTCGAGCAGCATGTTTGCCTTTCCAACCTCAAATTCAAAGTCGTCGTTCTCATATACATCAGGAACTGCAGCACGTCCTACGCGCACGTAGACAGGCTCCGGGTAGTCAACGAGCTGCTTTACCAGCTTTCTTGTCTGACGAGCGTCACAAGGCAAAACGATGTTCATGCCAGGGAATGTGCGAAGCACTGCAATGTCGTGGAGGCTATGGTGTGTAGCTCCAAGCGCGCCGTATGCCACGCCACCGCTGACGCCAAGAATCTTCACGTTGTTCTGGCTGTATGCCAGGTCTACCTTTACCTGCTCAAGGCTTCTTGCAACATAGAAGCAGGCAGGGCCGCAAACGAACACTTTCTTTCCGCTATGGGCAAGACCGGCAGATATGCCTACGGCATCCTGTTCAGCTATTCCGCACTCAACGAACTGTTCTGGAAGTTCTTTTGCAAAGTCGCCCAATGTAACCGAACCACGGGCGTCGGTAGTCACCGCTATTATATCCTTGTCTTCCTTTGCCAGTTCCAGCAATGTATCTGTAAAACTTTTTCTGCAAGCTATCATAATGTTATTCGTTTTCAAGTTTTTCTATTCTTTCAGATATTTCCTTAATGGCCTGTTCATACTGCTCTTCGCTTGGAACGCCATGATGCCACTTAGCCACGTTCTCCATGTAGGAAACGCCTTTGCCCTTTGTGGTGTGTGATACCAGCAGGTGAGGCTTCTTGTTGTCATAGTCGATAGAGTGGAAGGTCTTTATGATGTCTTCCATGTCGTCGCCGTTCATGTCTTTCACGTCCCAGCCGAAGGCTGACCATCGGCTTCTGATGTCGTCAAGCCCCATAACGTCTTCCGTATCGCCGCTTATCTGCAGGTGGTTGCGGTCAATGATAGCCACAAGATTGTCCAGCTTATACTGGTTGGCAGCCATAGCTGCTTCATAGATAGAGCCTTCGCCCTGTTCTCCGTCGCCCATCAGAACGTATGTCTTGTAGTCTTTCTTGTCCATCTTTGCTGCTATCGCCATGCCCACGCCGATAGAAAGTCCATGTCCGAGAGCGCCTGTGTTGACCTCTATTCCCGGTACTTCAATCGTTGGGTGGCCTGAAAGGATAGAGCCATACTGGCCAAGCGTTTCAAGAACGCCTTCCTTGATGAATCCTTTTGATTCAAGAGTTACATACAATGATTCCACGCAATGACCCTTGCTCAGGATGAATCGGTCACGCAAGCTGTCTTTTGGGTTGTTTACGTCTACTCTCAATACATCGAAGTAAAGAGCTGTCAGCACATTGAGGCATGACAAGTCGCCGCCGATATGTCCGGCTTTTGCCTTGTAGACAATTTCCATCAGCCTCTTTCTATTTGTTTCTGATTTAAGTACGAGTTCTTTCGTTTTCATATAGTACTAAACTTTTAATTTTTCCTTATGCAAAGGAAACAAAATAAAACCATAAAACAAAAGAAAACAGAGCATTTAATCGCTATATTAACATCTTTTATATGTCGCTTTTGACATGCCGTTTGTGAACCTAAAAGAGAGACGTAAATTAACTTTGATTTTATGAAAATATACTACGATTTTTGTGATTTTATGATAACAAAACCGTTTGCTTGTCGTCGGGTGTTGCTTATGTTATGTGGAAGAAAACTATCATTTGCATGTTGCAAACATATCTTTTCGTTGCCGTTAACCTATGCTTTTCGTTGCTCGGAAAGTTTGCAGTGGTAATATAGAAATATAGATTTTAGCTCGTGTTGATCCGAGAAACAGCATTCTTTTCTTCTTTTTATTAATCAGTCAAAGACAGAAAATCTATCAGTATGTCAGTATGTCAGTTTGTTTTTGGCGTAGGTATATGGAGTAAAATAGGATTTGTCTAATTGTTAACAACTGTAAAAATACCTAATTAAATAGATTAGTAAAATATTTTTATTATTATATAT
>JAUNIZ010000093.1 GCA_030523165.1 Prevotellaceae bacterium
TCCTTATAACAAACAATATATTTCTTAATCAGAAATGATATGTTTCCTTGTAAGAAACGATATGTTTACGGTTAATAGTCAAGCCGTTCCACACCGTTATTAAGCCATACAAGCATTTTGCCTACGCCTCTATGGTTCCATGCGTAGTATGGGATAAGCGTCAGAGTAGCGTCTTTTGCGGTAATCTTTCCGTCGTTGTCATATTCCAATACCTGCCCTTCCGCTTTCAGCTGGATAATGCCGTTGATTAGTTCAGGACGCTCTACGGTTGTGAATGCAGGCTTTTTACCCATCACAAACTTGAACACATCAAAACCGTTGTCTACCGCTTCGGCACAATATACCAGCGGACCGCGCTCTACGGCGATACGTCCTCTGTCGTCAACAACGCGCTCCGAAGCCTTTACAAGACGCGGTTCCATGTCGAAATGAATCCTTATCACGTCTCCTTTCCTCCATTTCCTGTTTATGACAAGATAGCCGTTCACAAGTGTGCCGCTAGTTTCCTCACCGTTAACAGACACCTTATAGCCCGTCTTGACGTCGTCGGCAAAAGAGTAAAGGTCGCTTGGCACAACCTGATTCCTTACCCATCCCGGTATGCGCAGCATCATACGGAAATCGGAAGTCTTGGCGCTTGCTATCCGAATGCTGATGTCTCCGTTCCACGGATATTTTGTTTCTTCTTCCAAAACAACCTTCTTTCCGTTTACGTTTATCTCTGACGTGTTTGCTGCATACAGGTTAACGTAGACGGAATTGTCCTTTACCGCATACAGATAGCCAGGAATTGAAGGGATGAAACGGCAAAGATTGCTTGGGCAGCAGGCGCAGCCGAACCACGGCTGACGCTCTATTGTGTTGTCGGAATTGAAGTGATATTTACCGTCGCACGACAGCGGGTTAGGGTAGAAGAACCTTCCTCCGTCTACACTCATGCCGCTTATTACACCATTATATAATGTACGCTCAAGGCAATCGATATATTTTGCATCGCCATGCAGCAGGAACATACGCTGGTTAAGGTACACCTGAGCTATTGCAGCGCACGTTTCGTTATATGCAGTAAGGTTAGGCAGTTCGTAATTTGAGCCGAAAGCTTCACCAGCGTGGCGTGCTCCCACACCTCCGGTGATATAGTATTTCTTTCCTACAATATTCTCCCAGATGTCGTCAATCGCCTTTATATATGTCGAATCGCCCGTCAATGCGGCAACGTCAGCCATGCCAGCATACATGTAGCCGGCACGTACAGCGTGGCCTACAGCCTCTTTCTGCTCCGTTACAGGCTTGTTGCTCTGTGTGTAAATGTCCTTGACGGCGGTCTTTCCGCGGTAGTCAAGGAAGAATTTTGCCTCGTCAAGATACTTTTTTTCACCCGTTAACACATACAGACGGGCAAGTGCCATCTCTGCAATCTGGTGCCCCGGCACAACGTGAGCCTGCCCTTCCGAAGGTCCAACCTCACGTATTACACATTCTGCATAACGCTTCGCTATGTCGAGAAACTTGGTGCTTCCGGTCGCTTGATAGTGGGCTACGGCAGCGTCAACCATGTGTCCGAGGTTGTAAAGCTCGTGGCTCAGCACTTCTTCCTTAACCCATCGTCTGTCGCCCGACCATGAATGTGGGTGTTCCGGGTTCATTGTGCGTGGCGTATATAGGTATCCGTCAGGCTCCTGTGCCTTGGCTACAACATCGAGAACGCTGTCTATATATGCCGTAAGCTTCTTGTCCGGATAAGTCTGAAGCACATAACTCGCCCCTTCTATGGTCTTGTAGACATCCGTATCATCAAAGGAAAATCCCGTAACCTTATAGTCCTTGCTCGGATGTGCAGCCTTTACAAAGTTTTCATATCGCCCTTCGCTTTGGCATTTGCTGAATGCCAGCGGTATTGTAACGTCTCTTGCCGCTTTTATGCGCTGCCCCCAGAACGAGCCATCAGCTATTTTTACCGACGTGAAAGCTACCTGGTCGATAGGATATCCCGTCTTTCCCGAATCTGAAAAGGCATTCAGCGAGCATGAACAAGTCGCCGTAAAGAATAGTAATAAAAAGGTCTTTTTCATTGTTTTGGTGTTTCTGCCGTATCAACAGCGTGTTTATTGAAAATAAGTTAGTAATTATCTTTGAGTGCAAAGATACGGATTATTATTGGCATTCGGCAGATTGCAGCGTTGAAAAGTTGCCTTTTGCATTTCTGGTTTTAAAGTTTTTTCATAGAGAAGAAACACATTTATTACACAAAATACTGCACATTTACCGCTATTTGTGCATTGTTTACCTGTTTTATTGTTAATATAAATTAAACGGAAATATAGTTTCTCGGAATTTTAGAACAATTCATTTACCTTTGCAACCAATTTTTACAGTAATTTAAAATGATAAAGTTAAAATCAGTTTTATTGTCACTTGCGCTTGCAAGTGCTGTGTCTGCAAATGCAGGCGGTATTCTTACTAATACAAATCAGAACATTGCTTTCTTGAGAAACCCTGCAAGAGATGCTGCGATAGGCATTGACGGTGTGTACAGTAACCCTGCCGGAGTGGCTTTTATGAATGACGGTCTGCATCTGTCAATCAATATTCAGAATGTGCATCAGACAAGAACCATAACGTCTACATTTGCTCCTTTTGCATACGGTGCAGATAATTCTGGCAACCAGACAAAGACTTTCAAGGGTAAGGCTGACGCTCCTGTCCTTCCTTCGTTTCAGGCTGCATATAACAAGAATGACTGGAGCTTCCAGTTTAATTTCGCTGTTACAGGCGGTGGTGGCAAGTGTGAGTTTAACAATGGATTGGGTTCGTTTGAGAGCAGTGTAGGACTTCTGCCTTTGCTTTCACAGAATCTTGACGCTATAACATCGCAGTTGGGACTTGGAACTCTTGGCTTGCCTACCGTATCGCAGTATAGAATGGATACATATATGCGTGGTCGCCAGTATTATTACGGCTTCACTCTTGGTGCTGCACGCAAGCTTAACAAGAACTGGTCTGTATATGTAGGTGCGAGATTGCTATACGGAACATCAAACTATTACGGCTATGTAAGCAACATACAGGCTAACATAAACGGCGAATTCGTTAGCGCTTCATCTACGTTCAAGTCTCTTGCCACACAGGCTTCAACAGCTGTAGGACAGTACACACAGGCAGCTACTACAGCTCAGGCAGCAGGCGATGCAGCTGCAGCGGCTCAGTATGCAGCATTGGCACAGGAATATACGGTAAAGGCAACTATGCTTACAGCCTTGGGAAGCGCAACAGAAGACGTTACACTTAACTGCGACCAGTCTGGTTGGGGCGTTGCTCCGATATTGGGAGTAGACTTCAAGACAGGCGATTTCAACTTTGCTGCAAAGTATGAGTTCAAGACACGCATGCGTCTAAAGAACCGTTCTGCTAACAGCGAGAGTGCAAAGAACCTTGAATTGCTTGACAGATACGAAGACGGAATAGAAGTGGCAGAGGATTCTCCTGCGTTACTTACATTAGGCGCGCAGTGGTCTATACTCCCTCAGTTGCGTGTTTCAGCAGGTTGGCATCATTACTTTGACAAAGACGCTACGCAGTTCAACGACCATCAGAAGAAACTTGACGGCAATACCAACGAATTCCTTTTCGGTGCAGAATACGATATAAACAAGACGGTGCAAGTCAGTGCCGGTCTGCAGAAAACAAACTATAGCTTCACTGACGACTATATGGAAGACATCAGTTTCAATGTCAGTTCATATTCATTCGGTTTTGGTGTCGGCATCAATCTCAGCAAGAAGCTAAAGCTCAACTTAGCTTACTTCCAGACAAACTATTCTACTTACAACCGTGAAAGCAATGACTATAATAATGTTTCCAACCTTGCGGGCAGCATAGTAGGCAACGTTGCCAACCAGCTTCTTGGTTCAGATGCAGCAGCTGAGGCTATTGAGAAAGTCTCTACAATGCTTACTACTCCTGATGCAGAGACAGGAAAGAGCATACTTTATGGCTCTGATTCTTTCACAAGAACAAACAGAGTGTTCGGTATAGGACTTGACATTAATATATAAATAAATACCGTTTTCGGTATTGTACATAATAAACATTGTTGGCGGAATCAGGTATGCTCTACTTGATTCCGCCAACTGTTTTCTTATTAAGAATATCTCTTTTTTGCTGATTTTTGTTAATTTGCGGTATGTCTTTTTTTATACTTTGATTATGGAAATATGCTAACTAAAACGGCCGATTAACTTGATAATCATAAAAATATAATCATTTATTGTTATTTTATGATATTCTTTCTATTGGAATTAGCATTATTTTATTATATTTGCAGAGGTAATGCATTCATTATTTATTTATAAAATTTATTTTTAATGTTAAAACAACTATTTTGTCTTATGGGACTATTGTTGGCGATAGCCAGCGGTAGCCAGATGAAGGCACAGTCATCGACGTCTTCAGACGCTTATGTTGAAGGCGTGGTGCGTGTAAAGCTTCAACGTGAAGTCGCTACACGTATCTCTAACTCCGTACTCCCTATGAGTGCAAGTGGTTACATGACCACAGGCGTTACGACTTTAGACCGTGTCAATGAAAAAGTTAAGGCAGTCAGTATGAAGCGTGTTTTCCCTTACTCGCCGAAGTATGAGGAAAGACACAAGGCGTTCGGACTAGACCTTTGGTACGACATCACCTTTGAAGGCAGCGGTATAACCGTTTCGCAGGCAAAGAATCTTTATAAAGCTGCACCGGGCGTTACTCACGCTGGAGCAGTTGCAAAGATGAAGCCTATAGGAGGTGAAAGCTTTCGTGAAATAACACCTTCTGAGATTGCAAAAGCAAGCAAGGCCGCTGCAACAATGCCATTTAACGACCCTTTGCTATCTAGTCAATGGCACTACCACAATGACGGTTCCATAAACGGAAGCGTTGCCGGTGCTGACATTAATGCATTTGAGGCATGGCAAACAGCAGGTGTATGCGGTTCTAGTGACGTTCTTGTTGCAATTATAGACGGCGGATTCCAAGTAGATCATCCAGACCTTGCACAGAACGCTTATGTAAATGAGGCTGAACTTAATGGTCAGCCTGGTGTTGACGATGACGGCAACGGATATGTGGATGACGTATATGGCTATAACTTCGTTACCAGTTCTTCTGATATTAGCGCACATTCACATGGTACTCACGTTGCTGGAACTGTAGGAGCAGTGAACAACAACGGTATCGGTGTAGCTGGTGTGGCTGGAGGTAACGGTTCGGATCAGACGGGTGTGAAGATGCTTGTATGTCAGGTGTTCGATAGCCGTACATCAGCTGACGGCAACTTTGCCGACGCTCTTGTCTATGCAGCCGACATGGGCGCAAGTATAGCACAGTGTTCATGGGGACAAAGTTCTGCTGATTATGAAGACGCTTCAATAACCGAAGCTGTGAAATATTTCACGCAGTATGGCGGTGGAGACAAGATGAGTGGAGGTCTCTGTATCTTTGCTGCAGGTAATACACAGGATGAAGGCAACTACTATCCTCAGTGTCTTGACGAGGTTGTAGCTGTAGGAGCTATGACAAACTCTAAGGAGCCTGCTTACTATAGCACTCGTGGTAGCTGGGTAGATGTTACTGCTCCTGGCGGTCTAGAGGATTATGGTGAGGAAAACGGAGTACTCAGTACATTGCCTAATAGCACATACGGTTACAATGAAGGAACTTCAATGGCATGTCCTCATGTTTCCGGTATAGCTGCATTGGTGCTTTCAAAGTACGGTAATTCACAATTTACAAACGAGACCCTCCGTACATTGCTTACCTCTTCAGTAAATGATCTTTATACCGACAATCCAAGCTGGGAAGGACTTATGGGCAGCGGATATATTGACGCTTACAAGGCGTTGCAGGTGAGTCAAGGCTCTACTCCTACGGCTGTTACTGAATATACTCTTACGCCTTCACACGACAATGTTCTCGTTGAATGGATTATACCAGAGAGCGACGAAGGTATTATTGACCACCATGTTATATATTATAGTACAACAGAGTTTACAGCTGAAAGTGACCTGACAAAGCTCAATTCGGTATCTGTAGATACTAAGTTCATGGCTTCAGGCGACACTATGTCTTACGAACTCGATGGATTGAGTGCAGAGACAACATATTACTTTGCAATCAAGACATATAACCGTTGGGGAACAGGTTCAGAACTTTCTCCTATACAGTCTGCTACAACAAACGCTGGTCCTGTAATATCTTTCGACAAGACAAGTCTCAGCATGACTATCGATGCAACTTCTTCTACTACAGCTTCAGATGAATTCGTTATTAGTAATACCGGTGCAGGTGTTCTGAAGTATTCTATCTCGGCTGCAACGAAGAGCGTAAGCATTTCAAGGAGTTCAAGAAATGAAGTAAGTCCAGGCAATGTTGTGCCGTTCAGTGGATCAGTAGCAATGAAGAAGGCTTCAAGCAATACTGTTGTAAGTTCAGACTATTATGCTGGAGACTATCCTAAGGAAATGGCTTGGACAAGCGGTATATATGCATATATCGGAGAGTCGGACACAAGCAAGCCTAACGCTTTGGCACAGTTGTTTGTAGTAGACGAAGATTCTTTCCCTAATGGATTTAACTTGACTGCACTCAACTTTGGTGGCGCTTATGGAAGCGACCCTGTAATTGAGATCTATGACGGTTCGAGATCAATATCTACAGCAAGCCTGTTGCAGACAGTAGAATACAGCTATTTCGCATACAACTACGACATTAACCTTGGCGAACAGATTTACTTTGAGCCTGGTAGTAGTTTCTGGGTAGTAGCCAAGTATCCTGCAGGGCAGACCTATCCTTTAGGTATGGGTACTGCAAACACCAGCAATATACAGCAATACAGCTATTTCAGTACCGACAACGGAAGCACATGGATGCAGTTGAACGAGGCTCTTAGCGGCAGTTCTTATGAAAGTGTTGCAGACAACATGACATGGGACGTTACTGCTATAAGCAAGAACCCAGACTGGAGCGCAGTGCTTAATCCTAATCCTGCAGAAGGTCAGGTACGTTCAGGCGAGAGCCAGACCGTAACTATGTCAAACGACGGTCAGCAGCTTGTAAACGGTACATACAACTTTAATCTTGCAGTAAGCACTAACGAGTCACAGGCTTCAGACAACAAACTTTCTGTGAAGATGACCGTAAGCGGCTATAAGCCTTCACTCAGCAGTCAGCAGCTCGTTGACTTCGGTGACCTTCTTGTAGGTCAGGAGAAGACTCTGACAATAGAACTTTCCAACAGCGGTTTCGGTGCGTTCACTGGAAGAAACGGCGGTAGCCTCTATGCTTCAAGTGGAAATATCGCTTGTACGTCAGATCAATTCGAGATGCCAAGCTATATGAGCGCAATCGCTGCACGTTCAACAGGTTCAATGGACGTAACGTTCAAACCTACTGCAGCCGGTAGCGTCAGCGGTAGAGTGACACTTACAGACAAGAACGGCAATACTTATAGCTTCACTGTACGTGGTGTGGCTTCAGACCCTGCAAAGGTTAGCGTAGATAAAGATACGCTTGATTTTGAAGACCTTGACGTATCAGGAGAAAGCAAGTCATTGTCATTCAATATCACTAATGAAGGTCAATATCCGTTGGAATATGTATTCCCGAAATATAGCTCAGAGACTATCGACGGCATAGGAACAGTTCACAAGTTCGGTTATTCATACATTTCTAACCTTAACGGCAGTGATGCTTTCTCTTATGACAACAATCCTGACTTGACAAACGAGACAGACATTACTTCAACGTTCAATGACAACACATGGCAGTCAAGTGCGATAAATCTCGGTTTCAGTTTCCCGTTCTATGGTACTAACTACGACCAGATTTACGTTACTTCTTACGGCTCTGTTATAATGAACAACAGCGATTATGCACGTATATCCTGCAACATCCCAACAGCAGATTGCGTAAGTGGCTATGGCTACATATCTGCTTATGTCAATGCCGACAAGCTGGCTATGGGAAGTGACAGCAAGATATCTTACGGCAAGCAGGACGGCAAGTTCGTCATAAAGTTCAAGGATGTGCTTACATACGCTCTTGAGGGTGGAGATGCCAGAACGAAGGTCAGCTTCCATATGGCTCTTTGCTCAGATGGTAGCGTAGAGGTTTACTATGACGACTACGACCCATATAGTGTTTATGGCTCAGGTATGCACAACTTCGTTGGAATCTCTGACGTTGATTGTGAAGACCCGTTCGTAGTGACCGACTATGACTATGCCGAAACAGACGATACATATCTCTATCAGAGCATTATGACAGGTTCTGCTATCAAGATAGTAGCTCCGGCTTCTTCTATGATAGAAAGCATATCAAGTACAGACGGTGTGATAGGTATCGGTGAGAGTGCAGAGATTACAGTTACAGCATCAGCCGCAAATGAGAATCTCTATGCTGGTGAACTTACAAACTATCTGACACTCCTTACAAACGACCCTTCACAGCCAAGTACAACAATAACCCTGAAGGCAAACATCACTGGCGACGGTCTTGTTCCTGTAGCATCTCTTGACTCTACATCTGTAAACTTCGGTGAAGTGTTCCGCACTTCTGATACCAAGGCTTCAGTATTGTTGAGCAACAAGGGAAGAAGCGCATTAAACGTAAGCAGCGTGACCGCCAAGGAAGGAAAAGTTGTATTGGAAGATGAAGTACAGACAGCGTTTACTGTTGCTGCTGGTGAAGGCAAGGACATAACAATCACATTGCCAACAGAAACAGAAGGTGCAGTTAGCGATGAAGTTGTTATTGCTTATGCAGACGGCACAACAGCGTCAATACCTGTAACCGGTACGGTCATCGGTGTTCCAGAATGGAATATAACACCAGAGAGCATTACAGAAACCACTCCTTATGGTGAAAGCATCAGCAAAGAACTTACCGTTACAAACAGCGGTAACGAAGCATTGGTATTTGACATAGAGCCAGAGACATGGTTCAATGTTACTGATCTGACAACCGATGACAATTCTTCAATCGGTTATAGTTACAAGTCAAGTTCAGAGAACGATGACGTTACATACAGCTGGGTGGACATTACAAGCGACTATGACGGACATTGGGCTTTGACTGATTATCTCGATGTAACAGACTTTGCTACTGTAGAATTGCCGTTCAGCTTCCCGTTCTATGGAAAGAACTATACGACAATGTATATCTATGATACAGGTTTCGTGTCATTCAGTGAGCATACAGACTATGTGAACTTCCCTGAACCTCCAGCACAGCTGCCTACAAGCGATACGTTCTATACAAACATCATCGCTCCGTTCTGGGGTAACCATTCTATGGGTTCTTCTTCTTCAGACGGTGCATACTATAAGGCAGAAGACGACCGTGTGATTGTTTCATATATAGGTTATGGTAACAGTGCTATGGACGGAATGAACTATCAGGTTATAATCAACAAGGACGGTACGTTCAAGTTCCAGTACAACCTCGACGATACAGGCTTTATGCTTGGAGTATACGGTGTTGCTGGTGTGCAGGATGAAACAGGTACGACTGGCGTAAATCTTGCTTCTCAGTATATAACAAGCGGCAATGCTGTACTCTTCAGTCCTGTCAAGTCATACACAGTAGCGGAAGGTGAAAGCAAGGTTGTTCCTGTAGAACTGCTTGCAGACGAACTTGCAGACACATACGAGAGAGAAATTACAATCAATACGAATGTTCCTACCTCTCCTGTAGTTACTGTTCCTGTAAGCATGACTATCACTGGTGAAGCTGTAGCGGTATTCCCTGACAGCGTAGGCGGTGAACTTGTAGCAGACTATATTACTGGTTGGAAAGAGATAACTTACGACTTTGAAGTAGCAAACACAGGTTCAAAGGCATTCAAGATTACTAATGTAAGCTTCAATGACGATTACTCAATGGAGGCTACCCTTATGGTTTACACTACATACGAAGACGAGTGGTTCGGCGGTACTACAACCGGTTGGACAACATGGTATCCTGGTTTGGAAGTGACTGTAGGAAAAGAGCCTGTGCAGTTCCAGCTTGTAGCTTACGACTATGGTACTCCTATGACAATGGAAGCTCCTATCGTATTTACTCTTGACGGACTTTCTGAAGAAACAAAGACCGTTCCATTCAAGCTTGTCTTGACAGATGCTCCTCTTATGACATTCGATAGAGACGAGATAGTAATTGACGGTGTTTCTAAAGACTATACAGGAACTGATTCTCTGATTATCTCTAATGAAGGTCAGTATAAACTGACTTATTCTCTCAGACTTGACCCGTCAGGCAATGATGAAGTTTCTGAAAGCGAAGATACTGGTGGCGACGATCCGGGTATCATGTGGGCACCGAAGAAGGTTGCAGACGGCATTACTACAGAGTTCAACGCTGAAATGATTTCACGCAATGCCATCAGCGCAATGTCTAAGTCTGCTCCTGCAAAGGTAGAGGACAGCAATCCTTATATATATGATGTTCCGTCAGGAATTGAATATACCAACCTTCTCTATTATCCGATATTGAAGCCTGTTTCTAATGCACAGTCAGCAATTATCGGTACTGGTTCAGATACGACAGAAAACTATTATGCAGCTACACGCTACGTAAGTCCTGACGAAGGATTCAACCTCTCACATCTCTACTTTGTAGGAACAATCGGAAATCTTGAGAACGTTGATATTGAGGCTTCTGTCGTAATCGGCGATGACGTTACTTCTGACAATGTTGTCGGTACAGGAACATTGCATGTAGACAAAGAAGAGCCTACTTCTTCTGGCAACTACTATGGTGAGCCCCGTCTGCTTGAGTTCGACAGTCCGATATACATCAACCCTGCTGACACGTTCTATGTAATCCTGAAGTATCCTGCTGGATATACAGCATCGGCACTTATGGCTTCAAAGAACGATGAAGTTTCCGCTAACCGCTACATGGGTTATATTGAATCTATGGGTGGATGGTTCGATGTAGAAGACTATATGGATTCTTACTACAGCACTGGAGCGTTCGGTTACTTCATGACCTGTGTTGAGACAGAAGAAGGCAGTTCATGGATAAAGATGCTTAACAGCACTACCGAAGGTGAAGTTGCCGTAGGCGAATCGCTTGCTGTCAAGTTTGACATTGATGCTTCTAAAGCATACTATGACAAGAACAACAAGGCTACACTTGTCATCAAGAGCAATGACCCTGCAAGTTCGCTTGTGAACTATCACATCACATTGAACAGAAACTCTGCTCCTGTGATAACGGCCCCGAGCGGAACAACTACAGTACCTGAGGCATCTACGGCTCTTATGACAATCAATGTGGCTGACGAGGAAGGCGATGCATTCACAGTAGACTTTACTGATGAAAGTTCTATCTCTTCTATTGACAGCTATGAGAACGCTGACGGCACACAGGAAGGTATCAGTATTGACGGTACTACTATCAGCGTTGAGGCTGGCTATAGTCTGAATGTCAATCTGCTTCTTGCTCCTGATTATGGTACAGAAGGTCAGCATAGTGTGGTTGTTACTGCTGTTGACGCTAACAACAACACTGCTACGTCAAAGGTAGCTTACAACGTAGAACATACCAACCAGGCTCCTGAATATACAGGTCCTGCTTCACTTGTATTCGTCAAGGGAGAAACTTCTTCTATCTACGATTACAGTACTCTGTTCACAGACCCAGATGATGACGAGATGACATACGAGGTTTCTGTCGCAAATTCTTCAATAGCGACAATCTTCAATGCATCTACAGGATTTATCATCTCTGCTGTAAGTGAAGGTACAACTACATTGACCATCTCTGCAACTGACGCTAACGGTGCAAGAACTGATGCTCCTGTTTCGTTGACAGTAACGTCTACATCAGGTATCAGCAATGCTAGGATTGGCAACGGTGACGTAAGTGTTGATGGAGACGGTAACGCTGTTACTATTACAGTAAATGCTGACGTGGAGAATGCACAGTTCCGTATCTTTGACGCTGCAGGAAGTCTTGTAGCACAGCTTACTGTCAAGAACATGAAGGCTGGCGAAAGCCGCACTATTGAGCTTAACAGTTCTCTGCGTGGTGTCTTCAATGTCGTATCAATACTCGACGGAAAGGCATCTATCGTAAAGTTGGCAAAAGTGAAATAATCATGAAGTTCAGCCGAAAGGTTGAATAGACAATCCATAAGGAGGAAAGACAGAAATGTTTTTCCTCCTTATTCTTTTCTGTTCTTTGGACAAAAGAAATATGCGAAAACACTAAATAAAGAGGCTTTTATTAGGTTATGCATATTGCATAAATATTCATGTTTCTGTATAAATATACATTTCCGTTTTTCTGAAATCAGGACAAAAGAAAATCGCGAAATAGAAAAACTGGTGCTTAAAAATAGGGTCAAAAATGATAACCTATGCGGTAATTTCAGATAAGTGCATAGGTAATTTGCAAAAACCTATGCTATT